>CANGYA010000096.1 GCA_947457925.1 Cytophagales bacterium | reverse complement strand
CCAAACGACCCCACGCAGCAGGGCTGATATTCCCCACCGCCATTGTTTCCGAATACAAAGGCGTGTTGTTTTCGTCATAAAACGTAAACTTCATGCCCGCAGCCCCTGTGTTAAACCATTCGGGTTGTGGTGTAGGTTCAGGAACTTTGACCGTTTGGGGTGGCTGTTTCACAAACAGTTTTTTCAATAACGGAATAGCTGCCAAAAAATTAGCTTGTACCAATGGGGCTTTTTGTTCGCCTACTTGTACCACACCCATAGACAACAAGGGTAGTGTTGCAGTTTGTTCATCAACGTTCAAGTTAGGTATAGGCGAATTGGGGATAATTCTCTCCTTTTTACCACCACCAATATAGTACGCATAACTCTCCATCGACAGTTTTGTGCCTGCTTTTACAGCTATTCGTTTAAAAATGCGTGTTTGCTGCCCTCTTTGCCCACTCATTAGCCGAACAGACACATCTCCACTATACGTAGGTTCTGGGGAAGTGGCTCTTGTCAAATCTGTATAACCACCACTTTGGTTGCCATTAGCACCAAAGTCGTCAGTTTCTTGCTGGAATCTGTTATTTTCGCCTGTTAATAAGTATTCTTGTTTGCTCGACTTCACCCGAAACGCCAACCGCAAGTTTCCTTGGTGGTCGGTATAGTGGTATTCGTAGGCTAAGGGATAGCTGCGTAGTGTTGTAGTTAAATAGCTATACTTCCTCTAAATCAAAAAACTAACCGCAAATCTGGAGGTTTGCTAAAAGAAGTCTGTAGAGTTAGGGTTTAGCCTAACTCTACGGACAAAAGGGGAAAAATTTTAATGTTTCTTAGATAATTCTATTAAAAACTCTTGCAAAGTAGTCCCCATAAACATAGCATAGTCATCATCATAGGGGTCTATTTCTATTATATGTCCCGTTAATTTTTCAAAGGCATATCTAAATATACCTGTGTTAGAAGCAAAAACCCAGTATTTTTCAAAAAAAAGAGGGTCTTCATCTTTATAGAATTGATTTATTTCAATCATTTCGGCAACAGACCATAATGCAAGGTAGTCCTTTCCTATATACCCATCACCACCGTCATAAGTAGTAATAAACGTAAGATAGTCAGATGGACACTTAAATGTTAGCAACTTTTTAAAAGTTTCTATTTCAGTAGAAACAGGTAAAACAGGCGAAAAATTTGAAAAAAAATTACTAATGTTCATTTGATTTATTTTTTTAAATGTCTTTGTAATCTATTCCACCAAGTAGTATAAAGTGTATGCGTAGGGCGTGGTAAACCTATTTTATTAGCTAAGTCTGTTGGACTTCCACCAAATTTTACTGGATGAATTTCGTGAATTTCTAGTCCTTTAAATAGTCCTTGTTGATGTAACCCTCTATTTGTTGCATTAGCCAAATTTCTCGCAGCCTCATACTCTGCTCCTTCTAATAGTCTAAACACTGCATTTTGAGGAATAGGAACACCACCTACAGTAGGGTAATTAGCCCAGTCAGTAATAGAAAAAGAACCACTTACATATACATCATTCTTCTTCGTTCCTGCTAAAATACTTATCTCATCATTAACCCCAGCACTTTGGAAAGTTAAATCTTCTGCATTCACCCTTGCCCATTTTGTACCTTCAGGTGTAGGTACTCTCTGCCAACCTTCGCTTATTGCATTTTTAACATCATTAATAGAAAAAATGCCGCCTGTACTTGACCTTGGTACACCATTCCAAAAATTATTCCCCTTAACGGCTGAGAAAATACCATTCGTTACACCACCAAAAACCCCACCTAAAGCAACTTCTCCCAAGAAATCACTAGCCGAATACGCATCTCCAAAATATGCCATATTGCCAATTCCTCTAACAAGTCCATTGGCTGCCGCACCCGCAGCCCCCGAAGCAACTCCACCTAAAAATCCTCCCGCACCCACTCCTGCCGCTGTAAACGTAGCCGAAAAAGTTAATCCTGTAGCAGCAGATAGAGCAGCCCCACCTGTTAAAACCCCTGCAACCCCTGCCGCCGCACCAATACCAAAAGCAGCGAAAGCATCACCTACATTCTTTATCTTACCAGGCTGAAAAAGTTTAACACCTAAATTTATTGTTCCTCCAATAAATGCCCCTATCAGCATAGCTGTTACAATCTCTCTCCCATCAGGGTCAATCAACATCACAGGATTATTGAAACAGTAAGCATAAGGAGAATGTGCATGATACTTGTCGGCACTTGGGTCTATAACATGAAAACGCCCCAACTGCGGGTCATACTGCCTCCAATGATAATCATATAAATTCAAATCTGCATAAGTCTGCAACTCTTTTCTATTAAACAAATCCGCACCATTGGCAGGAGAAACAGAGGCAAAATAACTCTCATCTTCCATCACCAAGCCCCAAGGGTCGTAGTGTACCTCCTGCACTATTTCAGGTTTACTGTTTTCGGTCAGCTCTATGTGCCAGTCGTCGAAATAGGTGGGGGTTGTGTTGTAGTTAAATAACTCTACCTCTATCGTACCATTTTGGGTGATGTCGTACTTTTGTACCAAACGACCCCACGCAGTAGGGCTGATATTCCCCACCGCCATAGTTTCTGAATACAAAGGGGTATTGTTCTCGTCATACAACGTAAATTTCATGCCCGCAGCCCCTGCGTTAAACCATTCGGGTTGTGGTGTAGGTTCAGGAACTTTGACCGTTTGGGGTGGCTGTTTCACAAACAGTTTTTTCAATAATGGAATAGCTGCCAAGAAATTTGCTTGTACCAATGGGGCTTTCTGTTCGCCTACTTGTACCACACCCATAGACAACAAGGGTAGTGTTGTAGTTAAATAGCTCTACTTCTTCTCAATCAAAGAACAACCGCAAATCTGAAGATTTACTATAAAAAAGTCCTTAGAGTACGCTGAAGCTAACTCTAAGGACAATGGGGGGAGATAACGAATATTACAACAATCTGTTCAATTCTTTGATTGCATAACCTGCAATCTCAGGAATAGAGCTTTTTGATAACTGTTCTAACTTATAAATAGCTTCTGAATTACCTATAGCGGCAATGGCTTTAATACATTTTCGAGCAAATTGATATGTATCATCATAATCTAAATACTCAAATTGCATTTCAGTTGCTTTGTATAAAAAGTTTATACTTACAGGGTCTCTCAACTCTTTAAGCAAGTTAGCTATATCTTCGTGTACATGGTGACAATCTAGTAAAAGTAATTTACTCAGTACAATAACAGATTGTGTTGAAAACCCATACATTAGACCCATTTGAAACAACATATCTATGGATTCAGCATCTTTTAAAAGAGAAGCTTTTTCTATACTTTCCAAGCAAAACTTTTCATTAAAATTTATTCCCGTTTTAGATAAAAATTCTTTAAAAAAAGAATTTTTATCTAAATTTTTAGCGTATAAATTATTAAAAAGTTCTTTTATAACTTCTATCATAAAATTATCTAATTAAGGTAAAGTTAATAATATTTGAGTTGAATATATCTAATGCTTTACCATTTCCTAAGCCTATATTCACATGTGGAAGCCCCATATTATTAACGCCTTCAACCTTAAAAAAGGCATTTATTTTCTTCCAACCTTTACTTACCAAAGGAAGATGTTTATATGGATGATTTGTTACAGCATTTCGTACACCAATACTTTCAAGTTGGGCAGTTGTACCAGCCTTTACATGAAACTCAAACATTTTCCCTACGTAACTTTCAGAAAAAGCTCTAGTTGGAGAAATAAAAGTCTCGGTGCCTGCTGGCATTTTACCAGTTTTCATTAAGACTTCTGCTGCTTCATCTGTCATGCTTCTATAAAATATTTCAATTTTAGGGGCTTGTTGAACTGAAACTTCCGCAGTTAATCCACTTACTTCAAATCCTCCTTCCCAACTTTTTTTAGCAACACTCTCTCCTAAAACCTTTACATTTTTTATTGTTGTTACCCAACTTTTTATAGCACTGTACCCCATTTAACAGTTTGTCCTGCTCCAACCATAGACAACAAGGGTAGTGTTGTAGTTAAATACCTCTACTTCCTCTCAATCAAAGAACTAACCGCAAATCTGAAGATTTGCTATAAAAAAGTCCTTAGAGTACGCTGAAGCTAACTCTAAGGACAAAGGGGGCAAAAATAAGGAATAGATGAAAATTTTAAACTATAAATCTATGCGAGACGCTATAAATGAAATATAGACATTTTCTTCAACATATTCAAGCATATAGTCAAGTTCAAAAATAAATTCGCCACTCTTAACTATTTTATTGGGCTTGTCTATTAATAAACCTTTAATTAAATGCCTATACGAATTTTCAAAATATTGAATACTCTCACATTTTGAAAATTCTATCATTATATTTGAGGTATTAAATACAAATAATGGCTGTCTTACTTCTTCTCCATTTTGGTGTAAAAAAGGATATGCTAAACATTTAACATAGAATTTGCCATCAAAAAGCATTACTTCTGCCTCCTTACTTTCATAATTAAGCCAGTGAATATCAGTAATTTGTATCATAATTTACAGTCCGTAAATGTTTTTTAAACTAGGTGCTTTATGCAAGAGTTCTTTAAGACTTTTTATATGGAATGTTGTTATATTCCCAGTAACTCTATCTAAACCAGTGAGTGCAAATTTCGGGCTACCACCACCCACATATTTAATATAGGCATTTATTTCAGGAACATACATACCTTCTCTTACTACATAATTGGCATCATCCATGTAGTCTTTTAAATTATATGCTTTTTTGCCTAATGCTTTCATTATCTCAGATGCATGTTTACCAAAATGCTCCATCATGAGTTTTTCTTGTCCAAATTTAAGCAATTTAGGTGTTTGCTTTACTACTTGATTAACAGGTAATAGTTGAAATAAACTTGGCACTTTCGAAAATGTTACCTCAAAGGTAGGAGCTACCGCCGAGAAAGCAGCCCTATCAACTGCACCTGTAATGATTTGCCCACTGCCAATAGTCTTAGTTCCTAATGTAACTGTTTTCCAAGTTTTTATAGCTTGATAAGCTACTTTTGTAAACTGCCCTACTGCTACAACATCTAAAGCATTTAATCCAGTAGAAAATCCATAACCTGCTACATCTTGCCATTTCTCAAATGTTGGTACGTTCCCTGTTGCTATATCCACACCTACATTACCTAGAGAAGCTATCGCAAAACCAGCTTTAGGATTAACAACAGCCATTGCACCTCCTGCTGCTCCTACACCAAAGTAAGCTAAACCACTCCAAACATCTCTAATCTTTTCTTTATTATTCCAAACATTTAATCCACCGCCTACAATAGCAGCACCCACAAAAACTAATAGAGGTATAGCTCTCCCATCAGGGTCAGTCAGCATAACAGGATTATTCGCACAATAAGCATAGCCCGAAATCCCATAAAACTGGTCGGCAGGGTCGGGTGAATGCCAACGCCCCAACTGCGGGTCATACTGCCTCCAATGATAATCATAAAAGTTCAAATCTGCAAAGGTTTGGAGTTCCTTACCATTGAACAAATCCGCACCGTTGGCAGGAGAAACAGGAGCAAAATAACTCTCATCTTCCATCACCAAACCCCAAGGGTCATAGTGTACCTCCTGCACTATTTCGGGTTTACTGTTTTCGGTCAGTTCTATGTGCCATTCGTCGAAATAGGCGGGGGTAGTGTTGTAGTTAAATAACTCTACCTCTATCGTACCGTTTTGGGTGATGTCGTATTTTTGTACCAAACGACCCCACGCAGCAGGGCTGATATTCCCCACCGCCATAGTTTCTGAATACAAAGGTGTGTTGTTTTCGTCATAAAACGTAAACTGCATGCCCGCAGCCCCTACGTTAAACCATTCGGGTTGTGGCGTAGGTTCAGGAACTTTGACCGTTTGGGGTGGCTGTTTCACAAACAGTTTTTTCAATAACGGAATAGCTGCCAAGAAATTAGCTTGTACCAATGGGGCTTTTTGTTCGCCTACTTGTACCACACCCATAGACAACAAGGGTAGTGTTGTAGTTAAATAGCTCTACTTCCTCTCAATCAAAGAACTGACCTCAAAATCTGAAGATTTGCAAAAAGAAGTCCGTAGAGGACAGCTAAAGCCTAACTCTATGGACAACAGGAGGACGTTGAAGCTAACTCTAAGAACAAAAAATATTATTGTTGACAAAAGAGCCATAAAATAGCTACAAACATAAAACAAATTGCTTTTCGAACTGTTAGCTACTTGTTAATGTTTAGTATCTACAAAAAAAGTTGAAAGATTTAAGGACTGAATAGTAGGATGCCTGTCCAAGACTGTCATATCGAAGTTATAGGAATTAGAAAACTCTACAATAATATGTTGTTTTGCCTTTACCTGTAATAAATCGTGTACTCGCCAAATGCTGTTATAAGCAACACCATCTAAGTAATAATAGAGATAACTTGATTTTTTGATAGCCAAGTAAACTGCTAATAATAACCTATCTCCCGCATCTAAACTATGTATAGAAGTTTGAGGTAAAGCACGTAAAAGGTATAATAATTCGGCTATTTCGTCTTTTTTTAAGTCTTTTGAGGCTAAAAAGTTACCGATTTCAAATTTTGGCAACCAACCAGTAAAGAATGAAAAAGAAGGCAAACGTGTATTTACTTCATAGAAAGGGTATATAGATAACCTTATTAAGTGAGTAATTTGTCCAAGTTCTTGCTCTGTTGCCATGCCATTGAAATTGCATAAAAAAATATCGCCTTTTTTCAAAGATAATATTTTTTCAACAATTTCATTTAAGAAAAAAATTTTATTATTCATAAATTTTTATTATTATTTTACACCAGCTCGTATCTATAAACAGTACAAGCTGGCTAATTAAGATTTAAAACCCAATATAATTCCTAAATCTACCCCAAAAAGTTCTTGAGGTTATCATTGGGCGAGATTGTTCAAATTTGTTAATCCATTTACCATTTTTTAACAATTCCATAACATATTTAGAATTTCCTGTTTCTTTAAAAAGTTCCAAAGCTGCTACCATTCTATGATTACCATCACCAATAATGTATATTCCTTTGTCATAATACCCCGCTATTTGTCCCCTTATTTGAGTATATTCAAAGGTTTCATCCAGCATGGATTTTTTTAAAGCATCAATAGAGGCAGGATTACGTAATCCTGTTTGCATGGAACGTAACGAAGGAAGACCATTACCTCCAATAATTTTTGAAGCTGCCTCTTGAGTAATTTTGAATGGGGTGAATTTACTTAGTAGCGAAGTTTTATGACCTATGACTTCAACTGCTGCACCTTGGACTGCAAAACCGCCCTTCCAACTTTCTGTAATAGCATTCTTTCCTAGGAATTTTACATCTTTGATTGTAGTAATCCAACTTTTTGCAGCATTGTACCCCCATTTAACAGTTTGACCTGCTCCAACCACATCCAAAGCATTTAATCCAGTAGAAAATCCATAGCCTGCTACATCTTGCCATTTCTCAAATGTTGGTACGTTCCCTGTTGCTATATCCACACCTACATTGCCCAGAGAAGCTATCGCAAAACCAGCTTTAGGATTAACAACAGCCATTGCACCTCCTGCTGCTCCTACACCAAAGTAAGCTAAACCACTCCAAACATCTCTAATTTTTTCTTTATTATTCCAAACATTTAATCCACCGCCTACAATAGCAGCACCCACAAAAACTAATAGAGGTATAGCTCTCCCATCAGGGTCAGTCAGCATCACAGGATTATTCGCACAATAGGCATAGCCCGAAATACCATGAAACTGGTCGGCAGGGTCAGGTGAGTGCCAACGCCCCAACTGCGGGTCATATTGCCTCCAATGATAATCATAAAAATTCAAATCTGCATAAGTCTGCAACTCTTTTCCATTGAAAAGCAACAGCCCCCCAGCCCCCATTGTCCGTAGAGTTAGGCTTTAGCCGTACTCTACGGACTTTATTAGGCAAATCTCCAGATTTGCGGTTACAAAGTAAACAGAGATGTTGCCTTAAAAACATCTCAACAAATCATTAGCTACCTAACTGTTCCACATGATTCTTCGTATTTACTTTTTCTATGA
Source organism: Cytophagales bacterium (assembly GCA_947457925.1). Taxonomy (GTDB): domain Bacteria; phylum Bacteroidota; class Bacteroidia; order Cytophagales; family Thermoflexibacteraceae; genus JAAFKA01. The sequence continues at coordinate 10,653 of CANGYA010000096.1, read as the reverse complement.
TATTCGTAATCACACCGTTTTCGTCTATGACAAAAGTAGTGCGGGCTGTTCCCATGTAAGTTCTGCCATACATTTTCTTTTCCTGCCAAGTGCCGTAGAGTTCATGCACCGTTTTTTCGGTGTCTGCCAACAAGATAAATGGTAACTCATACTTAGCAATGAATTTTTGGTGCGATTTTTCATTATCACTACTGATGCCTATTACTGTATAACCTTTGGTAGTTAGCAACTCGTGGTTGTCTTTGAGGTTACAGGCTTGTGCCGTACAGCCCGAAGTATCGTCTTTGGGATAGAAGTACAAGATAACTTTTTTGCCCAAAAAGTCTATCAGGTTTACCAAATTACCATTTTGGTCTTTACAAGTGAATGTAGGGGCTTTGTCGCCAATTTTGAGTTGCATATTTTGAAAGATTATGTACTTCAATAAAACTAAAAGCCCTTCAAACGGTTTGCTTGAAAGGCTTTTTTATAGATTTTTTTTACAAATTTGTTTGGTAGGTTTACTTTTCCAAGTTTGTATTGATTCGGGCTAATTGGGGTTTGAAACGGAAATACCAAGCTCTTTTGCCATAGTAATCCATGTACTTCACCAAATCTTCTACCGAATAACGCCAATGCTTATAGATACAATACTTGTTTTTGGTAAGTCCTACAAAATACTCTCGGTTTTTCTCCCAATCACGCATACCACAAATATTATGGTGTTGGCGAGCCAAATCACTACTTAAATTCGACTCATTTAATAAAATTCGAAAGTACAAATCTGTTTTGGCGGAGTCTTGCGTAAGCTGGTACAAATACTCATGCACATTTCTGCGATTGAGTTCATCTGTTTTGACCATTAAGTAAGTCGTATGGTCATAACAATTTTGTTTGGCTTTGGCTGCTTGTGCTTCTTCGGTACTTGCTACCAAAGAATACAAGATAACTAACGCAGAGGCTGCCATAAAGACTAATTTTCGCATAAAATAAAGTTTAAGTTCCGCACAACCAACGAAGTACGCCATTCTCTACAAACCACAGGAGAATTTCGTTGTCTGTGAGATGTGTACCCTCCCGTTTGGACAGTAACACATCATTTTGTTTTTATCATAACTCTTAAAAACGGCTGCAAAGGTAGTAGATTAGAGGCGTATATAAAAATCTATTTTCAAGAAAAACTTACATCAAAACAATTATTAAATACGTAGGATAATTTAAAATTTATATTAGTTGTTTTTAAATAAATTTTTTTCTAATTTTTCTTGATGTAATGTTTGTGTATTTTTTACACAAAAAAACCCTTCAATACAACCGTAAGAGCTAAAATGATAATAATTCTTAATTTTTTTCGTGGATTAAAAATAAAATAGCATATTCAAATCTTACTGTATGAATCTTATATTTTTTGTTTTATTTAGCACTTTCTTTCAACCAGTTACCTTATGCAAAATCATTTACTTTTTAATGATAACAACATTGGCTTCTATCAGCACATTAAGATAGACACTTTTAAATCTTTTGCCGAATTACAAGGCTTTGATACTTGTATAGACGTTGCCACTATTTTTCCGTATTTACAAAACGCCAAAATTTTATTAGAGTTAGGGGCTGGCTATGGCAGAGTAGTAAGAGGTTTATTGGATAGAGGCTTTAAAGGAAAAATTATAGCTGTAGAAAGGGTAGCCGAATTGATAGACTACCTCAAAATTCACATTCCAGAGATTGTCGTATTGGAGCAGCAAGATTTGAAAAAATTGTCTTTGGACGTAGCACCAGATGCTATTACGTGGATGTGGTCGGGTATTTTAGAACTTTCGCCAACGGAACAAGCCCATACAATCCAACATTTGCACTCTTTAATGGCAAAAGGCGGAAGATTATTTATAGAAATTCCGCGTAAGGTTAAGTACGTAGGGGTACATATAGGCGAGCAACGCATTAAAGTGGAGGCAGAATGGGGAAAAATAGATGCGTATATGCCTCGTCATGACGAATTATTAGACTATGGACACCAAGCAGGTTTTAGTAATATCACTTGGATTGAATATGAAACAAGTAAGTTGGAAAGAATTGTGTATATTTTTGAAAAGTAATCAGATAAGTAAGTAAATATGATGAATGTGTATTAGCTTTTAGGCGAATGCCTTGATAATCAAGGTATGTATCTAAAAGCTAATCTATTTTTATACTATCTTATTAACGTAAGTTGCGTAGTGCTTTAAATGCCCCACCCCCGACCCCTCCCCACAGGGAGGGGAGCTTGATTATCAGAGAGTTGCAAAACTCCCCTCCCTGTGGGGAGGGGTCGGGGGTGGGGCATTTAAAGCACTACGCAACTTACGTTAAGTAGTTGTTTTTTTAAAAATGAAGTTGTTTAGGATTCTGCTTTTTGCCGTTATTGCGTCTATTTTTAAGCCTCTTTTTGACTTTCGCTATTAATATTTTACCACAAGGACACAAGCTCACAAGTTTTTTTACTATTAACTCTTTGTGTCCTTGTGGTTAATTTAATTTTGCATAAAAGCATAAATACAATATTGAGAGTTAATGATGAATCCTAAACAACTTCAATATTAAATACACAGACTAAAGTCTATGTTACAAGCCAATTTTTTTCCAATCAAACAAACTCCCTGGGTCTGTGCGTCTGTCTGGGGCGTATTCGTCATGTCCTACAATTTGCTGGCGATTTTTCTTGACAGTGGGGTATTTTTTGAGCAAATCGTCTAACAACCAATTCAAACTACTGTATTGCGAAACCGTAAAACCAATATTTTCTTTGGCAATTCTCCGATACGACTCTTTGGACATAAACATTTCCATTTCTTTTTCTGTACCTATAGCCAATAACTCTATGCCTATTGAATGTCCGTTCAAACTATTTGGGTAGTAGGGTTCATGGGGCAGTTTACCTTTGCCTGCATGGTACGCCACTCTGTTTTCTGGCACTAATTCATAAATCACGCCTTTTCGGTCTATGAGATAATTGGCAGATACACCAAAGTTCTCGAAAACGTCTATTACTTTGTCTAATTGATACGGATTTTCGGGGCTTTCTATAGCATAGCTGCAAAAGTGAATCATAATATGTGTGATGTCATCTTGCTTTGTCCGTTCTCGTGAACATTTTTTGGCTAAATGTTTTTTGACTATGGTGGGGGTGTCTTGTACTGCCGAAAATTGGCAAAAGGCACATAAAAACAAGCCCAAAACTATTTTTTTATTCATAATTATCTCAAAAATTGTGTCGTTTACAAAGTTATACTTAATCTATAAGTTAGTCTTAATTAAAAAAAGCAAAATATAAATTTGCATACTAAAATTAGCGTATTTATATTTGTAGCAATGATTAAAAATACGCCGTATGCAACAAGAACAGATTATTGCTGTGTTGGGAAAACCCTATTTTTCAAATGATAATGTGATGCTTTATAACCTTGATTGCAAAAAAGGTTTAGAACAACTTGCCGAACACAACATTAAAATCAATACGACTATAACCAGCCCACCTTACAACATAGGAAAAGAGTACGAAAAACCTCTTTCTTTAAATGAATATATCCAATGGTTAAGTGAAATAAGCAATTTAGTGTATAAAATTACTACTAATAATGGTGCTTATTTATTAAATTTAGGCTATTTAAAAGTTGAAAATCAAGCCAGAGCTTTGCCGATACCTTATTTAATATGGGACAAAATCAATTTTTATCTTAATCAAGAAATTGTTTGGAATTATGGTGCTGGTGTGGCTTGTAAAAACTACCTTTCGCCAAGAAATGAGAAAATTTTGTGGTATGTTAAGAATATAGAAGAATATACCTTTAATCTTGATGCAATTAGAGACCCAGATGTGAAGTATCCTAATTCTAAAAAAAATGGAAAGCTACGAGCAAATACATTAGGCAAAAATCCTTCTGATGTTTGGCAAATAGCCAAAGTAACTTCGGGGGCGAATAGGTCAGCAGAAGAACGGACAGCACACCCTGCACAATTTCCCGAAGATTTAGTTTATAGAATGATTATGGGCTTTACTAATGAAAATGAATGGATTTTAGACCCCTTTTTGGGTAGTGCAACTACCGCAGTAGTAGCCCTAAAAAATAAACGTAACTGTATTGGCTTTGAAATTAATGCTAACTACTGTGAAATGGCTAAAAGACGAATTTTAGAAACGGAATTAACTGTGAAAACATCAGAGGCTATATTGTTTTAGATTTTTCATATAGCACTTTGAGTTTGTATTTATAACTTTCTGCACTTAAACGAGCTTGTTGTCCTGTTTGTGAGGCTTGTCCAATCCAATCAGTATGCTCTAAAAAGCCAAACCGTATAATAGTGATTTCGGGTCTGTCATTTTCGGTAAATTTCTCAAAATTAATTGTCAAGTAGTAACCTGATTTTACTTTCTGGGAAGTTGCACTTTCTTCTTGGGCGTAACTTCTATTGCCAAATACTTGTTTTTTATCAGAAGAAGCCTTTATTTCAACAGAAAAACTATTATCTTCGGTGCAAACCAAATCTTTTTCTGATTTTGTAACTCCCTTTTTCCATGTTTTTGGGTGTCGTTTTTCTAAGTTTAGAGCTACTAATTCGTGTAGAAGAAAACTCATAATTTGAGGCGTTGGAAAAATGTCTGTCCCTATAGAAAAGTCACCAATTTTAGACTTGAATATCCATTGCCAGCTTTCTAAAACTACTTCTACTATTTCATTTGTTTTAAGTGGGTGGTTTTTTACTAAATTTTCAGTAATAATAAGCCACTCATTTTCAGGCTTATTTGAGTAAGGAGATTGCATTGTTAGAGTTCTTTTAGGAGTTCAGCAATGGAAATATTCAGTGCATTAGCTATTTTCTCTATATTAAGTAGAGTTATATTTTTTTCAGCCCTTTCCAACATACCAATATAGGTGCGGTGTACTCCAACGAGTTCAGCAAAGTCTTCTTGCGAAAGATTCTTTTCTAATCTCTTTTTTCGTAGAATTTCGCCAAACTTGGTAAGTGTTTGAGATGTAGTCATTTCACAAAATATTTTACTACAAATTACGTTATATGCTAACTAAAAATCTACATATTATAGTTAGCATTGCAGGAAGTAACAAAATTAAGTCTGATGCATTAATTTGTGATAAGTAGAGAATTTTTAGCTAATTTATTCTTTCAAAAGCACACAAACTCTCTAAGTTGTATAAATTAGCTAACCAAGTGTTAAATAAAAATGCCTTCAAGGATTTCCCAAACCCCAACTTTTGATGTAAACTTGTAGGGTATTTTCGCAGCATTGCGACAACTTAGCCCAAACATCATGGAACTTACAGCTATATCTCCTGTCGATGGTCGTTATCATCGCCAAACCAGCCCTCTGAAACAGTATTTTTCTGAATTTGCTCTTATCAAATACAGAGTGTTAGTAGAGGTAGAATATTTCATTGCCTTGTGCAAAATGCCTTTACCGCAGTTAGCACCTTTAGAAAATGCCAAAGACGTTTTTGCCGATTTGCGGAAAATCTACCAATCTTTCAGCGTAGAAGATGCCCAAAGCATCAAAAACACCGAAAAAATTACGAACCATGACGTAAAAGCCGTTGAATATTTCATCAAACAACGGTTAGAAACTTTGGGCTTATCGGCTTACACAGAGTTTATTCATTTTGGGCTTACTTCGCAAGACATTAACAACACCTCCATTCCTTTGTCTTTGAAAGAAGCCTTTGAACAAACCATAGCTCCCTTATTTGAGCAAGTATTTGATAAATTACATGAATTAACTGTTTTGTGGGGAAATGTCCCTTTGTTGGCATATACGCATGGGCAACCTGCCTCGCCTACTCGTTTGGGCAAAGAGTTGAAAGTGTTTTTGTACCGTTTGGAACAACAGTGGCAGTATTTCCAACAAATTCCCTACGCAGCCAAATTTGGCGGAGCTACAGGCAATTTCAATGCTCATTATGCAGCCTATCCGCAGTACGATTGGCATGGTTTTGCAGAAAAATTTGTGAATGAACAGTTGGGGTTGTCAAGGTCGAGTTACACCACACAAATAGAAAACTACGACCATTTGGCAGCGTATTTCGATAATTTTGCACGTATCAACACCATTTTAATAGACTTTTCTCGTGATGTGTGGGCGTATGTGTCTATGAACTATTTTCGCCAAAAAGTCAATGCCAACGAAGTAGGTTCGTCTGCCATGCCTCACAAGGTAAACCCCATAGATTTTGAAAATGCCGAAGGAAATTTGGGCGTAGCCAATGCTTTGTTCCAACATTTTTCTCAAAAATTGCCCATTTCACGCCTCCAAAGAGATTTGACAGATTCTACAGTTTTGCGAAATGTTGGTGTGCCTTTGGCTCATACGGTCATTGCTTTACATTCTTTGTTGAAAGGCTTGAATAAATTAGAGTTGAACGCAGCCAAAATTCAACAAGATTTAGAAGAAAACTGGGCGGTAGTGGCAGAGGCTCTCCAAACGGTATTGCGGAGAGAAGGCTATCCGCAACCTTACGAAGCCCTGAAACAGCTTACTCGCACAGGCGGAAAAATTACGGAAGGCACTATCAAAGAATTTATTGCGACTTTGAACGTAGGTGATGCCGTAAAACAAGAATTATTGGCATTTACGCCTTATAATTATGTCGGCAAATAAAACCTTGAACGGAAAACTACGTATAATAGGCGTGAAGTTTTCCGTTCATTATTGTTATGAGTTCGTTTGTTGGTTATGAAAAAATGCCTACCCTCTTAAAAGGTTTTCACTTAGACGAAAAGACCTTGCGAGAAATTGATAAATACCAATGGGTAGTAACAGAAAAGATACATGGAGCTAATTTTAGTTGTTGGTACGAAAATAAACAGCTAAGGTTTGCCAAAAGAAAAGAATATTTGCAATGGACAGATGACTTCTTCGGTTTTCAGTTGGTAGTGCAGCAAATAGAGGAAAAAGTATTGACTCTTTTTGAAGAATTGAGCTTGGCGTACCCTGCACAACGCTGTACGATTTACGGAGAGTTGTTTGGTGGGGCATACCCACACGCAGCAATACAAGCAGAGGAGCATTTGCAAGCCATTCAGACAGGTATTTACTATTCGCCTACTATCAATTTTTGTGCTTTTGATATTGCCATAGAACCTAACGACAGCCCCGAAGATAAATTTTATTTGCCTTACCAAGAAGCCTTACAATATTTTGAACAATTTGGCTTGTTTCATGCAAAACCTCTGTTGATAGGTAAATTGCACGAGGTCATGCAGTTTGATATTCGTATTCCTTCTACTGTTCCTGCCCAATTAGGTTTGCCGTTTATCAATGGTAATTTGATAGAGGGAATTGTAGTAAAACCGTACAAGGCTCTGCCCAATACCTTGCCCAAACGGATTATTTTTAAGTTAAAGAACCCCGAATTTGATGAAAGCAAAGAGTTTCATGAGGCTCAAAAATGGTCTTATGTGCCTGTAGTCCCAAGCTATCACGAAGACCTTGCGTTTATTGCAGACGAAATACGGCTGTTGATTACGCCTAATCGGTTAGATAGTGCTATCTCAAAAGTTGGACAGTTAGACTTTGCAAATTTGGCTCGTCTGCACGCCGTTCAACAAGAGGTTTTTGATGACATTTGGGTAGATTTTCAAGAACACAGTGGCGAATTATGGGAAGAACTCACCCCAGCCCAACAGAACTGGTTGGTGCAGCGAAGTGTGGCGAATATTCGGGAGTTGATAGAAGAAAGAAGGAGAGGGGTGGCTGTGCCGTATATTTAGGAGGTTTTAAAGATATAATGTTAAAGGTGTAATCTTTTTAAAAGATTACACCTTTTTTGCCTATATAAGTAATTGGAAAAAATAAATGTACCACAGACTTTAGTCTGTAATCTATTGATAATCAAAGAGTCACAGACTAAAGTCTGTGGTACAATATTATCAATTAATTAGTTACTCTTACTTAACATTACTTGTTTAATATTATGCTTTTACTATTTCATCTTCACTCAAACCTGTAACTTTTACTATTTGAGCTATAGTAAAACCTTCATCTTTCATATTACGGGCTATTGCTATTTTTTCCTCCATTTTCCCCTCCGATTTTCCTTCCCTGAAAGATGTATTGATAGAGGCAGTAAAATCCAAGTAATTTTTCTCACTATCTCGGTAAGATTGTAACTGTTTGGGGTCGTATTCAGCTAAGGCTGCTACTTGAAACAATTTTTTGAAAACTTTTTCTTGAAATGCCGCTGGTATGTGGTCTAACTTAGACAAATTTTTTAATAAATATAACCACTTTTCAAAACGGCTTTGACAGTCTTCTAAACTTTTCTCAAATTTTTTAATTTCCACAAATAAAAAACACAATTTATCATAAAAGACTTTTTGTGTTTCTTTTTCTATTAATTGTACATCATGTACCAACTTATTAGGTTGGTTGTCTGCAAACACAAAATCCATAATAGCCACCGAGTACACAGCTTTTAGTTTGTAGTTCCAAGCTCCTTTTAAGGCTTGTTCCTGAATAGGAAAAGTAGCATAATACAAACTTCTATCCTTGAAATAATCTTGTTTGGCTCTTTGCATTTCTACAATGAATTTTTCGCCTATATCTGTTTCACAGTACAAATCAAAAATAGCTTTTCTATCCAATTCTGTTGTCCCCAAATGCTCATTTTTAAGATAGGTCAAGTCTATGATTTTGCCTTTATCAGTCAGCAATTCATTCAGAAAGTCTATCAACAAATCTTTGTTTGCTTCCTCACCAAAGATTTTTTTAAAACCAAAGTCGGTAAATGGATTGATGTATTTTTCGGCTAACATGATGAGTTACGTTTTTACAAAGATAGTTAAAATGACAAGAAATTTCAATAGTAAATAATTTTAATTAATAAAAGAGTTTATGAATAATTTTTTGCTATAGCCCCACCCAACCCTCCCCACAGGTAGGGCTAAAAAGGAATTATTCATAAACTCTAAATTATTAATTAAAATTATTATTTACTCCTCTATCCCATACTGTTTAAGTTTACGGTACAAAGTCCGTTCAGAAATGCCCAAATCATCTGCCGTATTTTTGCGTTTATTGCCGTTTTTTTTCAGGGCTTTCACAATCATTTCTTTTTCCTGCCTTTCCAACGAAAAATTATCTTCTTCTTCGTGAATAATGTCTTGTACGGCACTTTCTACGGTAGTAGGCGTAATTTGCAGCACAGGATTTTCGCCAACTCCATTATTTTTAGTAGGGGGCAACAGAAAAGGTGTAGCTACTGTATTGGTGTTGTCATAAGTACGCAATTCTTCTTCTTGAAACAGATGTTTGTTTTGTTGCAAAATAGCATTGCCCGAAGTTTCTCCTTGTAACAACGTAAGCACCAATTTTTTCAGTTCTGTTACATCTCTTTTCAAATCAAACATGATTTTGTATAACAAATCTCTTTCAGAAAAATTGTCTTTGGCATACTCTCCGCCTATCAAGGCAGGTAAACTTGACGCACTTCGCTGTTGGTCTTGGGGTAAATATTTAATCAATGTATCTGCCGAAATAGTCCGTTCCATTTCCAAAATAGACATTTGCTCCACCAAATTTTTGAGTTGGCGGATATTACCATGAAAACGAAACTGTTGTAACACTTGCTTGGCTCTGTCGTCCAAATTGAGTGGTTTCATGCGGTATTTTTCGGCATGGTCTGTCGCAAATTTCCTGAATAGTAACTCCACGTCTGCCCCTCTTTCGTGCAAGGGCGGAATATAAATAGGGACATTGCTCAACCTAAAATACAAGTCTTTACGGAATTTTCCGCCTTCTACTGCCCGCCACAAATCTACGTGAGTAGCTGCTACAACCCGCACATTCGTTTTTTGCACTTTAGAAGAACCCATGCGTATAAATTCGCCATATTCTAAGACACGCAACAACATACTTTGAGCCTCTGGAGGTAATTCTCCAATCTCGTCTAAGAAAACAGTACCACCGTCTGCCGTTTCAAAATAGCCTTTGCGGGCATCTGTAGAACCTGTAAAAGCTCCTTTTTCATGCCCAAAAAGTTCTGAATAGATAGTTCCCGAAGGCAAAGCCCCACAGTTAATAGCTATGAAAGTTTGGTGTTTGCGGTTGCTTAATTGGTGAATGATTTTGGAAAAAGATTCTTTGCCACTACCACTTTCGCCTGTAATCAGTACGGTCATGTCTGTAGGGGCTACTTGTGCAGCCACCTGCACCGCATAATTGAGGGCTGGGGAGTTGCCAATAATGCCGAATCTTTGTTTGATGTTTTGTACGTCTATCATAGTGAAAAAACTTGTGGGGTCTAAAACTTTTGTGGGCAACACAAACCCAAAGAGTATTGAGCTAAAGGTAGAAATACAGTTTCGGATTTGAAGTGCAACTAGGAAATCAAGAAAAAATTATTAATACTACACTTGAATAGCATTACAAAATTCTAAGTTCTTACTTTTCCCTCGCTTGACACAAAACATATGTTGTAGGTGGTTGTTATTTTTACATATTAGGTATATCTATCTCATTGATGTTTGTCCTATTTGACAAGTTTAAAATCATTTCTATAATTTGAAACAAATCGGTAATTGGAATTGCTAACGATTCATCTATCCCTGATTTTTCAAAGTCTTCAATTACTTCAGGTGTAGCTATGTAGCCAGGATTAATTAAAGAAACTCCAATATTATATTTTT
>CANGYA010000095.1 GCA_947457925.1 Cytophagales bacterium | reverse complement strand
TTTGCACCCTCAATAATTACTTGATTTTCAGTAATTTGCAATTCTAATTTTTCTATTTTGGAAACTAAGGTTTCTTGAGTAGAAAGTGGAGGAACAGGAATTTTTATTTGATAAACATCATTTCTATTAAGCCCAGGTACTCCTGTACCTTTCCCCATTTCATCTAATTTTAATTGCAATAAAGTGTAATAAAGATATTTCATATTACAATCTAAAATAGGTTTTACATAGAAAGTTGTGTCGATAGGGTAACAGTTTTTTTCTGTGTAAACTAACTTTCCTGCCGAACCTTTGCGACCTACAATTATTGTAGGTGCAGTTACTAAATATTCATTATGATAACCAGTAATCCCATTTGAACCCATTACAGCAAATTCACCCAAAATCCGTTTTTCTTCGGGCAAGCCTTTACCATATTCCAAAATAAGCACGTTTTCAGTTTTTAGCATTTCAAAACTACTTTCAAACCATATTTTTACTTTTTCCTCAATCTCCTTTTTCGCCTTTTCCACTTCATTTTTCGCAATTTCCACAGCTTTGTCTATTGCCTCACATTCCAAAACTATTTTTTCTTGGATTTCCAGAGGTGGTAAAGGAATTTTTGTTGCTCTCACTCTTTCACTATTCAGATTTTGAACAACGCCACCTGCTGCACTTTCTGTAAATTGTTGCTGCGTATCTTTGTATGATAAAATTTCGTACAAATAATTTTTATTGAGTTTATCACTAAATTTTGACAACAATAACCAACCATCATGCACACAACCCGATATTTTCATAATATAAGGTCTGCCAAAACTCATAGAATTTGACAAAATAAAATCACCTTCATTTACAAAACGAGAAAGTTTAGCACCTTCTTGCGTTATTTTTTCTGCTGTTTGTGTAACATATTTAGAACCTTCTGATACATCTCCAATTTTAATCCAATTTACGCCACTTTCTTCTGTCGTAATATATTTGTTTATTGGTCTTGGTGATGCACCTCGTGAAATTTCTACTACATTTTCTATTCTTACAATTTCCCATTTTGTTTCAACAACCAAATTTTTCTTTATTGTCAAAGAAATAGCCTTATTAAAATCTTTTCGGGAGAAGTCGAGCAAGTCTGTGAGGTTTGCGTAGTTCACCAAACCTGTCAAGTTTTCAAGACCTTGAAGGTTTATTTCTGTGCCTAAGAAATTTTGCTGTATCAAATAATTTATTTTTGTTTGGTCATTCCTATCATTTGGGTTAAATAGTGGCGTATTGATGTCATAAACTGTTTCGCCATTGTTATATTTGATGCCTTCGTTGCCCATTGCATTTGTCCATTCATACCCTAAAAACTGTTTTTGTTCTTTGCTATCCGCAGGACTTTTTACAATTAGCACTTTATGGGACGGTCGGTCGTTACCGTTGTGATAAGCCAACATAAAATAAAATAATTTTTCTTGTTCTATTTTTCGGATATATTCCCAAAGCATTTTATTCAGTTTTTCGGTTTGCTTTTCGGGCAATAGTTTTTTAAAGTCGTTTTTCTTTTGGAGATTAACAACTTCGGTGCTTTTTTCAAAAGAAGCTTTGTATTCTTTGAAAATATCGTATTGCCAAATTTTTAAATCTAACAGTTCTTTGAGAACTGTTAGATTTTGTTCGAGTACATACTGATACTCTTCAAAAGGAATATTGATATGCTGACAATATTTTTTGACTATCGGCAAATCTTGATACATTCCTCCGTTACTTTGGATTTCTTCCTCTGCATTTTCAAAAAAATCGAGGGTTCTGTTCCAAAAATGTTCAGCTTGTTCAGGATTTTGTTCTTTTCTCCGCAAAAACAAAACTACTGTGTTTGTACCTGTTTTGCCAAAAGTGCCACTTCCAAGTTCTACAATACTTATCCAATCAAAATATTTCAATAAAATTTCACGAGTTTGTATGTGCATTGTGTCCGAATTGGAAAGAATAGACGTAGGCACAATTATCCCCGCCACGCCATTTCGAGCTAATAATTGTCTTGCTCTTTCCAAAAATAAACATTGAATATTGTTAGTTCCTATACGGTCTTCTGCAAAAAGTTCGTAGGTTTTTGCTTCTTTTTCGTCATTTTTTACCAACGTATCTAAAAAATCATCAACCGCAAAAGGCGGATTAGCCACCAAAACATCAAAATTTTCTTTTCGCAATACTTCGTGGCTTGCCAATGCGTCTGTATCTATTACATTGATTTCGTTTTGCCCATACATACAAGCCGAAACCGTAGCTACTTTTGCCAGCCTATCCTCTTTTTCTATTCCGTAAATATGTTGAAAATGTTGTTTTACAGAAGTTTCTTTGTATTTTTCTATAATTGGTTCTGCTGCTAAGGCGTATTCTGTCAAAAAATGTCCCGAACCGCAGGCATAATCTATCACATTCAAAGGTTCTGATTTTTGGCTAATTTTCTGCTCCAAAGGCAAAGAAGCTACAATAAATTTACAAATTGGAATAGGCGTAAAAAATTGTCCTTGTGTTTGTTTAATGCCATTGTCTAAGAAAAACTCAAACATATCGCCAAGAAATTGGTTTTGTGTTTGCGAAGTCAATCTGATACTTTGCCACATTTTGATAATATCAATCAAAATCTTAGCATTTTTATCAAAACCCCTGCTATTATGCACTTTGACAAACTCAAAATCTAAGCCTTTATAAAATTTAAGTTCTCTAAAAATCTCTTTAATTCGTTTTTTTGTGGCGTTGCGGTTGGTTTTTGTTGTCCAAAAAGCCTTGTCTATTTCTTCATTGCTAACATAGAGAATGTCCTCTTTCAAAAACTTTCTCATTCCTGCCTGATACAAGCCTTGTAATCTATCCACCAAATCATAATAATTGTCATACGCAATACCTTTCCAACGAAATTTTAAATCCGTTTTATTTTCGGTTTCGTCTATAATCTTGCAGAGAAATAAATTCACCAATACATCAAAAGCATTTTCACGTCTAGAAACATTGTGCTTTCTCAAAATAGTTCTAAACTCGTGATATAAACCTTTTTTGTCAATAGATTTTAAGGGTTGCGTATCTTCAACTAAGGTATATTTACTTTTACCAATTTGGTAAGGTTGAATACTCTCCTCAAAAATTCCCGAATCGGTGCTTTCTAATTTGTAGGTATTTTTCCAAACCTCATATCTCTCTTTTACATCTTTTGCTTTTTCAAAAGATTTTAAATTTTTATCTTGCTCTAAAACATCTTTGTTGTCTTTGTGTGAGATAATTTGTTGGCTAACAATGATTTTGTTTTCTTTTTCATCAAAATCTGAGGCATACAGACATAAAAATTGTGTTTCAGAAATCTGTTGAGCATAGCTAAAAAGTTGTCCACCATCTTGCAAGGTTTCTTTCCATGCCTTTTTAAACTCTTTGTCCGCCGTTTTACACTCTATCAACAGCAAAGGGTTATTTTCTTGATTTTTTATCAAAATATCAGCACGTCCTCCACTTGCCCCATGTCCTACTTTCCACTTCGGTTCAAGTTCTATATGTTGTGGCAAATATCCTTTTTCCAATAATCTATGCACACACTCAAAAACCACAAAGTTTTCGGCAGACGAGAAATTACAAGTTTGTCTTTCGTTAATCACCAAACCCTTTTCTTCGGGATAGATGAGTTCTTGCTTCGCAACATCTACTTGCAAAGTACAATCTTGGAGTTCAAAGTGTTTAGTAAAAATATTGTTATGCTCTGTAAAATGCAGAGATTTAAGTAGTTGCAGGAAATTATCTTTTGTTATCATAGAGCAAAGATAAAAACTCTAATAAGAAAAACCTATAAGGTTTTGAAAACCTTATAGGTTTAACAGACTATACTATTCGTATTTATGAACAGTTGGCGGTGGCGGTATAAAACAAGAAAGTCTAAGCAAATTTTTAAAAAGGCGGGGCTTAGTTAGGTTTACAAGTGTAATATTACAATATTGCAGAGTAAATTCTTTTCATCGCTGTTCCTACTAAATATGCAAGGGGCTTATTCTTGTTTGTTTTTTTGTATCTCCTTTTTCTATTGTTCCCTGTTTTGTTTTTCTCAATCACAAAAGAAAGCAGACAGTTTGTTGCGTACCTTATCCCCTACTATTGCAGACACTACAAGGGTTAGGGTTTGCTTAGAAGTAGCTCAGCTATATATGTATGAAGATTCCGTCAAGTTTATTATCTATCTCAACGAAGCAGAAAACTTAGCTAAAAAAAAGCAATTTTTTAGTTTAGAAGCCAAATGTAAAAGGCTTTTTGGTGATTACCTCAATAAAGTGCAAGGAAAAAGTATTGCTGCCACAAAATATTACCATGAATCTATCAAGCTCTTTGACAAAGAGCATAATTACAAAGAAATAGCCCTAAACTATCATACATTAGGTTTTATTTACTCAATTTTAGGAGATTATACAGCAGCTATGCGGTGTGTAATAAAGATTTTGAAAATGCCTGAAATTCAGACAGATAAACTCATGATGATGAAAGGATATACATTGCTTGCTCAAATTTACTATATGCAAGACGACTTCAAACAAGCCATTACGTATCAAGTAAAGAGTATAGACATGGCGAGCAAACAAATCAATGATGACCAGTTAGCTACCTTGCTTAATAACTTAGCTGTTTTTTACTTATCCAATCAAGAGTATAACAATGCAATTAAGGCGAATAAAGAAGCTATTGACATTTACCAAAAGTTGGGAGATTCATTATCAATGAGTTATCCTATTCATAATTTGGGAGATGTGTACTTAAAAATGAAAGAATATCAAAAAGCATTGCCTTTTTTTGAGTTATCTGTCCGACTTTCAGAAAAAGCTGGTGCGAATTTAGAACTTGCCCTTGACTATATCACAATCAGTATGTGTTATGTAGGAATGGGTAATGCAAATAAAGCCGAATTATATGCTCAAAAAGGACTGAAATTAGCAAAAAACAATAATGAATATAATTCTATAGTTAGTAGTTATGAAGTTTTTTCATTAATTGATTCTATGCGAGGTAATCATGAAAGGTCTGCCTATTATTACAAAATGTCGGTGAAATTACGAGATAGCATTAGTAATATAGAAAAAATTGAACAGTTGAATAGAATGACTACTATCTATGAAACAGAAAAAAAAGAAACAGAAAATTTAATACTTAGGAAAGAACAAGAAAAAAAGCAAGAGATTATAGAATTACAATACTATATCATTGCTGTTTCGGGTGTTAGCTTTTTCCTTTGTGTTTGGCTTGCTACAGTTTATTACAAAGCAAACCAACGTAGGAAAAAAGTTAATGAATTATTAAAAGTTCAACAGCAAAAAATAGCGGAAACCAACCAAGAGCTATCATCACAAAACCACGAAATACAAGCAATTGTAAAAATGGTTCAACAACAAAATCACCAATTAGAGGTACAGAATAAAGAAATTACAGATAGTATTACTTATGCCCAACGCATACAACAAGCCATGTTACCTGCTAATAGTCGTTTTGATACTATTTTTGGTTTAGAAAATTATTTTATATACTACCAACCCCGCAATGTGGTTTCAGGAGATTTTTATTGGCTGCATGAAGGCACAAACATAGACAATCCTATTACAATATTAGTGCTTGCAGACTGTACAGGGCATGGCGTACCGGGAGCTTTGATGAGTATGATAGGCATACAATTACTACAAAAAATAGTGATACAAAAAAATATTCAACAGCCCAACGAAATTCTTTTCAACTTACAAAAAGAAATAGAACTCCTTATGCAACAAGGACATGGCAAAACTTATGACGGTATGGATGCAGTAGTGCTTGCCATAGCACCCAAAGAACAACAGATTTTATTTTCGGGAGCAATTAATGGAGTATATTACATACAAAATAAAGAACTCACCGAAATAAAAGGTGATAAAAATATGATTGGAGGAGCTAATTTACAGGCAGAACGAAAATTTAATCTACAGACCATTGTATGTAATGTACCAACAACTTTTTATCTATTTTCTGATGGCTACAAAGACCAATTTGGAGGTAAAAACAATAAAAAATTTTCTGCCAAACAGATAAAAGAATTGTTATTGCAGCACCACGATAAAAATATGACAACTCAAAAAGAAATTATCTCAACAACAATTAATCAATGGAAGTTAGCAGCTAACGAAACACAAACAGATGATATTAGCGTAATAGGACTAAAAATAGGTTAATCAGGCTTGTAAAACATACACGCAAATAGGCAATAGTAAGTTGTACTATTGCCTATTTGCGTATCAATAACAAGAAAAAATAAATCTTCATTATTTTTTGAGTGAACTTGTGTCCTTGTGGTTTATTTACAAGCAATTACACAAGATTCGAAACTACGTTTTATTGTTTACCATTACTTATGTTGAATATGTAAACGGAACTATCACTACAAAATCAACATCGCATCTCCGTAAGTAAAGAAACGGTATCTTTCTTTTACAGCCACATTGTAGGCGTGCATCGTCAGCTCGTAACCCCCAAAGGCACAAGTCATCATCAATAAGCTCGACATAGGCTTGTGGAAATTAGTAACTAAGGCATTGCAAATTTTGAAGTCATAAGGTGGGAAAATGAACTTGTCTGTCCAGCCATCTATCGGCTTCAAACGGTTGTTGGCAGACACAGATGACTCCAAAGCACGCATAGACGTAGTACCTATGGCACACACTCTTCCTTTTCTGTCCAGCACTTCGTTTACCGAGTCTGCCGTATTTTCAGGAATCAAGAAGTTTTCAGAATCCATCTTATGTTTCGTCAAATCTTCTACGTCTATATCTCTGAAAGTTCCCAAGCCTACGTGCAGCGTAATCGGCTTTATATCAACGCCTTTGATAGCCAAACGGCGAACCAAGTGTGGTGTAAAGTGCAAACCCGCCGTAGGTGCAGCCACAGCCCCCACATGCTCTGCAAAAATAGTTTGGTATCTTTCTCTGTCTGCATCCACCGTTTCGCGGCGTTGCTTGATGTCCACAGGGATTGGCGTTTCGCCTAAGGCATTTACCGTTTTGTAAAAGTCCTCATCGCTGCCGTCAAACAAGAAACGTATTGTCCGCCCTCTCGAAGTCGTATTGTCTATTACCTCCGCCACTAAATCATCATCACCAAAATACAACTTATTGCCCACACGAATCTTACGTGCAGGGTCGACCAACACGTCCCACAAATGAGCCTCTCGGTTCAATTCTCTTAGCAAGAAGACCTCAATTTTAGCTCCTGTTTTTTCTTTTCTGCCATATAGACGAGCAGGGAATACCTTAGTATTATTCATAATCATTAAGTCCCCTTCCTCAAAATATTCAATAATGTCTTTGAATAGTCTATGTTCTATTTGCTTGGTCTTGCGGTGTACTACCATGAGGCGAGATTCGTCTCTGTTTTCGGTAGGGTGAAGGGCGATGGCATCATCTGGTAAGTCAAATTTGAATGCGGATAACTTCATATCTCAAATAGGCGTATTTTAATAGGGTTAGTTTTATGCAAAACGCAAAGATAATGATTTTTTCCGCCTTTTGCAACCTTTATCGGCTGAATA
This sequence comes from Cytophagales bacterium, assembly GCA_947457925.1. GTDB lineage: Bacteria > Bacteroidota > Bacteroidia > Cytophagales > Thermoflexibacteraceae > JAAFKA01. Next base: position 11,280 of record CANGYA010000095.1, on the reverse strand, counting down.
TTTCAGGGTGTCTGCACACAGCAAAAAGCCTCTCCGCAAGGCAAAGAGGCTTTCTATAGAAACAACACTTGATAAAACTTATTTAATATATTCTATGTAGTAACACTCTATTTTTAATTAGTAAGTTATTAATTAAAAATCTTTAAAATTATTTTGTGCCTACTACTGATATACCTACGATTTATTAATGGTGGAACTGTTCTTCTTCTGTAGAACCTTTCAAGGCTACTGTAGCCGCTTGTCCATTGGTAATTACGTTTTGTACTTCGTCGAAGTAGCCTGTACCTACAAAAGACTGGTGTTTTACAGCTTTGAAACCACCGTTTTTCTCATTCGCAAACTCTCTTTGTTGGAATTGAGAGTACGCAAGCATACCTTGTTGGCGGTACGCACTTGCCAATTCAAACATACTGTTGTTTAAGGCATGGAAACCAGCCAATGTAATAAATTGGAATTTGTAACCCATATCGGCTAATTGCTCTCTGAATGTAAGCATTGTTTTCTCGTCTAACTTAGAAGCCCAGTTGAAAGACGGCGAACAGTTGTAAGCCAATAATTTATTTGGATATTTTTTATGAATTTCTTGTGCAAATTCTCTGGCTTCGCCCAAATCTGGTTTAGATGTTTCCATCCACAACAAATCTGCAAACGGAGCATACGATAAACCTCTGCTAATGGCTTGTTGAATACCTGCTTTTACATGGTAAAAACCTTCTGAAGTTCTTTCGCCTGTAACAAAATCGTGGTCTCTGCTGTCTATGTCCGAAGTCAAAAGGTTGGCTGCGTCTGCGTCTGTACGTGCAATTAACACTGTCGGCACACCCATCACGTCTGCTGCCAAACGTGCAGCTACTAATTTATTGATAGCCTCTTGTGTAGGCACTAAAACTTTTCCGCCTAAGTGTCCGCATTTTTTAGCTGAAGAAAGTTGGTCTTCGAAGTGTACGCCAGAAGCACCTGCTTTAATCATCATTTTCATTAACTCAAAGGCATTCAAGTTGCCACCAAAACCCGCCTCTGCATCCGCTACGATTGGAGCTAACCAATACACTTCGCCTTCGCCATTTACAGATTGAATTTGGTCTGCTCTTAACAAGGCATTGTTGATTTTTTCTACTACTTTCGGCACACTGTCCGCAGGGTACAAACTTTGGTCAGGGTACATTTCGCCTGCTAAGTTTGCGTCTGCTGCCACTTGCCAACCACTCAAATAAATAGCCTTTAAACCAGCTTGTACTTGTTGAATAGCTTGGTTGCCTGTCATTGCACCCAACCCTGCTACATAATGTTCTGAATGTAACAACTTCCAAAGTCTTTCAGCTCCCAACTTCGCAATCGTATGTTCTACGGCAAAAGAACCTTGTAATTTCACCACTTCTTCTGCGGTGTAAGGTCTTTCAATACCGTTCCAGCGTGGATTTTTTGACCATTCTGCTACTAATTGTCCGATTCTTTCTTGACGGTTTGCCATGAGTGAAAATGTGATTTAAAGGTTTATGTATATTGTTAATAGAGCCTTAGCTCTTGTCGTTTTTCTTGATACAAATATATAATAGCGAAATTTAAAAAACAAGCGAAAATTCGCTAAATATAAAAAATATTTTTTAGAGAATTTTCGCTAAAATATAATATATTGAAAATCAAGTAATTGCCCAAAAAACAAGAGTAATATTTTTGATAACTACAATAAAATGTGTCGTTAGACATTTTATATTGGTAGAAAATAATCCTCATTCTATCCTTTTGCTCCTAAAGGAGTAGGAAATGAGTGGGCAGGTACTTTTCTACCAATATGTAGTGCCTAAAGGCACAAAAATAAAACATCACTCATATTGAATAAGTAAAAGTAACTAATTAATTGATAATATTGTACCACAGACTTTAGTCTGTGAGTCTTTGATTATCAAGAGATTACAGACTAAAGTCTGTGGTACATTTTTTTTCCAATTACTTAAAGCTAAAAAAGTTACTCTTTAATACACTAAAGTTGTTGTAAGGATTGAAATGGTAAAAAGTAAGTTTTCTGTGGCAAAAAAACGTACCTTTGCCCACAAAAAAGACTCTATGCTTACCTTAGTTCCTACGCCTATTGGCAATTTAGATGACATTACTTTTCGTGCTGTGAAGGTGCTGCAAGAAGCCGACCTTATTTTGGCAGAAGACACCCGCACCAGTAGTGTTTTGTTGAAACATTTACAGATTCAGAAGCCTTTGCAGAGCTACCATATTTTTAACGAACACCAAACTATTCAGGCTATTGTCAAAAAGTTACAGGAAGGCAAAAAAGTAGCTTTGATTTCAGACGCAGGTACGCCAGCTATTTCTGACCCCGGTTTTTTGGTTGTGAGGGCTTGTTTAGAGGCTCAAATCCCTGTACAGTGTTTACCGGGGGCTACGGCTTTTGTGCCAGCTTTGGTGCAGTCGGGTTTACCTACTGATAAATTTGTTTTTGAGGGTTTTTTGCCTCACAAAAAAGGGCGAAAAACCCGTTTGGAACAGCTACAACAAGAAGAAAGAACCATGATTTTTTATGAATCTCCACATAGATTACTCAAGACGTTGGGGCAATTCAAAGAGTTTTTTGGCGAAAACCGCAGGGTGTCTGTTTCCAGAGAACTAAGTAAAATGTTTGAAGAAACAGTAAACGGAACTGTGGCAGAAGTCTTGGCGTACTTCGAGAAAAAGGGTGTAAAAGGAGAAATTGTTGTTGTTTTGGCGGGAAAAGGAAAGAAAGAAGAGATAATAGAGGTGGAGGGTAATGAAGAAGAAGACGAGGCATAGCCTACTCCCCTACTCTTTTGCTTTTTTAAAACCTATTTTCATTTCGTAATTGGGTTGCCTATGAATAGGTTGTATGAATGAAGAAGACGGAAAATGGTCGTGATAAGCAGGAAAGTCTTGAAATGGGGCTATGTTTTCGGGCAAAGCTATGTGTCTTGTATGCCTACTTTCTGTTGAAAAACAATAATCTGTTAGCAAAAATGTATTCGCAATTTGTTGCTTTGCGGTGTAGTTGGGCGTAGGAATAACAAAAATAAATGATAGTAATGTAGCTGCCAGCAGCATAATTACTATCATAAAAATATGGTATAGATTTTTATTCATTGGATTACAATTAGACCTCACCCCAACCCCTCTCCATTTGGAGAGGGGCTTTTTTTGAGATTATTATTCAAATTACTCTTTGACCACTCTAAATCTTGCTCTACCCTTTTGGTGTTCTACTTCTAAAATATACACACCAGAAGGCAAATCTTTGGCATTGATACGCAACTTGTTGTTTTGCGTTTCACTTTCTACATTCACTAATTGCCCTAAACCATTGTATAACTTCCAAGTCAATGTATTAATTGGCAAGTCTGTTTCTACGAAGAAGTAATCTGCCGTTGGATTCGGATACAGTTTTAGTTTCTGCGTGAGTAACTCGTCTTCTATGGCTGTAATGTCGCCTGCGGTTACAGGTACGGTAGCTGTTCTTGTCGGACAACCTCTCACGTCTGTTACTACTGCGTAGTAGTTGCCAGAAACACTTGGCTTAATGCTTGTTTGTCCGTTGAAAGCCGTTAAAATAATACCGTTTACGTACCAATCTATCAACGGAGTTCTACCTGCTGCTACATTCGTAATTGCCAAAGATAAGACGTTTGTAGCTCTATCTTGTGTAAATACTACGGTTGGCTTACCAAATACCTCAATCTTAATTGGTTGAGATATGTAGATACAACCTTGATTATCACGCACTTGTACAGTGTACTCACCTGCTACTTTTACGTTTAGTTGGGTTCTTTCTTCGTCCAATAGCCTTTGATTATCTCTAAACCATTGGTAAGCTACAGGCGTAACACCACTTGTATTTACATTGGCAGTTAATACGGTATTGATAGTTTCGCCTTCGCAGAAACGAGTAGCCCCTACTGTACTTACTTCTATGCTTGAGCTATTGCCACAGGTAACTCTTACTACAATATCTCTACGTACCAACGTCAATCGTTTAATCAAGTCATTCGTAATTTTTACGGTATAAACTCCTGCATCATCAACAACAGGCAATTTTGTATAAGTTTGTTGATTACCTGCTACAGTTGTAATTGTTATACCGTTACGCAACCATTGGTATCTGTTAGCTGTACCTGCTGTATTCACTGTTAAACGCATTAATTGGTCTAATGTCAATACAATATCTTGAGCAATGTCCACTTTTTCTTGTGGCTCAAGCACTGCACCTTCAGTATTGATGACAGGTAAGTCTTTGAGAGGTTCGAAATCTCCAAAATCTAAACTGTTGGTATGCAAGAACAAGGTACGCAAAGCAGTTAAACGAGCAAATGTAGGTGGCAAAGCTGTTAGGCTATTATTTTGCAAATACAACTCTGTCATTTTAGCCATTCTGCCAAATACATCTGGCAAAGTAGCCAACTGGTTATTGTTCAATGCCAAGTATTCTAAGTTGCTCAAGGCATCAAAATTAGCTGGCAACGTAGTTAATTGGTTGTTACCCAAACCAAGTTTTTTCAGATTCGTTAAAGTTGTGATTTGCGTTGGCAATACTGTGATTTGGTTATTGTCTAACAATAAGTTTTCTAATAATCTCAAATTACCAATAGCACTATGCACATTTGTAAATCTGTTGTTGGATAGCCACAAAGTACGCAAGTCTGTCAATGCCCCTAATTGTTGTACAACCTCGCCTGTGAGTACGTTTTTACTCAAATCTAAGTATTGTAGCTTACGCAAGTTCGTGATACTTTGTGGTAATCTGCCCGAAATGTTATTGCCCGATAAGTTTAAGTAAATCAAGTCCGTCAAAATATTTGTTCTACTTACAAATACATCTGGAATTTCACCTGTCAAATTGTTATTTGCTAAGTTCAGGCTTGTAACCCTATCTCCTACCATCGTTACGCCATACCACTGAGCTACAGGTTTTGTTCTATCCCACTTATTCGTCCAGCCGTTTCCGCCTAATGCGTCATTCAGTTGCACCAAAATCATAGAGTCTAAGGCAGAAGGATAGCCCACTACGTTTAGTCTAATAGCTCGTCTTTCTAAAGTCAAGGCAGTACCTACTGTATTAGTAACTAAGGCTGTGTAAATGCCTGCATCTGTTAGCCTCAAATTAGTTAAAGACAAGACTGGGGCGGTTGCATTTGCAATTAGCTGACCATCTTTGTACCATTGGTAACGGTTGAGATTCCCTTGTGTTTGTACTCTTAAAGTAACATTTCTATTTACAAACTCCGTCATCACTTCCTCGTTGTTAATTTTATCTTGGTTGGTATAGAAGAAAGCATATCTACGCCCAACAAAAGACTCTACCGAACCGAAATCTAAACGGTTATTGCTAATATTCAACAGTACTAACCTTCTAAAATTATTGACTAACGAGGTTAGTGTGCCACTCAAATTATTGCTGTTAAGGTTAATGTCTGTTACACGACCACCAAAGAACTTAACACCAATGAATGTAGATGGGTGTTTAGTAAAGTCCCATTTCACAAACCAATTATCTCCGTTTGTACTTCTGTAAACCTCACGTAAGATATCCATGTCTTCATCAACAATTCCGTCTATTACATTTACACGCACATTTTTAGCTATTTGTAGCTCACATTCAGAACGGATATGTTTACCATACACCGCAAAGTCTGTACTTACTTCTAAAGTATCTGTAATGAAAGTTAAAGTACCTCCGTTGCCACGTTGAGCCTGCCCTATGGTGCTTAATGTTCGTAAGTTTACGATACGATATTCTACACTGTCTTGAGATTTTTCTACCACAATTTTTGTAGGATATTTTGGTGAAATGTCTTCTAAATCTGCATAGACTACTTTAACAGTATCTACATTTCTTGGTGCTACCATTAATGTAGTAAACGGCAAGAAATTAGAATAACACTCTGTTGTAGATTGAGCTACAGCTATGTTATTTTGTACTCTGAAACCAACAGGCAAGTTTTCTACTACCAAGGTACTATCTGTACGCATCAATAGATTAGAGAAAGTTGTTAGCCCTCTGATACCAGAAATATTTACTTCATATCGTTGTCCAATATTCGGGTTACTTACTTTCAAGACCAAACGACCATTTGCTACTGTACAACTTGTAGGTTGTATAGCTCTTGCACTTGCCAAAATTGGAGAAGGTAGTCTATTGTTTGGTATGCTTAAAGCATTACCTGTATAAACAGACGATAAACAACCATTTGAAGTTAATTGTACTCTTGTATTTGTAAATGTATTACCGCCTTGTACATCTTTCAGCAATAGCGTATAATTTGCTGACAATGTAACACCATTGTAATCCATTGTACCATCTCCGTCAATATCTATGTTATAGACACCCCCTACTACTGCGGTATTAGATAAGGTAATGGTTACATCTGCCCTTGTACCTGAACAGCCTGTAAATAAGTTAGCACTTGTGATACTCAAAATATTACTACAAGCTACAGCATAGGCATTTGAAATTGGCGAACTATTACCATTTGCGTCTGTTGCTATAACAGTGATATACTCAGGTGTAGTCAATGCAGGTGTAGGCATAAGAATTACTACACTTTGTGCTATGTTTGCGGTCATAGGCACCCCTGTAGACTCCCCTATATATTCAAAAGCCTCTGCTAAAATATTAGCTGTTGGGTTTTGATTACGATAGAATTGTAAACGGTAGTTACCACTTTGATTCACAGCCATAAGTACACTCACATCGCCTGCATTAGGGAAGTCAATAGCCACACTACTAATAACAGGTTGCATTAAATTATTTTGAGAACCTCCCACAAATACGGTATTTGTTGGATTAGTAACAGTAGAGGACGTAGTACCATAAATTTGGTTGTACTGAATAAGGTTTTGGGCTGCGGTAGCACTTGTGATTTCTATGCCCCTATCTGTATTGCCCGAAATTGTGTTTCCAAGATTCAAATTACCTATTATATTGCTACTACTTGCAATACTCAAACCTACACTATTGTTCTGAATGGCATTGGCATTAATTGTATTGCCGTTACCAGTTACTAACAAGGCATTTGTGGTATTGTTAGTCATCGTATTGTTAATGATAGTGTTTGTACTACCTATTACCTCGATACCCACATTATTTGGTACACCTACAATACCAATTTGGTTATTTTGTACGGTAGTATTACCTGCATTGATAACAATGCCTTTGGTATTACCAGCTATAATGTTGCCACTCGTACTATTCACACCTCCTATTGTACCAATTGCGTTTACATTGATACCAATATTTTGCGGAGTACCTCCAATAGAAACAGCACCTGTTACATCTGTACCTATACGGTTCTGGGTAACTGTAGCTGTTTGTTGTAAATCCAAACCAATATTTGTATTGCCAGAAATCGTGTTATTATTAATGTTTGCACCTATGGCAGTTAGTAAAATACCCGTAGCATTTGGAAATGCCGTAGTGCCGTCTGTGCCTATTAGGTTATTTGAAACATTCACATTATTTGTCGCAATATGAATACCTGTTCCCAAATTACCTGCAATGATGTTTGCATTTGCAGGTGTACCACTACCGATAGTAACATTACCTCCATCTACACGCATACCAAATTGTCCGTTAGGTTGTGGTGCGGTTACGGTTGTATTCACCCCTATCCGATTTCGTGTGAAAGCTGTATTACCAGATTGGGCATGAACACCAATAGCACCATTGCCAGAGATTGTATTATTGTCCACAACTACATTATCAGTGGAGTTAGGCTCTATATCAAGCCCTACAGTCGTATTGTCTTCTATTCGGTTATTACGAATAGCCCCTGCGGAAGTCATGTTAATACCTACACTATTGTTGTGAACGTAATTGCCTTGTGTGGTATTTACCCCACCGACTAACACATTGGTAAAATTGTTACCTACATTGACACCTATATTAAAGCCTGTAATCTCTAAACCATAAATTTGGGTATTAGCTGCCTGAATATTGAAGCCATTGACAGCCGTACTTGTAGTGGCTTTAGCAATTTTTACATTAGCACTATTTGTACTTGCATCTATCACAAGACTTTCTGTGATGGCAGGTAAATCAGTAGTGATACCAATAGTTCGTGGTGTAACAAAGAAAGTGTTATTAAATGTAATTGTGTTTGTACCAACTACCAAATTGGCATTTTCTATTGCTCTACGCAAAGAACCTGTAACCGAAGGAATTACATCAACATCATTAATAACCACAAAATTTGCAAAAGCATCAAACTCACCTACTGTCCAAATACCCGAAATATTATTGGTAGCTGCCAAAGAGAACGTAGGCAATGTACTTGGATTGGCAGTTACAGACCAATTTGTAGTAGCATCTTTATAATAGCCTGTCAGATAATTGGCTGTATTACCTTGCCCTGTTTCGTCTGTAGGACTTACATAAGTGAATGAAACATCAGCAGAAGAAAGCCCAATACCTGTACCTTGTTCCACTAACCAATGGCGTTTGATAGATTTGTTTGTTGCCAAAGTTGCCGTAGGTACTGTAGCCATTGCCCTTATTTTCAAGAAGTTATCGGCTGGCACACCCGAAAACGTAGTACCTAAATTAGTAGTAAGGGTAGCTGGCGAATAGAAGTAGTTAGTGCCATCAAAAGTACCAATAGGATAAGTGAAAGTACCAACTGTATTCAACATCTTTTTCAAACCTCCCGCACCATTGACTACAAACATTCTGGTATTGTCAAAAGCACCTGTTATTGTTGTGGCAGTACCTAACTCAAAATCAAAACCATTCAATAATACATTACCACTTACAAAATTCACTACACCATTTGCATTAGTTTTTACGCCTAAACTTACGCCTGCTGCACCTGTGTTTACAGTGAAGTTATTAAAATCAGTTTGCACACCGCTAATAATTTGAGCATTTGCACCTGTACCGTTGAACGTAACCGTATTATTGCTTGTATAAGCCCCATTATTTGTCCAACTACCAGCAATATTGATATTATTTGCTCCTGCTGCCAAAGTTACACCATTAGCAATATCAAGATTATTAGTAACAGTCATTATGCCTGTATTCAAAGTTTTTGTACCAGCACCTGCAAAGTTTACATTGCGATAAGTAATATTTGCCCCTGTAAATACAGTTTGGTCGCCAGCTAAGGTATAGTTTACTGTACTGTTATTGGTGTTTGTAAGCAAGGAAGCTAAACCATTCGTAACCCCTGATAGATTGAGTATATGGGCTGCATCTTGCATATTTATTATACCACTTGTACCCGCCAACAAATTTAAGGTAACATTTACCGTTTTAGGTGTACTACCAAACACCATTGTTGCATTGGTCATGGTTAAATTACCTGCAATATTGGTATTACCCAACAGATTTTTTGTGCCAATGGTAGCACCTGTTAAAGTTAAATGCCCATAGTTGAGGGCAGCTATATCTTGTATAGAACTGTTAGAATTATAGTGTACCGTTGAAGTAGGCAATAAATTTACATTAGCCACTGGAACAGTTGGGAAACTGCCACTTGTTAATAGACTCGTACCATTATCAAGTGTTAAACTTCCTGCATTTAAGATATTATTTCCAATATCTAATGTACCACCTATAACATTTACCAAACCTGTAGCAGTAGTTGCCCCTGCCAAAGTTAATGTGCCTGTGCTATTTACAGTTAAGTTATTATAGTTTGTGCCAAAAGTTGCAGGAATTGCATAACCCCCTGTTCCGTAATACTCTACTGTTCCGTTAGGCGTAAAAGTGTTATTCACTGTTACCGTTGGCAAGTTGTTAGACGATAAACGCAAAGTTCCACTACCTTGCAAATTAGCAATCGTATTACCTGTAGTAACACTTAAGTCTAATGTGCCATCGAGGGTTAAATTATTTACATTGATAGTAGAACCAGCAATAATAATATCTCCATTTTGAATAACTGCTACATCATTTGTTGTTGGGAAAGTAGTAGCTGTAACTGAGCCTCCTGTATCAAATGCCCAATTAGCTGGGGTATGCCAGTTTCCTGTTGTATTGACATTGGTGTAATATGTACCCGAAACTACTAATACAAAGTTTGCAACTATCGTACAATTAGGATTAGTTTGGTCTGTTGCAGTTACACCAAAAGTAAATGTTCCAGTCGTAGTAGGTGTACCACTTAATAAACCATTAGAAGCTAAACTTATACCACTTGGTAAAGACCCCGTAGAAATTGTATAATTAAACGTACTCAACGCACCTGTGGCTACAATGTTTGAAGTGTATGGCGTACCTGCAGTGGCTGTCAAAGTTGCACCTACAAAATCGTAATTTGGAACTGTTAAAGTAGCCAGATTAGAAACAATATTGCAACTTGTGCCTCCTACTGTATTGGTAACAATACATTGGTATTGGTTAGTATTCATACTTGTTGTTACACCTGTCAAGGTCAAACTTGCCGAAGTTGCACCACTATAAATACCACCATTAACAATATTTGTAAATGCACCAGCACCCACTTTTTCCTGCCACTGGTAAGTTAAATTTGTTCCCGAAGCTCCCACTGTGAAAATTGCGGTTGTAGTAACACAAGCAATTACATTAGTTGGTTGTGTGCTTATACTTGCCAAAGGCACAACACTTAATGCTGCCCCTACAGAAGTAGTAGAGCAATTTACACTATTTTGAGAACTTGTAACAATACAACGATAAACATTACTATTCATTGCATTTGTTACACCTGTCAAAGTCAAGATTGCCGAAGTTGCACCACTATATACACCACCATTACTAATATTTATTCCATTTTCCTGCCATTGATAAGATAAGGTAGCACCAGTAGTTGGCGTAGCTACCACATTAAATGTGGTAGTTCCCCCTACACAAATACTTGAAAAGGTAGGATTTGTATTAATTGTAAGAGATGGAATTGTCAAAGTAACGCCTGTACTCGTAACACTTGGCGTACAAGTTCCCGAAACAATACAACGATATTGATAGGTATTCATACCAACCGCAGCACCTGTAATAGTCAAGGTTGCAGTAGTCGCATTGCTATAAACCCCACCATTGGTAATATTACTGAATCCCGAACCTGTATCTTCCTGCCACTGATACGTTAAACCTGTGCCTGTAGCGGAAACGGTGAAAGTCGTATTTGAACCAGCACAAATAGTTGAAGCACTTGGTTGGGTAGTAATAGCTGGTAATTCATTGATTGTCAAAGTAACGCCTGTACTCGTAACACTTGGCGTACAAGTTCCCGAAACAATACAACGATATTGATAGGTATTCATACCAACCGTAGCACCTGTAATAGTCAAGGTTGCAGTAGTCGCATTGCT
>CANGYA010000094.1 GCA_947457925.1 Cytophagales bacterium | reverse complement strand
GCTTTTAGTGATTAATACAAATATACGCCAAATTTTTCGGTGTCTTGCAACTCCACTTGTACGTGCTGTTTGATAGTCGTAGAAAGTGCATAGCCCACATAGTCCGCATGAATCGGGAAATTGCGGTGTTCTCTCCGCACCAATACCGCCGTTTGTAATTTCTTAATAGGCTGCTGCAAAAAAGGTTGTAAGCTGTATATCAAGGTCTTACCACTGTTTACCACATCATCAACCACCACGACACACTGTTGTTGAAAGCCTACAGTTGCACCTTTTAGTGCTACGTGGCTTTGTGTAGTGTGGTTTTTGTCCAAATGCAAAGCCAATAAAACAATGTCTATAGCTGCTATTTGGCGGAGTTCTGCTGCTAATAATTCAGCCAATACATAACCATTTGGAGAAATACCCGCCAAAATAAGCTGTTTTTCCTCAAAATTGTTTTCATAGAGCTGAAACGCCATGCGTTTAATCTTTTGGCGTACTTGCGAAGCCGTTAGGATACGAGTTTCGGAACTTAACATACGAAAGGGTGCTTTTTTGTAGTCAAAATTATCAAAATAACTTTATTTTACCCTTCCTCTGGTCATTTCTTTTTTGCCCAATGCACCCGCCAATTTTTCTACTTCAAAACCTACCGTCTTTAAATCTTCTTTGAACTGCCTTTTGGCACAATACGTAACCAATAAACCATTGGGCAGTAGCAAGTTTTTACATTTTTGTAATTGAGGCACTTCCCACAATTCACTTTGTTTGTTAGGGGCAAAAGCATCAAAATAGATTACATGAAATTCTTGGGGCAAAACAGGTAAATCTTCTAATTTAACAGCTAATTTTTTGAGGCTAAAAAACGGAGAAATTTCATGCTGTTCTTCCCAACTACAGGCGTGAATAGCCGACCAATACGGCTGCAAAGGAGCTGGAAAAAATTGTGCATAATTAATAGCTGCTACCAAATCTGCGGGCAGTGGGTAGGCTTCTATGCTGGTGTAATGAATGTAGAGATGGTGTTCTTCGGCAAATTGCAAAGACAACAAGGCATTAAGCCCTGTACCAAAACCCACTTCAAATAGGTGAATAATCGTTGTATGGGGGTTTTCTTCGTGAAAAACCTCTAAGCCTTTTTGTATATAGACATACAAAGACTCATGATAAGCACCCTTCAAAGAATGGTACGTTTCGTTCAGGTGTTCGGCATACAACGTATGTGAACCGTCTTCAGTGGTTACTAATCGAATCGGCAATTATCTATCAAGATTTTTGAATTAACAATTTACTAATTAATGTAAGTTGCGTAGTACCAATAGAACAGACTTTATTCCGTTTCTTCTGCATGACAACAAGAGTTCTTCAGTATAAAAACGTATTTTTTGTTGCTAAATGCGCAAAAACGGACTAAAGTCCGTTCTACAGTAGGCACCACGCAACTTACGTTAATTAATCATTGTGCAACGACACTTATCACGCCAACCACATATCTAATTGCTCTAAACCTAAGACCATAAAAGTTCTTTGCCCTGTGGGGGTGTAATTGGCATTGTGGCACGCAAAAAGCTGGGCTATAATGGCTTGCATTTCTGCATTCGTCAGTAAGCTACCACGTTTACAAGAGGCTTGTTTTGCCATAGCAATAGCCAATTTGTCCCTTTTGGGTAAATTTACATTTGCCTTATTCATTTTGTAATTTTCCAAGACTTGTTCCAAAATAGCTTGTTCTTTTATGGGGTGCAAGTCCGTAGGCACACCTTTGAGGGCTACCGTATTTTTATCCATAGGTTCTATCACAAAGCCCAACGCCAACAGTTCTGTTTCTAATTCTGTCAATAACATCATGTCTGCCGTACTTAGCTGAATACGCACAGGAAATAACAACTGCTGCGAAAAACCATGTCTTTCTTCTAAGTCTGTAACAAATCTTTCGTATAAAATCCGTTCAGAGGCAAGCTGCTGGTCTATTAATAATAAACCTGATTGTACTTGACTGACAATGAAGCTATTAAGTAATTGAAACAATTTTTTATCATTCGGTTCTTCCAATACACTTTGGTTTACTTTTGAGCCTAATGTAGTCGTTGTATTTTGGTTTATTTCATGCGTAGGTTCACCAAAAAGTGCCTGTAAATCTACATTGGCGTCTTCTTCTATTTCATAAAGTTTCTCCCAATTTGCCAAAAAACTTTGTTCTTTGCTGGCTTGCACAAAAGAAACGTAATCAGAGGTTTTTTGGTAATTAGACGGTGTATAAGGCTTGTCTTCCTCCGCATTTTTTTCCTCGTCTGCCTTGTATTCTTCTACATTCAGCCTACCCGCCAACATAAAATTTGCGTCTAAGTCAAAATCTAAAGAAGATTTTACGTTATTTTTGCCCAAAGCTTTGCGTACAGAGGCTTGAATGACAGCATAAATAATTCTTTCGTCCTCAAACTTTATTTCTGTTTTTGTAGGGTGAACATTTATATCAATTTTCTTAGGTTCAATGTCTAAATAAATTGCATAAAAAGGGAAAGTTTCGGCAGCTAACAGCCCTTCGTAGGCAGTCATTACGGCGTGGTGCAAATAACTGTTTTTGATGAATCTGTTATTGACAAAGAAAAATTGTTCACCTCTGGTTTTTTTGGCTGCTTCGGGTTTGCCTATGTAACCTTTGAGTTGTACGGCGGGCATTTCTTCGCTACAAGGCAAAATTTGTTCTTTGTAGTTTTTCCCAAAAATACCAATGATGCGTTGAGCAATATTGCCCGACTTCAAATTGTAAATTTCTTGGTCTTCGTGGTACAATGAAAGAGCAACGTGTGGATACGCCAATGCCACCCGTTGAAATTCCTCTATGATATGCCTAAATTCTACTGAATTGGTTTTGAGGAAGTTACGTCTGGCGGGTACATTAAAAAACAAGTTTTTAACAATAATATTTGTACCTCTGTTCGTTACACAAGGCTCTTGGGTAATGACTTTTGAACCTTCTATTTGCAAAAGAGTGCCGTTTTCTTTGTCCTCACTGCGAGTTTTCATTTCTATTTGTGCCACCGCAGCTATAGAAGCCATAGCCTCACCTCTAAAACCCAAGGTATAGATATTGAATAAATCTTCGGTGCTGCGTAGTTTGGAGGTGGCGTGCCTCTCGAAACACATACGGGCATCTGTTTCGGACATACCACAGCCATCATCTATGACCTGTATCCATGTTTTTCCTGCTTCTTTGACAATCAACCGAATCTGTTGGCTACCCGCATCAACGGAGTTTTCCAACAGTTCTTTGACCACAGAGGCGGGGCGTTGCACCACTTCACCTGCTGCAATTTGGTTTGCCAAAGCATCTGGCAATAAACGAATGACATCTTGCATTTTTTTGCACCTAAAAATTCTTGCGAATTTATGATTTTTTTGTTAAAATTTCAAATTTTCAATAGCTTTCTGTGGTAGCTACCTATAACAATCCTTAAATTTATACGATACTTTGAGTAGTCTATTGATTTTCTATTAAATTGTGTTTCTTTCGATTTATTCACTAATCCACTTTTGCAGCCATGATACCTACACACATTCATATCAAACCCTTAGAAAGGTCGTTTTTTCAAAAACTCCCTTACAAAAATATAGCTGTACTTACAGACGAAAACACTTACCAATCTTGTTACCCACACTTAAAACCTCTGTTGGGTTCGCATTGGGTTGTGCAAATTTACAGTGGCGAAATGTATAAAAACCTCAAAACTTGTGAATATATTTGGCAGCAACTCACTGATTTTCATTTTGATAGAAAAAGTTTGTTGATTAACTTAGGCGGTGGTGTCATTGGTGATATGGGCGGATTTGTGGCGGCGACCTTCAAAAGAGGCATAGATTTTATGAATATTCCCACTACGTTATTGGCACAAGTAGACGCAAGTGTAGGCGGAAAGTTGGGCATAGATTTTCAAGGCTATAAAAATCATATTGGTATTTTTGCCGAACCCAAATACGTTTGGATAGATACTTTTTTCTTACAGACTTTGCCTTTGGCACAGTTCAAGTCGGGCTTTGCGGAGGTAGTAAAACATTGTTTGGTATCGGACAAAAAAATGTTTGAGGAATTAGGAATTGTGCTGCCCAAATTAGCTGCTGCCACAAGTGCTGAAGAACTCTATAACTTATTGAATTGGAATCAATTAGTTCAACATTCGGTAGCTATAAAGTCAAAAGTGGTGGAGGAAGACCCCAAAGAAAAAGGACTGCGAAAAATCTTGAACTTTGGGCATACCGTTGGACACGCCATAGAAAGTTATTTGTTGTTACACAGCAAGCCTATTTTGCATGGCGAGGCGGTGGCTATTGGTATGATTTGCGAGGCGTGGCTGTCTTGGCAAAAAGGGTTATTGGAAAAAGCTGATTACCAACAAATTAAAGGATTTTTATTGCATTTTTTTGGTCATAAAGACTTGCCCGTTACTAAATTTGAGGAAATAAGCAAGTTGGCACAACAAGACAAGAAAAACGAAAACCAACAAATTCAGGCGTGTTTGTTACAAGGTATCGGGCAGCCTGTTTTTGGGCAGGAAATCACTCGGCAGGAAATTGTGGCGAGTTTGGAGGCGTATCAGGTAAAGTAAAAATAACCTTTTACTATAACAACAAAATTTTATGGCTTACACTTTAAACAAAGAAGAAAAAACAACTTTATTGACTATTCAAGGAAGTCCTTATTTACAAGAGGCTATTAGATTAGTCGAGGAGTTTGTCAGTACGCAAACTTCAGTACAAGAAGGTTATCAAGCAGCTTTTAATGAAATTTACACAATTTTAAATAAAGCTAAATCTTCGGTAGATATTTACTTACAAAAAAGAAAAGCAAAGGGAGAAATAGATAATATTTCACAAGCTTTAAAATCCATTGCTGGCAATTCATTTTCACAAATAATAGTCTATATCTTTCTCAAAAATAAAGAGTTAGGCATTATTCGTTCTAATATATTTATTACAAGCCAAAAATCAAAAGTACCATCTTTTGAGGAAATATCTACAATTTATGTAGATGGAGAAACTCAAAAACCAGATTGTGATTTAGTAATTTATTCTCTTACAAGTGATTTATCACTAAATAAATGTTTAATTTTGTCTTTGAAAACATCTTTAAGAGAAAGAGCAGGACAAACTTATAAATGGAAATTGCTTTTTGAAATAGCAACGACAGAGAATAGTATTAAAGAAAAATTTAATATTTCTTATAAATCTTCTAAAATGCCTTTAATGTGCTTTGCTACTGTGAATTTTTATGAAGAAATCAATAATCCACAACAACGAGGAATGTTTAAATTTTTTGATAAGGCTTTCATTGCAAAAAATGTAGATGCTGATTTCATAGCTAAGTTGTCGGAATTACCCACATATATTAATAATGTTTTATGAAATACCCCATTACACGTAACGAAAAATACGATTTTTTAGGACAATCCTATGCAAGTGTATATCCTAATTTGCATAAATATCCTGCAACTATGTTACCTCAAATTGGTATTGAGTTACTAAAAGAATTTAATATCCAAGAAGGTGTATTATTAGACCCTTATTGTGGTTCTGGTTCTTCGTTTGCCAGTGCGTTGGAGTGTGGTATTCATCAAATGTTTGGTTTTGATATAAACCCTTTGGCTGTTTTAATATCAAGTGTAAAATTTACTAAATTATCTATTAATCAAATCATTACGGCTAAATTACGTTTGCGTGAAGCTGTTTTTGAATTTGTTAAAGATGAAAATAATTTACATCAACTACCATTACCGACTCTTACTAATGCCGAATTTTGGTTTTCTAACGTAGTTTTAAATAATTTAAATATTTTAAAACATTTTATTTACCAAATAGAATATAAAGAGCTAAGAAATTTTTTCTTAGTTCCTTTTTCCGAAACAGTAAGAGAATGTTCTTATACACGCAACAATGAGTTTAAACTCTTTAAAATGAAAGCAGAAGATATTTTACAATTTAATCCAGATGTTTTCGGGGTGTTTTTTAAGAAACTTAATGATGTTATTCGCACTTATGAAAATGTATATTTACCCAAATTGAATGAAAATACAAGTATTACAGTTAATCATGCAGCATTTAAGGGTACAAATGAAACTTTTGATGTGGTACTTACAAGTCCGCCCTATGGAGATAGCCGTACTACGGTGGCTTATGGTCAATTTTCTACGCTTTCCAATGAATGGACAGGCATTACGTATGCTCGCAAAATAGATAGTTTATTAATGGGAGGGACAAAAACAAAACAACTATATCAAAAAGGGCTATTAGCAGATTATATTTTAAATATAGCCAAAGAAGACCCGAAAAGAGCTTTAGAAGTGGCAGCTTTTTATGAAGATTTAGAAAAATCTATTTCTGAAGTAGCTCAAAGTATGCGAAAAGGCGGAAAAGCTATTTATGTAGTAGGCAACCGCACAGTAAAAGGCATACAACTTCCTACTGACCAATTCATTGCAGAAAAATTTGAAGAAAACAACTTACACCACGTTGTAACTTACGAAAGAGCATTAACAAATAAATCTATGCCTTCTAAAAATTCGCCCACTAACAAAACAGGTAAAACTGTCAATACCATGTTATTTGAATATATTGTGGTATGTGAAAAATAGCAAAATATTTTCGAGGCATACATTTGCAAGCCATCGAAGTAGAAATCAGTGGTATAAAGCAGTGGCGTTGGGTGGCAGTTGGTTTCGAAGATGATACCTATTTTGATGGTAAACCCATTGATATTTACGACTACGCCAATTCTTTTGAAGGATTGTTTAAAGACGCAGAATAACGATTTATTTCACGCCTACGGCGTTTTTTTATCATTGGAATCATAATTTTCTACAAAGATACCAAGCCTAACGGCTTTTAAAATGCAAAGTTTTTAGCAAGCCCGTTAGGGCTGAAATCTTTGTAGCAAAAAATATCAATCATTAAAACAAAACGCCGTAGGCGTGAAATCTTTTTGGATATGGCAAACACCTATTCTCAAATTTATATTCAAATTGTTTTTGCAGTAAAAGGCAGAGAAAATTTGGTACAAGAAACATTTAGAGAGGAATTAGAGAAGTATATTTGTGGTATTGTTAATGGCAAAAATCAAAAACCTTTGGCAATCTACTGTATGCCCGACCACACACATTTATTGGTAGGCTTGAAACCTAATTTATCCATTTCGGATTTGGTGCGTGATGTAAAAAATAATTCATCGGGTTTTATAAATGAAAAGAAGTTTCTAAAAACAAAATTCTATTGGCAGGAAGGTTATGGTGCTTTTTCTTATTCAAAATCGCAGTTGAATAATGTAATAAAATACATTGCTAATCAACCCGAACACCACAAAAAGAAAAGTTTTAAGGAGGAATATCTTGGTTTTTTGCAAAAATTTGAAGTGGAATATGATGAAAAATATCTTTTTGAATGGATTGACTAGATTTCACATATAAAGTATTATTTTGAAAAAGAGTAAAAAACTAACAATGATAAACTTCGGGCAGTTATGGCGAATGGCAATATGGCAATACAGTGGTTTTGTGATTAATTTTTTAGTACAAATATCCTTAACATTCTTACTGCCTACTTCCTATTTTGGTTATATGGCTACCTTGCAGGCAAGCATGGAGCTACTCACAGGGCTTACTACCTTTAGTTTTCATGGTAGTTTATACAGAAAATATGACGAAAATATTGAAAAAATAACGAATCATGCCTTGTTGTTAGGGCTGTTGCAGGCTGTTGTGGCTTTGAGTGTGTCGAGTGGTATTGCTTATTATTTGTATGTGCAAGGTACACTAAGTTTGTTAGCAATAGGATTTTGTTGGTTATTTCAGTTAGCGGTGCTTGCCAGTAATTTCAAAATGATTATTTACACCGCCTTAGAAAGACACAAAACTTTTGTGCGTAATTCGCAGATAGAGGCTATTGTTAATTTGCTTGTAGGCATTGGTTTAATTGTTTGGGCGTGGCTTTTTCCTTCTGAAAAAGTATTGATGACTAAATTGATTTTACCAAGTATCTTATTATCAAGCATTTATATAGGTTACTATTATTTCAAAGGTTTTCGGGTTTCATTGTCAAACATAGACACAGCACTACTAAAATTTATTTTACAAAACAGCCTACGCAATTATTTTGCAAGAACCACAGATACCTTTTTGAATAGATTAGATATTTTATTGGCAAAATTTTTCTTCAATGACTTTGAAATAGGGGTGTATGAACGAATGAAATATTTTGCGGGCTTGCCTAATTATTTGCTTACAAGTATCAATACTCGTATTTTATTGGTGCGGTATGGTTCTCCCAACAAACAGTTACACATTTTGCAAAGGGTAAATTTTATTAATTTTACCACCAATTTTGTGTTGTATGTAGGCTTGTTTTTGGCTTTGTTTTGCCTTTCTTTTTTTATACAACTACCTCTTTTACAGGCTGTTTTCCCTCTTTATTTTGGTTTGTGGTATTTGTGTGGACTCAATACAGTTAAAAATAATATACGCATTTACTTGTTCATCAAATCCCATGTATTGCGAAATGCCATTAAGTTATTTGTACTGCCAAGTTTGTTTTTTAGTGTGAGTGTAGCTTGTTTATACCTGTTAAATTACAAAATATCTATGACTGTTTGGGCTTGTTTATATTCATTGTCTTACATTATCTCTTTTTTGGCACTTCCCAAAGAAATTTATTTAATAAATTGGAAAAAATATACAGAATATTATTGGTATTGGGGGAAGAAAAAGTACAAACATTTTCAACGCAAAAGATTTGCTCAATAGCTATTTTAGTTGCTAATGTTCATGCACAAAAGTAGTAGCTTGGCTCAAAGCTAAGATTTGAGAACTCATACGGTTCACGTTTTCTTGTATTTCTTTTGGCGAAAAATCAACGGCACTGCGGTACATATTCCGCATTTTAAGCAAGGAAATGAAGTTACCTGTCCAATTTGCCGAAGGAATCTCCAACAAATCACCTACGTCATCTCCTACCAAAAAACGAATATAAGTAGGGGCAAAACCTTTGAGTACATGAAAAGGCGGTGTCGTCTGAAAAGCCTCTAACAATGCTTGCATCAACAAAATTCCTGCATCAGATTTTTGGAAAGAAAGTCGTACTATTTCATTACATAGTATTTTCGCATTGGTACTATTTTGAGGTAATATGTCGTTTTGTACGCCCAACATTTCGCCCACAACAGCCCATAAGTGTAGATACGCCTGTGCTTCTTCAAAAGAAGTAGTTACGCCTATTTTTCGCAGTCCTTCCAAAACAATGTAAGAAAACGACAAATTTGTGCCAGCCATGTCCATTTGGTTGATAGGCAGCCCCCAAGCCATATTCCATTCTCCTTTTTGTACAATATGATGACGCATGACAGCATGGTACAATCTCACTTTGGCAATACTCCTAAAAGCCTTACCCGTTGGGCGAAAAGCATCAGGACTTAGCACCTCTAACACAAATTGGGCAGTTTCTGCCAAACGTCTGCGAGTTTGGGCTACAATACGTTGCGAGTGTACCAATACCCTTGCCCCGTCTGCTGCTGCATAACAGTAGGGCAATGAATAGACACCCAACAATATAGAAATATTTTCTATATTTTTCTCAAAAAATTTTACAGCTAATTGAATTTGACGTGCATCTGCCCAAGACGGTAGTTGTGAAAGTTTATCCAAATATTCTTGTAAATAGTTGGGTACATCTTGTTGATTAGTAACTTGTTGGTTGTAAGTGAGTTGTCTTAAAAAATGACCCACTACAGGCATCTGTCCGTTTTGTACCAAAGTAGTTACAATCGTATCTGCCCATTCATCACCTATTTGGCGGTATGTTAATAAATTTTTGTGGGGTAACATCATCAATAAGGTAGCTGGTGAGAGTGTAATAGTTACTAAGTTATGCAATCTATTACACTCAAAAACAAGTGTCTATAAAAATTGTTTGCCCTGAATTACGATAAGTACAGTTACAGTGCTTTGCATTTACAAAAAAAATTATTTCCTTAGCTTGAGAAAAAAATATACAGCCCCACAAGGGTTTTTATTCTACTAACTTATGCGAAACTTTCTTGCCTTTCTGTTTTTCGGTGCTATCACAGGCGTATTGTTGTGGGGTTTACACTTCCCACAAGGCGACATTCCGCCATTAGGAAAATTGGTGAACCCTTTTTCGGGTTTTTGGCAAAATTCTACGGGTAAAAAAATTACTTTACCCCAAAAAGTACAAATTCCAGACCTCAAAGGCAAAGTTACGATACTGTATGACGACAGGTTAGTACCACATATTTTTGCAGACAACGAAGAAGATTTGTTTGCTGCACAAGGTTATGTTACGGCTGCTTTGCGGTTGTGGCAAATGGAAATTCAAACTCACGCCGCCGCAGGACGATTAAGTGAAATTGTAGGCGAAAAAGGTTTGGAAAATGACCGTAGAAAAAGAAGATTGGGCATGGGCTACGCTGCCGAACAAACGTTGGCTGCTATGTTGCTGAACCCTACGAGCAAAATGATGATAGAAAATTATACCAAAGGTGTAAATGCGTATATCAAACAACTGAAAATGAATGAGTTACCTTTGGAATATAAATTATTGAACTACAAACCCGAAGAATGGACACCGTTAAAATGTGCGTACCTGCTCAAAGAAATGTCCTTGACTTTGAGTGGCTGGGACAATGATTTTGAATATACGAACTTCTTAAAGACTTTTAGTCGTCAAAACTTAGATGTGTTATTTCCAGATTTTCCTGTGGGGCAAGAACCTGTAGTAGATAAAAGGGCTTTTACTAACACCGAAAAAGACAATAGTAAAAAAGATAAAAATAGCAAAAATACCACAAAAACTACCGTAGCCGATAAACAAAAAGGTTGGAATTTTGAAGCTATTACTGTACCATACAGCCCTTTGGATAGTATGGATAGTTTGATGACAAAACCAAACCCTCGCAATGGTAGTAATAATTGGGCGGTGTCTGGTACTAAAACGGCTTCGGGCTACCCAATTTTGTGCAATGACCCCCATTTAGACATTAAACTCCCTGCGGTTTGGTTAGAAATTCAGTTGCATTGCCCTAATTTCAATGTGTACGGTGTAAGTATGCCGGGTGCCCCTGCTGTTATCATTGGTTTTAATCAAAGTGTGGCGTGGGGAGTTACAAATGCTCGCCAAGACGTAATGGATTGGTACAAAGTGCAATTCAAAGACAGCCAACGCAGTGCGTATTGGTACAATAATGATTGGAAAAATACAGAAAAAAGAATAGAAGTTTACAAAGTGCGTAACCAAGCCATACAAATAGATACAGTGGTTTATACGCACCATGGTGTAGTGTCTTATGACCAAAATTATTCGCCAGCACACGCCAAAGAAAAAACAGGCTATGCTTTGCGTTGGGCTGCCCATGAAGGAAATAACGAACTTTTGACTTTTTACCAACTGAACAAAGCTAAAAATTATGAGGATTTCCAACAAGCCCTAATTGGTTATGCTTGTCCTGCCCAAAACTTCATTTTTGCGTCTGTAAACAACGATATTGCAATACAAGTACAAGGAAAATTGCCTGCTAAGTGGAAAGAACAAGGAAAGTTTATCTTAGATGGCAGTAACCCCCAACATGATTGGCAACAATTTATTCCTGAAAACCATAAAGTACAAGACAAAAATCCTGTGAGTGGCTTTGTGAGTTCTGCCAACCAGCACCCCGCAGACCCCAGTTATCCGTATTATTTGTTTGATGCTTCGTATGAACACTACCGCAACCGCCGTATTCATAGACTATTGGACACGATGCAACGCATTACTGCCGAAAAAATGATGGCAATGCAGTTAGACAATTACAATTTGTTGGCTGCCGAAAATCTGCCTTTCTTGCTTAGTCAGCTCAATATCAATGATTTAGGTGTAGCCGAAAAAGATATTTACAATGAATTATCACGTTGGAATTATGACAATGCACCTTTAGAAAAAGCCCCTATTTATTTTGAAATGTGGATAGATACTTTGCAAAAATCTATTTATACAGACGAATACAATACTACAAAAAAGCCAATGCCTATTCCAGAGCAATATGTTTGGTTACAATTATTGAGAGAACGACCAGAGTTTAGCTTTTTTGATGATATTCGTACACCCAATAACAAAGAAAACGCAAAAGATTTAGTGCATAAGAGTTTTATGGCTACGGCTCAAATCTACGCAAAATGGCAGAAAGAGATTATGGCAAAAAGTCATCTGCCTACGTGGGCAAATTTTAAGGCTACCCATATTTCACATTTATTTCCGCCTCTTAAATCTTTTGGCTATTATTACTTGCAAAATGGTGGTAACTACAACACTATCAACGCAGTATCTAATCATCATGCACCGTCTTGGCGAATGGTCGTAGAACTACGCCCCGAAGGAACTAAAGGCTATGGCGTGTATCCTGGGGGGCAGTCGGGTAATTCAGGGAGTTTTTACTACGGCAACATGGTGAAACAATGGGAAAAAGGAGAATACAATCCTTTAACTTTTTGGCAACAACCCGATGAGGCAAAAGGTAAGACTCTATTTAAACAGACTTTGAGTAAGTAAAAATTAAGATAGATTTAAAATAGTCATACTATTTCACTCTATTAGCGAAATTTCACCAAACAATATTTTTTTTATTTGGTTAATTCATTAATTTTAGTAAACTTGGTGGCATTGAAATAAAATTACCACACAACCTTAAAATATCATGTCGAGATACGCAGAACTTATCTTCGAAGGCAAAAAATACATTTTGCCGGTAGTCGAAGGAACAGAAAAAGAACTTGGCTTGGACATTAGCAAATTACGCGATGAAACAGGCTTAATCACCTTAGATGCGGGGTTCAAAAATACAGGTTCTAACACAAGTGCTATTACTTTCTTAGATGGGGAGCTGGGGATTTTGCGTTACAGAGGATATGCTATAGAGGAATTGGCAGAAAAATCTACTTTCTTAGAAGTAGCTCACTTATTAATTTATGGAGAATTGCCTAATAAAGCTACTTTGAGCAATTTCCAAAAAGACATTACCATGCACACATTGGTACATGAAGATATGCGTAAAATCTTTGATGGTTTTCCTGCATCTTCACACCCAATGGGCGTATTAGCTTCGTTGGTTTGTGCTTTAACAGCCTTCTATCCAAATGCTCTTGACCCGAATTTGTCGCCTGCCGAAACAGATTTACACATCATTCGGTTGTTAGCAAAAATGCCTACATTGGCAGCTTGGGCATACAAAAATGAAATGGGACACCCATTGAACTACCCTAAAAACTCATTGAGCTACTGCGAGAACTTCTTGCAAATGATGTTTGCGTACCCTACAGAAGACTTCCACCCAGACCCTGTGGTAGTTGATGCGTTGGATAAATTACTTATTTTGCACGCAGACCACGAGCAAAACTGTTCGGCAGCTACTGTGCGTGTTGTAGGTTCTTCTCATGCAAGTTTGTACTCTGCGATTGCGGCGGGTATCAATGCTTTGTGGGGACCTTTGCATGGCGGAGCTAACCAAGAGGTTATCGAGATGTTGCAAGAAATTCATGCAAACGGCGGTAACGTGAAGAAGTACGTAGAAATGGCGAAAGACAAAAACAGCACTTTCCGTTTGATGGGCTTCGGACACAGAGTTTACAAAAACTACGACCCAAGAGCTAAGATAATCAAAGGAGCTTGTGATAATGTATTGAACAAATTGGGCGTATCTGACCCATTGTTAGATATTGCGAAAGAATTGGAAGAAGCAGCATTGAAAGATAGCTACTTTGTAGAAAGAAAACTATATCCAAACGTGGACTTCTACTCTGGCGTTATTTACAGAGCTATGGGTATCCCGACAGAAATGTTTACAGTGATGTTTGCATTAGGTCGTTTACCGGGTTGGATAGCACAGTGGCGTGAAATGCGTCAAATGAAGTTGCCTATCAGCCGTCCTCGCCAAATCTATACAGGAGCAACTTTACGCCCTTATGTACCTATGGGTAATAGAGAAAAATAAAACTTTTGAGGACAACAACAACCCCCCCTCTCCAAATGGAGAGGGGGGGTTGTTGTTTAAACGGACTAAAGTCCGTTCTACAGAAATTTTAATTATTTTCTTGCAATTCCCTTATTTTCACATACTTCACAAAAGTAGCAAAGGCAGAAATGGCACAAACCAAAAACCCTTTGTAGCCGTCCAAAATACCCAAACGCAAGAAATAACTGTAGATGAATTTCCACAAAGGATTAACAAATAGCTTATACAAAGGCACTTTTTTATGACGAGCAACAGCTTCTTTTGCCATAATATCTGTGAATTTATTTATTTGTGCCAAATGTTGTTGTGTAGAATAGTAACTATAGTGCAAAATATTACCTTGTAGTTTTTTTAGGAGTGTGTCTTTGTCAAATACTATTAATTCGTGAATAGTGCCATGATTATTTTTGCCACCCCACGAAACTTTTTGCTTATTAAATAGGCGAGTTTTATAGTCGGGATACCAGTCTGTATGTCGAATCCATTGTCCAATATAGTTGGTCAGGCGGGGCATTTCGTAAGCATCTGCTGTAGGAGCTGTTTTTTTTAGTTGTAAAATCTCTTGTTGTAGTTTTTCGGATAAAGCCTCGTCAGCATCTAAGGACAATACCCAATGGTGTGTGGTGTGTGAGAGAGCAAAGTTTTTTTGTTCTACATAACCTAAAAAGGCTTGTTCTATCCATTTGACACCATATTGTACGCAAATAGCTTTGGTTTTATCTGTGGATAAGGAATCTACAACCACGATTTCGTCTGCTATGCCTTTCAGCGAATCTAAACAACGTGCTATATTTTTTTCTTCATTAAAGGTGATAATAGCCACAGAAATTGCAATCATATTTTAGATTATTGAAGTTAAAAATTTTAAACAAATACTTTTTTGAACAGTTAGATACTTTGCGTGTTTTCTTTGAGGCGAATAAGCAATTATATACTCTTATTGATTAGAATATAATTAAAAATGTTATCTTTGTTTGATATTATTATAAAAATTAATTTAGTTGTTTCAGACAGAAAAATACCTGCTGCGAAAATCTTACAGTCTTCCAGCCTCAACGCCAACAAGTAAGCATATTGGTATTGTAATTAACAAATTTTAAGTTTTTAAGCACATTGTAGATACAAAATACTATCGTAATACGTATAGGCACTGTAACTTGTTTGTTAACAAAATAACAAATAGCTATTTATACTTACATCTGTAATAATATCTGTTTTCTATTCTTGAACATATATCGAAGATAGCGTATTATTGAAAATAATCTCCCCTTATAAGTGCAATTTTAAATTAACTTTCTAAAATACCTACAAGTAGGTATTGTTTTTAAGCTATGCAAAAGTCATTTTTAAATGTTCAAATACAACAAAGCATAATGAGTACGGAAAAACTACATTTATTGACCGAAAGAGAAAAGCAAGTGCTTAGGCATATAGCCGAAGGGAACACTAATCTTCAAATTTCCGAACTATTGTCTATTGCTGAAAACACAGTAAAGACACATAGAAAAAATATAAAAAGGAAATTAGAGATAGTAAGTACGGCAGACTTAGTGAAATTTGCACAAAAAACAGGGCTTATTACTTCTTAATAGTCATACAAAACAACCATATTACACAACTGTATATGGTTGTTTTGTACTATATTAGTTGCTAAAACACTTGCTAAACTACAATTTTAAGCTAAATGCAAAGTGTCTTTTCTGTCCGAACCATACGATAGTAATTTAATAGGGACTTGCAAATAGTCTTCTATAAACCGTATGTAGGTAGCCAAAGCAGCAGGTAATTGGTCAAGACTATGTAAGTTTTCTAAATTGGTATTCCAGCCTTTCAATGTTTTGTAAATAGGTTTGAGAGGCATATCTACCACTTCAAACGGCATTTCATCAGTTACCTCACCGTTAGGGAGTTGGTAATGCGTACATATATTAATTTCCTCAAAAGTATTCAATACGTCAGCCTTCATCATAAATAGCTGTGTTACTCCGTTAAGCATCACTGCATATCGCAAGGCAGGTAAGTCTAACCAACCGCAACGTCTTGCACGTCCTGTAGTTGCTCCGTATTCATGCCCAATGGCACGTAGTTTTTCACCTATTTCATCATTCAATTCTGTTGGGAAGGGACCTCCGCCTACTCTTGTGGCATACGCCTTGAAGATACCGAAAACCTCACCTACTTTGGTTGGAGCAATGCCCAAACCCGTACAAGCACCCGCCACTGTTGTATTGGAACTTGTAACGAAAGGATAAGAACCAAAATCTATGTCTAACAAAGAACCTTGCGCCCCCTCTGCCAATATTTTTTTGCCTTCTTGCAAAGTTTGGTTCAATACGTATTCACTGTTTACAAACGTACATTCGTTTTTGAGGAACTCTACCGCAGCAAAGAAATCATGTTCCATCAAAGCCAACTCGTAGGGTTGGTTATTGATTTGCCCCGAAGTAGGGAAATTATAGAACTGTAGAGTTGTCAGGTGTTTTGCCTTGAGTTGTTCATAGCGTTGCGAAAAATCTGGGGATAAAATATCGCCAATTCGCAAGCCTGCACGACCAATTTTGTCTTGGTACGCAGGGCTAATCCCTTTTAGCGTAGAACCTATTTTTTTGTCGCCTTTTGCCAATTCAGAAGCTGCATCTATAAGGCGGTGTGTAGGGACAATGATTTGTGCTTTTTTGGAAATCTGTAATTGTTGGCGAATATCCACCCCTTTGCTTTGCAGTGCAGCCAATTCTTTACGCAAAATCACAGGGTCTAAAACAACACCATTGCCAATCACATTGTTGATTTCTTTGCGGAAAATGCCCGAAGGAATTTGGTGCAAAACGTGCTTTACGCCGTCAAAATGGAGGGTATGCCCCGCATTAGGTCCTCCTTGAAAACGAGCAATAGTGTGGTAGTGAGGAGCTAAGAAGTCGACGATTTTGCCTTTTCCTTCGTCGCCCCATTGTAAGCCCAGTAGAATATCCATGTTTGTAGAAAGAAAGAAATTGAGGTTACAAAGCAAAGCATTTTTACCCAAAAAAAGCTATTTTAGGCAAAAAACATATCAATTTTTAGGGCTTGTAAGAAATATTGTGAGTCTATGATTGACAAGTACCTATAACAGTGTAGTAGATAAGTGGTTATGAATGAAGTTGTTTAGGATTTGTCATTAACTCTCAACCTTATAGCTATACTTTCATACAAAATTAAATTTACCACAAGAACACAAGGACACGAAGGGTTAATAGTAAAAACTTGTGAATTGGTGTCCTTGTGGTAAAACATTAATGGCACATATTAAAAAAAGGCTTAAAAATAGACGTAATAGTGGCAAAAAAAACGAATCCTAAACAACTTCAATAACTAAAATGCTTACACCAATGCAATAACAAGTTAAAAATTGCTAATATGTAGGGTAGGGGAGAGCAAATATGTAGTTTTGGGTACATGAAATTGCATGATATAAAACTACTATTTTTAATCCCTTATCAAATGAAAAGTTATTTATTACTCACAGGTTTGGCGGTTGGTTTGGCGGTTACGGCTTGTAATGAGACAACTCCTGAACAAAGCAATACGGCTGTTAATGTGCCAGCTCCACAAGCTAAAAAAGTTCCGAAAGAACTCACACAACATGGGCATACTCGTACAGACAATTATTATTGGTTGAATGACCGTAATAATCCCGAAGTCATTGCGTATTTGAAAGCTGAAAATGCGTACAGAGATACGATAATGGCAGCTACAAAGCCTTTGCAAGAACAACTTTTTGCAGAGATGAAGGGCAGAATTAAGGAAAAAGACGAGTCTGTACCTTACAAACTCGATGATTTTTACTATTACTATAAGTACGAAGAAGGACAACAATACCCTATTTTTTGTCGCAAAAAAGGTAGTTTAGAAGCTACCGAAGAAATATTGGCAAATGGCAATGAATTGGCAAAAGGCAAAAAGTTTTTTAATGCTTATTATGATGTAAGCCCTAAACACGACATTTTGACAATTACAATGGATACAGTAGGCAGAAATCAATTCACTGTCTATTTCCAAGACATTAAAACAGGTAAAATCTATGACGACAAAATTCCGTTTGTAACAGGGGCAGAGTGGGCAAATGACAATAAAACAGTGTACTATACGGTGGAAGATACAGTTACCTTACGTTCTTACAAAGTATTGAAACATAATTTGGGTACTTCGCCAGCCAAAGATGTAACGATTCACGAAGAAAAAGACACAAAATTTAGTACCTACATCAACAAAAGTAAGTCTAAAAAATACTTGTTCATCATCAACGGTTCTACGCTAAGTGATGAAGTTTTGTACTTAGATGCCGACCAAGCCAACGGAAAATTTGCACCAGTGCAGCCTCGTACTCCCAAGTTGGAATACAGTGTCGACCATTTTGGCGATAAATTTTACATTCGCACCAATGATAATGCCTTGAATTTCAAGTTAGTAGAAACACTTGTGAGTAAACCTGCAAAAGAAAATTGGAAAGAGGTAATTCCGCACCGTTCAGATGTTTTGTTGAAAGGCATTGAGATTTTTAAAGATTATTTGGTGGTTTCAGAACAAAGTGAAGGTTTGCCGAAATTGCGTATTATCAAATGGGCAGACAAAACAGAACACTACCTCAACTTTGGCGAAGCAGCTTATACGGCAAATGTGGCGTACAATCCAGAATTTAACACCACAAAATTGCGTTACAGCTACACTTCTTTGACTACACCCAACTCTACGATAGACTATGACATGGGAACAAAAGAAAAAGATGTGAAGAAAGAACAAGAAGTATTGGGTGGTTTCAACAAAGCCGACTACGAAACACAAAGATTGTGGGCAACGGCAAAAGACGGCACGAAAGTTCCTATTTCTATTGTCTATAAAAAAGGTT
>CANGYA010000093.1 GCA_947457925.1 Cytophagales bacterium | reverse complement strand
ATATTTTATATATTAATTATTCCATGAAAAGTTTAGCAAGTGATAATACTTCGGGCATACACCCCGAAATATTGGCAGCTATAACGGCTGCAAATTTTGAGCATCAGGGGGCTTATGGCAATGATGAATACACGCAAAAAGCCATTCAATTATTCAAAAAAAATTTTGGACAACACGCCGAAGTTTTCTTTGCCTTCAATGGTACAGGGGCAAATGTGTTAAGTTTGGCTGCTGCAACACAAAGCTACGGTGCGGTGATTTGTGCCAATACTTCGCACATTAATGTAGATGAAAGCACCGCCCCCGAAAAATTTACAGGTTGTAGGCTTGTGAGCATAGACACGCCTAACGGAAAATTGACCACTGCACAAATTGCCGAAAAAATTAAAGGCTTGGGCGTAGAACACCACCCACAACCACAAGTGATTTCTATTACACAATCTACGGAATACGGTACGGTGTATAGTGTGGAGGAAATTAAAGCTATTTCGGCTTTGGCAAAGCAACATGGTTTGTACTTGCACATAGACGGGGCAAGAATAAGCAATGCTGCGGTAAGTTTGCAAAAAGATTTTGCAGCTTTTACCACAGAGGCAGGCGTAGATATTGTATCTTTTGGAGGAACTAAAAATGGTTTATTGTGTGGCGAGGCTATTGTTTTCTTGAATCCTGCCTTAGCCAAAAACTTTAAGTACATTCGCAAACAAGGTATGCAGTTGTTCTCAAAAATGCGGTTTATTGCTGTCCAATTCATAGCTTTTTTGGAGGGAGATTTGTGGTATCGCAACGCCCAACACGCCAATACAATGGCACAAAAATTAGCTGCAACCCTACGCCAATACCCACAAGTTCAACTCACGCAAGAGGTGCAAGCCAATGGAGTTTTTGCTATTTTACCGCCAACATGGATTCCTTTGTTACAAGAAGAAATTTATTTTTATGTCTGGAATGATACACTGTCAGAAGTTCGTTTTGTCTGTTCTTTTGATACCACAGATGAAGACATTGCTAAAATAGCCCAAAAATTGGCGAAATTGACGGAAAGCAAGTAATGTAATAGCTGTTGTTTGTGGGATTTATCTCGCAGATTTGGATAGTTTTACTTTATTTTAAGAGATAGGAGTTATCTGTTTTGTTCAATATTATGGTACATTACGCAAGTCATGTTAGTTAATTTCACACGACCTCGGCAGTGGTCGATAGCCCCTGCCGATGGTTGTTACGTCAAAGTGTTTTTTCTTCCCTTCAAATCTTTTTGCCCTTCTTATTTCTTTTCTGTAGGATTAAACTAACTTTGCCCCACCAAATTCATAGCTTTATTACGAACAGTACCCATGAAAAAATATACGTTTACCGAAAAAAAAGACACACGTTCTGGTTTTGGGGTAGGATTGCTGGAGGTAGGTCGTCAGAACTCCAATGTGGTGGCATTATGTGCCGACTTGACAGGCTCTCTTAAAATGGACGCATTCAAAAAAGAGTTTCCTGACCGTTTCTTCCAAGTAGGCATTGCCGAAGCCAACATGATAGGTTTGGCAGCAGGCATGACGATTGGCGGAAAAATACCGTACACTGGTACTTTTGCCAACTTCTCTACAGGCAGAGTGTATGACCAAATCCGTCAATCTGTGGCGTATTCGGGCAAAAACGTAAAAATTTGTGCCTCTCATGCAGGTATCACATTGGGCGAAGACGGAGCTACGCACCAAATCTTAGAAGACATTGGGCTAATGCGTATGTTGCCACACATGACTGTCATCAACACTTGTGACTTTAACCAAACAAAAGCTGCCACTATAGCCATTGCTAATTATCCGCACCCTGTTTATTTACGTTTTGGTCGTCCCGTAGTGCCTATTTTTACTCCTGCCGACCAAGTTTTTGAGATTGGTAAGGCGTGGAAAGTAAATGACGGTACAGATGTAAGTATTTTCTGCACAGGTCATTTGGTTTGGGAAAGTATCATCGCTGGCGAAATGTTGGCAGAGCAAGGCATCAGTGCAGACATTGTGAATATCCATACTATCAAGCCTTTAGACGTAGAGGCGGTACTTACTTCTGCCCGCAAAACTCATTGTGTGGTTACGGCAGAAGAACACCAAATCAATGGCGGTTTAGGAGATTTGATAGCTAACACCTTAGCACAAAACCTGCCTACACATATAGAAATGGTAGCTGTTCAAGACCGTTTTGGCGAAAGTGGCACACCTGACCAACTTATGGAAAAATATGGTTTGAAAGCCAAAAATATTGTAGAGAAAGTTCACAAGGTAATTCAAAGAAAAAAATCTTCTTTGTAAAATAGGTTTTCTGTAGAACGGACTTTAGTCCGTTTAAGACACTTTCTAAACGGACTAAAGTCCGTTCTACAGAAATATAAGCTACTAACCACTTATTAAACTTACTGTATGTCTAAAATATTCATTACAGGTTGCAACGGCTTAATTGGTAGTTTTATTGCAAAAAAACTATTGAAGGCGGGGCATACCCTTACCGCACTGAAACGCAGCCACAGTGATTTGAGTGAGTTAGCAGAGGTGCAAGGGGCTATTCAGTGGTATGAAGGTGATATTTTAGATGTAAACAGTTTGGCAGATGCTATGCAAGGAGCTGATTATGTGATACATACGGCAGCCGTTGTTTCTTTTCACGAAAGAGATTGGGAAACCATGAAAAAAGTGAATATAGAAGGTACGGCAAATGTAGTGAACATAGCTTTGCAAAAAGGTATTCAAAAATTTATTCATGTTAGTTCTATTGCTGCCATTGGAGCTACGCAAGGCGTGGTGCTGAATGAAAAAACAGCTTGGGACAAGTCTGAAGTGCCTTCGGTCTATGCACAAACTAAGTTTTTGGCAGAGGTAGAAGTATGGCGTGGCGTGGCAGAAGGACTTACGGCTTGTATTGTCAATCCTTCGGTGGTGTTGGGGACAGGAAATTGGACAAAATCAAGTAGCCAGTATTTTAGTTATGTAGCTACCGAACCTACTTTTTATCCTTCGGGCTACTTAAACTGTATAGATGTTCGGGACGTAGCAGATATTGTAGAACAGTTGCTTTTTCAACCTATTGAAAATGAAAGGTTTATATTAACTGCACACAAAATTCCCCACAAAGATTTTTTGCAACGTATAGCCAATTTATTAGGTAAAAAACCACCACACAAAGAAGCCCAATTATGGCATTTGTACTTTGCCTATTATTTGAGTAAAGTAAGGCAATGGTTTACAAGAAAACTCAACCCATTGAGTCACGAAATTATTAGTAATTCGCAACGCAATACGCAATATGACAATGCTAAAATTCAGAAAACCCTGAATTTTACTTTTCGCCCTCTGGAAGATACTTTGCAGTGGACTGCGGAATATTATAAACAAAAGTATTTGAGTTAAAAACGTAGATTTCGACTTAGTAATAACTACTTTGTTTTAACAAAAAGCTGTAATCTTTCTAAAAGATTACAGCTTTACTATTATGTCTTTAAGATGATTGATATTTTATATAATTTCCTTGGTAACTCTACGTATAATCCAGAAAATTCCAATAGTAGAAAATACTAAAAATCCAATTTGTAGGCTAAAACTCAAAGGGTTTTGATTCACTGTTTGCCAGTCCAAAGTAGCTGCTGTACTACCCGCCCAAACTAACAGTAACATTCTTGGAAACATACCCATCACACTTCCCATAAAATATTGTCTTTTAGTTACTTGCAAAGAATACAAGACTTGATTCATTACGGCAAAGGGCAGTAGGGGAGATAAACGAGCAAAAAATACTAACCAAGCCTCTTGTGCTTGTAATTGCTTGATAGCAAGTAAGATACGAGGGTGTTGTGAAAGACTTTGCCAAAATGTGCCACCATCTATTTGGCGGGCTATATAGTAGCTCATCAGCAAAGCCAAAGAGTAGGAGAGAAGCATCATAGGAATAGCCCAAAAAGCTAAAAAATACCCACCCAAAAAAGCTAAAAATGTATTTGGCAAAACAGAAAAAGCAACTAAAACACTTGCCAATCCATAGCCTACTGCCCAATAAGTAAAAGGTAGTGCTTGCAAAAAACTTTCTTGTTGTAAACTATATGCTACGATAGAAGACGTACAAACAAATTGCAATACAGTTAGCCCACCCAAAACGAGAAGGGTTTTTTTATTAGCAAAAATAAGATTGAGCAAAGCTGAATTTAGTTAGTAAAGTAATGACTGAAAATGTCGCAAATAATTGTCTTTTTGCGAAGTAATTGAATAATGATTTTGTACTGTTTGCCTGCCTGCTTGTCCTATTTGCTGCCGTAAATCGGGGTTTTCTATCAATAAAGAGAGTTTTTCTACCCATTCTTCGGTGCTGTCTGCCAAATAGCCGTTTTGCCCTTCTTCTATAATACTTGTGTTCATGCCCACAGGCGACATGACCGCAGGGATTGCCAAACTCATGTATGTAAGTCCTTTAAAACCACATTTACCTCTTGTCCATTGGTCGTCTGGTAAGGGCATAATGCCAATGTCTATACTACTTAAATCTTGTACTTCGGTGGCAGCCTGCCATGCTATACCTTGTACTTGTAGTTGCGGGTCTATAAAATTTTTATCACCTATTACTTTAAATGTTACTTTATTTTTGTACTTTCCTTTGATACGGTACAAAGCCTCTATCCCAAACCGCAAATGTTCTATGGTACTAAAACTACCCGTCCAGCCTATTTCTACGACACCTTTTTTGCCATTTGCTTCATTTACAGTTGTTTTGGGTAAAAATTTATCAGTATCTACTGTCGTAGGAATAATTTTTACATTATCATTAAATTGTTTGGCATGATGAGCTAAATAGTCATTTCCAGCAAAAATCATTTTAGCTACTGCAATAATTTCATTGGTTTTGGCTGCATTTTTTAAGAAACTAAATTTTTTATTCCCTTCTGAAATGACATCTAACCATATCGCATCGTCAAAATCGAAGACTAATGGGATATTTTTGGCATACATTTTTTCAAAAAAAGCTGTGCCTAACATCAAGGCTTCTCTTTGCACAAAAACAATGTCATAGTCCTGAATGCGCCACCAATCTTGTAGGCGAATCAAGATACTTTTAGTTAAAATCCATGCTTTGTGTCCGTAATGTCCCGCAGCGTAAAAAGCCTTGTCGTCTGCCTCATTTATAAGAAAAGAATGATGACACTCAAAGCCGTTTTGTGTTAAATAAGGAATGTATTGTTCATACCTAAACCGTTGTGAACCAGAACGGTTAGCTCGGTG
This sequence comes from Cytophagales bacterium, assembly GCA_947457925.1. Taxonomy (GTDB): domain Bacteria; phylum Bacteroidota; class Bacteroidia; order Cytophagales; family Thermoflexibacteraceae; genus JAAFKA01. The sequence goes on along the minus strand of CANGYA010000093.1, from coordinate 13,676 downwards.
TAAGTCTGCAAATAAAATTTTTGGCACGTTGTCATTAGTTTATAAGCAAAGTTACTATTTTAAATCAAAATTCCTAAACCTATTCTCTATGCCTACTAATTATCAGGAAAGATACTTGAGTACCTTAGCCCGCCTACAATCTTTGTTGTTATTGGAGGGAGATATTCATTTTGTATTACAAAAAATTGCGGACACTTTGGGAGATTTGATACAACCTGCTACGGTTTTAGTTTTTGAAAACACTTCAGCCGAAGTTAGTCTGCGTTTTCGGGGTAGTTGGCTTGCAACAGGTGTAGATGAACCTCAAGCTATTTTTCCTTTTTTGACCGTAGTAGCTAAAGACTGGGCTAAGGCTCTGAAAGGAGGCGTATTAGTGGCAGGTAATACAAGTGATTTACCCTACGAAAATAATTTATTTGTAAAAAATAATTTTAACTATTTTTCTTTATTGCCTATTAATACAAAAGAGCAACTTAATTATATTATATTTTTATTACACAAAGAAACGAATAGAGGTTCTGCTGTAGAAACAGATTTTTTGCATACCTTATCTTATCATTTGTCTGTATTTGCTACACGCAAAAAGACTGAAAATCAGTTGCTTTCGTACAAAAGAATTTTTCAGGAATCTAACTTGGCTATTTTTGTCATTAATAAAGAGGGTTATCATATAGAAACTAATTATAACTACCGTAAACTGGTAGGGTATGATACAGACGAGGAACTTTCGCAGATTAGTCCTGTCGTTTTTTTAGCTTCTAAATATGTGGCATGGTTTCGGGAACTTCGCAAAAAGGGCTATCATGAGCAGGAGTTTGATTTACGGCATTTGGGCGTAGTGATTTTGCTTTCGAGCTATGCTATTTATGACACAGACGGCGAAGTAGTGTCGTATATCAATCTCGCATACGATATTACGCAACGCATTACTGCCGAAAAAGAAATGAAAAGTTTGTTGGAAAGATACCAACGCATGAACAATGAACTACAAAACAGCAAACAAGAACTACTCAAACGGGAGCAACAACTCAAAATGTTGGCGGAAAACTCTTTTGAAATGGTTACTTTGAGTGATAGCAACGGAAAAATTATTTATGTAAGTCCTTCGGCAGAAAAAATAACAGGTTATACGCAAGCTGAAATGTATGACATGAATGTAGAAATGTTCTTTGAAAAAGGAGACGTAGCCGAAATAGCCCAGCAAGTAAAAGCTATTTTAAGTAATCAAAGTAAAGAAATTAGAATAGTACATCCTCTTAAAGTAAAAAATAAAAAAATAATTTGGTTAGAAAGTTTTATTAAACCTATCACAAGCCCTAATACACAAGAGGTTAATCTACAAACCTCGTCAAGAGATATAACCGAAAGTGTTTTGGCTAATAAAGCCTTACAAGAATCTGAACAGAAATTTAAAAATTTATTTAACAAAAGTTATGATGCTATATTAATATACCAACCGCAGAAAAATGGGAATTGTTCTATTGTAGAGGTTAATGAGGTAGCTTGTAAATTGTTGGGCTACCCCAAAGCTACTTTATTGGGCAGAAATATTGATGACTTTTTGATAGACAAGGATTTGATTATCCGGGATACGATTTTGCAAGAGGGGCAAAATACTTTTCAACAGACTGTATTGCATAATTCGCAGCAGGAGGTTATTCCTGTAGAAATTGTGTTTACTCTTTTATATGAAAAAGATGGTTTATTTATTCAGTTGATTATCAGGGATATAAAAGAAAGAATACGTGCCGAAGAAAGTCTAAAAGCCCAAGAATTAGCCGAAAAGTTACTAAAAGTAAAAACGGAATTCTTGGCAAATGTGAGTCATGAGATTCGTACCCCTATGAATGGAATTTTGGGCATGACACATATCTTGGCTGGCACAAAATTAGATGAAAAGCAACAGTATTATGTGCAGACTGTTCAGAAAAGTGCAGAAAATTTACTATTAATTCTCAATGATATATTAGATTTATCTAAATTAGAGGCAGGTAAAATGTCGTTAAAACCTACAAAGTTTTATTTGCGACAGACACTACAGCAGCTCAAAGACTTGTTTAGTACCACTACTTTTCAAAAAGATTTGTATTTATCAGTGTCTGTGGCAGACGATATTCCTTTGTATGTCATGGCAGATGAAAGCCGTTTGGTACAAGTGCTAACCAATTTGGTAAGTAATGCAGTGAAATTTACGGAACAAGGTGGTATTACTATTAATGCAAAAAATATTTTATATTTAAAAGATTATTTAGTCATAAAAATTACTGTTACAGACACAGGTGCGGGTATTCCTAAACAGTTTTTGGGACAACTATTTGATAAATTTTTTCAGATAGACTTACAAAATACAAAACAGCAAGGTACGGGTTTGGGGCTTTCTATTTGCAAACAGTTGGTAGAACTTTGGGGTGGAGAAATAGGTGTAGAAAGTCAGATAGGCAAAGGAAGTAGTTTTTGGTTTACAATTCCTATGCAGGTTTTACCCATACAGCACCCTGAAAATTTATCAGTAACTACGACACAAAAAATTGATTTTCAAACTATTACAGTTTTATTAGTAGAAGACGTTGCGGTCAATCAGGAAGTTGCCAAAATCATGTTGGAACAATTAGGCTGTGAGGTAGAGTTGGCTAATCATGGTGAGGAGGCTGTTGCTAAAGTGAAACGGCAAGATTATGACCTTATTTTTATGGATATTATGATGCCTATTATGGACGGGGTAGAAGCCACCGCCCTCATCAAAAAACTGAAACCTGAAACTATTATTATTGGGTTAAGTGCAAATGCAATGGAGGAAGATGCTCAAAAATACATAGATTTGGGTATGAATGATTATTTGTCTAAGCCAATAGCTCCCTTACAAATTAGCGAAAAAATACTAAAATGGCTGCCAAATAAACTAAAGTCTTTGGAAACTCTAAATTTACCAAAGACACCACAATATCAAACCTCTGATTGGATTAATCTAAAAGTAATAGAACAATTAAAAAAATTTACAAAAAATAATTCTACTAAACTAAAAATAGTTATTACTTCTTTTGAAGAAGATGTGGAAAATTTGTTGCAAAGTATTAAAGAGAATTGCATGACTGAACAATATACAGTAGTTACAAATCATTTGCACACACTCAAAGGGCTTACGGCTACGATTGGGGCAATAGCTTTGCATGACCTTATTAAAGAGCATTATGAGGCTGCAAGGCAGCAAAACTTTGAAAGAATTTTAGCAGAACAAAACCAATTATACCATTTATTTGAACGGACAGTAGAGGCTCTGAAAAAGGAGATAGGGGCGTAGTGCTAATAAAACTGGCTAAAAAAAGATATTTATGTATGAGAACTTGAGTGATAAAACTTTGATTGTATTCATAAAATACCTATCTATGACTTACTTTTGAGGTGTGTATAAGCAATCTATTTTAATGTGTGTTTATGTACACAGTACTTAAAGATGATATTCCTTAACCATTACTACCAAACCTCAATAAAATGATACGAAAGATTTTCTACATACTCCTTTGTTGGGTGTTTCTTTCAAGCACATTATTTTATGCCCATGCCCAAAGCCTCAAGTTTAGGCATTTAAACGCAGACCAAGGGCTTTCTCATAATACGATTACTTGTTTTTTACAAGATTCGCAAGGTTATATCTGGATAGGTACGCAAGACGGACTAAACCGTTATAATGCTTACACCTTTGAGATTTATAAACACGACACCAAAAATTCTTACAGTTTAGCCAATAATTACATCAATGTCTTAGCCGAAGACCAAAATAAAACCGTTTGGGTAGGTACGGCAGGCGGCGGTTTACATCATTATGACCCTCGTTATAACCGTTTTGTAAGAAATCAAGAAGTCGAGCAAAAAATGGTGCATGCCTTGTGGCAAGACAGTGAAGGCGTATTTTGGGTGGCTGCGGGAAATATCTTATACTATTTTGACAAAAAGACACAAAAATTTACGCCTTATCCTAGATTTACAGATTGGGAATTGATGTGCTTAATAGAAACTTCGCCACAAGAATTGCTAATTGGTTCTTTTGGCGGCGGCTTATTCCATTTTGACTTAAAAACCAAAAAAATTAAACAATACGAATACCAAGAAGGTAAACCCGAATCTGTTTGTTACAAAAACATTACAAGTCTTTATAAAGATGCTAAAAATAACATTTGGGTAGGTACAGAAAGAGGTTTAGATAAATTTTCAACCGAAAAAGGAGTTTTTGAACATATTGCAATCAAAGAAAACCCAAAAGTAGCTGTACCATTTGTGAAATCAATTATTGGTAAAGGAAATTCTGTTTGGTTTGCTACAGAAAATATGGGTTTAAATCAATTAGATTTGGAAACTATGCGTTTTCAGCCTTACCTGCCTAATGCTGACGATACCGAAAGCATCAACGATTTTAGTGTTTGGTCTTTGTATTTAGACCGACAAGATAGGTTATGGGCTGGGACATTTTCGGGTGGTGTAAATATTGCAGATAAATATTCCAAAAAGTTCTCGAAACCTGATGTAATTCTCAAAAACCAAACTGTAAATGCCTTATTTAAAGATAGCAAAAATCGGCTTTGGATTGGTACAGAAGGTGGTTTGGCGGTGCGAGATGGAGACAAAACTACCTACTACACTCAAGAACCTAACAACCCAAATTCTTTGGGTAATAATCCTGTTTTGACAATTTATGAAGATAATAAAAACCGCATTTGGGTAGGTACTTGGGGTAGACAAGGTTTAAGTCTTTTTGATGAAACGAAAAAGCAATTTCGCAATTTTAAAACCCTTCCCAACATATTTTCTATTAAGCAAAGTCAAGAAACAGGGCAAATGCTCATAGCTTCGTTTGGCGGAGGATTTAATATTTTACTCTCTGAAGAACCCGAAACTTTTAAAACTTTTACCACAACTACTACAAATGCAATTAGCAATGATTTAACTCGTGTGATTTATGAAGACAAGCAACATAACATTTGGGTAGGCACGACTTTAGGGCTAAATAAATTTGATATGCGTACTCAAAAAATTACGCAATTCACTCGTAATGAGAAAGATACGACAAGTATTAGCGACAATACGATTAACTGTTTTTTAGAAGATAGTCATGGTAATTTTTGGATAGGAACAAATGATGGACTGAATATTATGGTGGAAGGTAATAAATTTCAGTCGCATGCTACTCGTCATGCCCTGCCAAGCAAAAGCATCAATGGACTTTTGGAGGACAAAAAAGGCAATTTATGGATAAGCACCAACAAAGGTATTGTAGTTTTCAATCCGCAAACTAATGAGTTTAGAAATTATGAAAAAAGTGATGGTTTGCCAAGCAATTTGTTTAAACCTCATTCTTTTTGCAAAAGTGCAGAAGGGGAATTCTTTTTTGGTGGCACAAATGGCTATACGGCTTTTTTTCCTGAAAAAATTAACGAAAATCCACATCTTCCGCCTGTAGTGCTTACAGGTTTACGACTTTTTAATAAGCCTGTGCAAATAGGTGCAGCGGATTCTATTCTCAAACAAAGTCTTAGCCAAACCAAAGAAATTCAACTTACACACAAAGAGTCCGTTTTTTCTCTTGATTTTGTTGCTTTGAGTTTTACAGTTAGCGAAAAAAATCAATATGCTTACAGACTTGAACCTTTTGAAAAAGAGTGGAACTATGTGGGTAATCGTAACGAGGCAACTTACACAAATTTGGACGCAGGGACGTATATTTTTCGTGTAAAAGCCGCCAACCATGATGGTGTATGGAATGAAGAAGGTGCAAGTATTACTGTTACTATTTTGCCTGCTTGGTGGGAAACTTGGTGGTTTAGAACTTTCGCTATTACTGCTTTTCTGTTGAGTGGCATTATATTTTATAAAGTGCGAATGGGTGTAATCAAAAGACAAAATCGTATTTTAGAGGAAAAAGTTAAGAGCCGAACCAAAGAAATAGAAAGGCAAGGCGAAGCCTTGAAAGCTGCCTACGAGGAAATTCAAGTTACGAATGAGGAATTGCACCAAAGCCAAGAAGAAATTACCACGCAAAGAGATTGGGTATTGCAAAAAAATGAAGAATTAGAGGCATATCGTCAAAAAATATCGAAAAGTATTGAGTCTGCTTTACTGATTCAGAAAGCTATTTTGCCTACAAAAGAGAAATTAGATTATTTACTCAAAGACTATTTTATCCTTTATCGTCCAAAAGATGTTGTGTCGGGTGATTTTTATTGGGCAACTAAAATTGATACGCACAAATTTTTGATTGTAGCCGATTGCACAGGACATGGCGTATCAGGGGCATTTATGACTATGATAGGTTCAGCAATTTTGGATAGGATTATTAAAATGTTGAAAATTTACGAACCTCATTTGATTTTGGAATCCTTGCACGAACAAATTCAGGTCGTATTGCAACAAGAACAAACTCGCAATACAGATGGTATGGATATTTTGGTGGTGAAATGGGAAGAAACCGAAAATGAGATTTTGATGGATTTTTCTGCTGCCAAACGTCCTCTGTATCTCTATAATCCTGTACAAAAACAAGTACAAAAAATCAAGGGTTCACGCAAGTCTATAGGTGGTATTATTGAAACTGGTAAAAGTTTTGAAAATGTAAACTTAGTTTTACCCAAAAACACAATGATTTACATGGGTTCAGATGGTTATGCTGACCAAAATGACAAGGAACGTAAAAGTTTTTCTGAAAGACGTTTTGAGGAGATGCTATCTACTGTTCAAGACAAAAGCCTAGAGGAACAAAAAGCCTTTCTCGAACAAACTCTCGATAATCACAAAGAAGGGACAGACCAACGGGACGATATTCTGGTGATGGGTATTCGGTTGTAGGAAAAATGATATATTCGTGTCTGTAAAAAAACTCATCATATAACTAACATTCCTTTTAGAAATATTAGTTGTATGATGAGTTTTTGCTAACAGTTATGTAGTAGCCTATTGTTTTTTACAAGTGCTTGATAGATAACTATTTAGCTCTGTTAGTATTTTCCTCAATAACAGCTTGCAAAAAGTTAGGAGCTATTTTCAAGTTTCTGAAGTCCGAAATATAATCTTGGTCTTCTAATACCGCATCTCTTTCTATCACATCTTGCAAGAAGGTTTTAGAGATTTTAGTTTCAAATAATTCAACGTCTTTTTCTAACAAAGCATCTGTTTCTATCAAATCATTTAAGAAAGTGCTTGAAATTTGAGCTTTTGTAGTATGAACAATAGCTTTATGGGCTACTTTGGTACTGTCATGGTTGGCAAAAGTAACTTGGTTAAGACTGATTGCCATAGCGAAAATTAATGCAAGAGTTTTCATAGTAGTAAGTATTTTTTGTTTTGTTGTGGATTGTTTTGTTTTTTTTCTTGCTATAAAGACACCTAAAATTTTAAAAGGGTTGCATAGCAAGAATTTTATTTTTATTTTTTTTAAAGTAAGGAGGTTGGTAATGTTTATTTAGCTTGGTTGCTATTTTCTTCAATTACGTCTTGTAAGAAAGAAGCAGCTATTTTTGTATTTTTCCAATCCGAAATATAGGCTTGGTCTTCTTGTCTTGCATTATTTTCAACTACTTGCAATAAAAAGTTTTGAGGCATTTGTGTTTCAAATAACTGAACACCTTGTTCTGTGTTTGCGTCTTCTTCTATTAAATCTCCTAAGAAGTGAATGTTAATATTACTTGTAGGAGGAACTTCTACAGTGTTGTTAGTAGTAGCAAAAGATAATGTATTGATAGAGAATGTGATGGCGAAAACTAAAATCAATGATTTCATATTTTTAAGTATTTATGTTTGATTATCAGAATGCCAACTACATGCCAATCTTATTAACTGTTTGATAAACAAATAGTTAATAAGATTTTTGTTTATAAAACTGTTCGTAATAGAACAGTTTTTAGCAATAAAGTGAACACTTCGGGGTTTTATTTCAAAGGCAGCAAAATCCTAAAAGTTGTGCCTACATTGATTTCGGAACGAAGCACCCAGATTTTTCCTTGATGGTATTCTTCTATAATACGTTGGGCTAAGGTCAGCCCTAAGCCCCAACCTCTTTTTTTGGTCGTAAACCCTGCTTTAAAAACAGTTTTGATTTGATTAATAGGAATTCCTTTGCCTGTGTCCGTAATGTCTATTTGTATCATATTTTTGTCTTTTGCCTTCTCTACCGCAATAAAAATGCTGCCTGCACCCGTTGGCATCGCATCTACGGCATTTTTACAAAGGTTTTCTATCACCCATTCAAACAAAGATTTGTTCAGTTGTGTAACAAAATTTTCTTGGTGGTCATAGCTAATCTTAATTTTGACTTTTTTAGAAATTCTTTTTTCTAAATAGTTCATTATACTGTCTATACTCTCCGCAATATTTTCTTGTTTCAAGATAGGAATAGAACCTATGCTCGAGAATCTGGCAGTTATCATTTCTAATCTCTGCACATCTTTGGCTATTTCGGTAGCTACACTTTGGTCAAAACTATCGTCTGCACGCATATACTCTACCCACGCCATTAAAGAAGATAGCGGTGTGCCTAATTGGTGGGCAGTTTCTTTGGCTAAACCTACCCAGACTCTATTCTGCTCGTCTTTGCGGGCAGCCGAAAACACCATGTAAATAATACCAAACAAAACAGCTATAAACGACAACTGTATATAAGGAAAATAACGCAGTTGAGAAACTAATTTTGAATTTTTATAATAAATGTATTGCTTCATATTTTCTCCCAAATCTACTACAATGGGTTTTCTTTCTGCCTGCATTTCCTCTATCAACTCTTTTAAATACACTTGCTTATTCGCATCTTCGGGAATTTCTATATTCCGCCAACTGATAGGGTTGCGTTTATCGTCTGTTAAAATTACAGGAATAAAGTAATTGGCATCAACAAATTCTGTAACCAAAAAAGTTGTATTCTCATTAGAATTTACTACAAAAGATTGCACTTTTGCAAATAAATCTACTTGTCTTTGTTCTCTATCTACTAATTTATTTACCAACATATTGGTATAAATAATAGACACAAGACCAATTAGTACAGCAAAAGCAATAATACCCCAACGAATAAAAGGGTTTTGTGGCGTAAAAGAATATTGAGGCATAAGAATTAAAGATGTATGAAACAGCAATAGAGTTTCAAAGTAATGTAATTACGCTGAAACTCTATTGGGTGAGTAGTTAAAAAAAGTAGCTTACGGGGTTTGTATTGGTACTGGCTATCTGAATAGGCAAATCAGCAAATTTTTGTTGTAGAAAGTCTGCCAATAAATCTTTGGTAAATACTTCACTTTCATAATGTCCTATGTCTATGATTGTGATTTTGTCTTCTGCATCAAAAAATTCATGGTACTTATAATCTGCCGTAATATAAACATCAGCTTGGGCAGACAAGGCATTTTTTAGTAAAAAACTGCCCGCACCGCCACAAACCGCCACTCTTTTAATAGGTTTATCAAAAAGTTGCGTGTGTTTAATTACTTTTAGCTGCATGGCTTGTTTGAGGTGTTGCAAAAACTCTTGTGGGTACACACACTCTCGTAGTTCTCCAAGCATACCAGCCCCTACTTCTTGGTTTTCGTTTTCCAAACTATGCACATAATAAGCTACTTCTTCGTAAGGGTGGTTTTTTCGCATGGCACTTAGCACTTGCCCTTCTAAATAAGATGGAAAAATGACTTCTATACGAGTTTCTTGTACTTTTTCAAGTGAATTAGCTGTACCAATATGCGGATTAGCTTTTTCATTAGGTTGAAAAGTACCTTCGCCTTGTACTGTAAAACTGCAATTTGTATAATTGCCGATATTGCCTGCACCCGCCGCAGACAAAGCCGTTAGCAGTTTTTCTGTGTGTGCAGTAGGTACAAAAGTTGTTAGTTTTTTGAGTAATTGTTTTTTAGGGGCTAAAATGCGAAGATTTTGCAAGCCGATTTTTTCCGCAATTTTTGCACTTACTCCATTCAAAACATGGTCTAAATTGGTGTGAATGGCATAAATGGCAATGTCATTTTTGATAGCCTTGATAACAGTTCTTTCTACATAGTTTTTCCCTGTCAATCTTTTTAGCCCACCAAAAATAATAGGGTGGTGTGCCACTACCACATTGCAGTTTTTTGCAATAGCCTCGTCTATCACACTTTCCACACAGTCCAAACTACACAAAATACCCGTTACGGTCATGGCAGGGTTGCCTACTAATAAGCCAGAGTTATCATAACTTTCTTGGTACGCAGGCGGGGCTATTTGTTCTAAATATTGTGTAATTTCTCTTAATTTTATTTTCATTTTTAGAATATTTTTTCAAAACTGTTTACATAATTCTTTGAGCAAATATACTAAAACTTATGCTACAGAAAAAATATGTTTATTTGTTAAAAACTTGCCCCACCGTTTCATTTCGGTAGCTTCTCTATTTGGAGAGGGGTGAGGTACTAAAATATTGATTCAACATAAAAAAATCTACCTACCTTCTCAAATCTTACCAAAGCCACTACCTTTGCAGCCCTAAGCACTTTATGAATTGATGAAGAAAATAAGCTCTTTGTTGCGAATTTTATATCCTTTTGCTGCCTTGTACGGTGGAATTAGCACTTTACGCAACTACCTTTACAATAACAACTACCTGAAAAGTTATATGCCGCCTATTCCTACGATTATTGTCGGCAATTTGATTGTGGGCGGAACTGGCAAAACGCCACACATAGAGTACCTTATTAGGTTATTAGCAGAAAAATACCAAACCGCCACTTTGAGTAGAGGCTACGGCAGGGCTACCAAAGGCTTTGTGCTGGCTACTGAACAGACAATTCCGCCTACCTCTTTTTACCAAACTACTCAACCTACTGCCAAACTGATAGGCGATGAACCTATGCAGTTTTTTAGTAAATATGCTGCAAAAATAGCTGTGGCTGTTTGTGAAAAAAGGGTAGTGGGAGTAAAAAATTTGCTTAAAATATTTCCTTCTTTACAGGTTGTTTTGTTAGATGATGCCTTTCAACATCGCAGCATTACAGGTAGTTTGCAAATCGTACTGACGGACTACCAACGGCTTTTTTACAATGACTTTGTGTTGCCTGCTGGTTTGTTGAGAGAAAGAAGGGTAGGGGCTAAAAGAGCTGATATAGTGATAGTTACGAAGTGTCCCACAGAATTATCTTTGGAAAAACAAAAAGACATTACAAACAAATTACGCCCATATTTACAAGCTGCAACAAATGTTTATTTTACTACAATCAAGTACCAATCTTGGCAACCCTTGTTACCCGATACGACTTTTAATTTACCTCAAAAAGCCAATATTATTTTACTAACAGGCATTGCACAAGCCGACCAACTTGTAGAAGAATTACAAGCTAATCCAGACTACCAAGTGCTTGAACACCTGCGTTTTAAAGACCACCATACTTACACTGCACAAGATGTAGAATACTTAAAAAAAATTTATACCAAGTATGAAAATATGCCTAATAAGGTGGTTTTGACAACAGAAAAAGACATGGTAAGGTTGAAAGAGGCAGATTTAATACCATTATTAAAAAATTTACCTATTTATTATTTGCCAATTACCATAGATTTTTTGGACAAGAAAACTGTTTTTGACAACCAAATAAAGGCACATATTCAGGAGTTTTATGGAAAAATAAGATAGTAAGTAGTGAAAATCAATAAAATATAGTTTACAATTTTTGGTAACTATTTGTAAATGAACCACAAGGACACAAGTTCACTAAGAAAATAATGAATATTTATTTTTTCTTGTTACTTAATTTACATCTACCTAAAATTTAATCCGTCAAGAAAATAAATCTACAGCTTTAGTTTTAGCTTTGCGTGATTTTTGCGAATAGCAAAGTAATTTTAACATGAAATACATGAAAAATCTATTACATTACTTACCTGTCTTGGGCTTAACTTTGGGCTTAGGCTTGCCACAAATGAGCATGGCACAAGTACAAGTCGTTACACATAGTAATTACCACCCACAAAAAGAAATTCCTGTAGAAAAAAGAATGTCTGCCAAAAAACCTAAAAATATTATATTAATGATAGGTGATGGCATGGGATTAACACAAATTTATGCGGGTATGACAGCCAATCAAGGCAAATTAAACTTTGAGTTATGTCCTGTGGTGGGTTTGCACAAAACTTATTCTGCCGAAGGTTACATTACCGATTCCGCAGCAGGGGCAACGGCTTTTTCTATTGGTAAAAAGACCTATAATGCAGCTATTGGTGTAGATAAAGACACTGTTTCGCAAGAAACTATCTTAGAAACTGCCGAAAAAAGAGGTTTAGCAACAGGTTTAGTAGCTACAAGTTCGGTTACACACGCCACACCTGCCTCGTTTATAGCTCACCAAAAACACCGCAAAATGCAAGAAGAAATAGCTGCGGATTTATTGAACACAGACGTAGATGTGGTAATTGGTGGAGGTAAACAATTTTTCTCAAAAAGAAAAGATAAAAAAGATTTATTAGTACAATTACAAACTAAAAAATATACCCTTTTAGATAATATTGAAGCTGTAAAATCTACAGACAAAACCAAATTTGTGGCGTTGTTGGCAGAAGACGGAATGCCTAAATATAGCGAAGGACGTGGTGATATGTTGTCTATTTCTACACGCAAAGCCTTAGAGATTTTGAAGAAAAATGGCGGAGATAAAGGCTTTTTCTTAATGGTAGAAGGTTCGCAAATAGATTGGGGCGGACACGACAATAACTTACAATATGTAGTTGATGAGTTATTGGATTTTGATAAAACGATTGGTGAGGTCTTGGAGTTTGCAGCTCAAGATGGCGAAACTTTAGTGATTATTACGGCAGACCATGAAACTGGCGGTTTGAGCTTGGTCGGTGGCAACATTCAACAAGGACAAGTAGAAGGCAAGTTTTCTACAGATTATCACACTGCGGTTATGGTGCCTGTTTTTGCGTTTGGTGCAGGAGCTATGGAGTTTGCGGGTATTTATGAAAACATTGCTATTTATGAAAAAATGATGCGACTGTTACAATTAAAAAAATAAGTTAATTACTTAGTTATCTTTTGATTGTTTAACTTCAAATCCCTAAAAGTTTGCTAACTTTTAGGGATTTTTATTGATGACTTATGCAAGACAAATTCCTAAAAGTAGTTTATTTTTTTGTATTTATTTTATTATTTTTTATTCGTATCTATGGCTTAAATCAGATAGGATTAGCGGAGTATGACTCTGTTTTTAATTTTCAGGTCGTACAAGCTATGGACAAGGGAAATTGGCAGCAACTATTCCAACATGGTAGCCCCACATTTTTTATATTTTTTTATATTTTTTATCAACTATTTCCTTCTTATTTATTCCTTGAATATGTAAATTGTTTAGTAAGTGTCATTGCATTAGCTTATTGCATACCTACTTTGGCACAAGCAAGCCGATATGACCTGTTTAAAGAAATATTATTGTTAATTTTTGTAGGATTCTCTGTTTTTTTAGTGTATAGCACGAGGTCTTTTGCGATAGAAAGTCTTAGTTTATTGTGTTTTGCTCTGCTGTTTAAACAGCTATTAGTCAATTATATTGATACAAAAGATATTTTTTTTACTAAAAAAAACTATCTTTTTTGGTGGATTTTTGCTATTTTTCTAACGATTAATTACAAAATAATTTTATTACTTCCAATACTTTTTATATTGATAGCACTAAAAATTTACCACT
>CANGYA010000092.1 GCA_947457925.1 Cytophagales bacterium | reverse complement strand
TCAGCTACAAACGCAAAGCAGGCAAATGGGATTTTCAGGCGGGGTTGCGTGCAGAACATACAGTTTCGGAAGGTAAATTGACAAGTACACAAAATAATGCTTTGAATACTGTGAGTAGAAATTATTTGGACTTTTTCCCAAGTGCAGGTATTACGTACAATCTGAATCCAAAAAATGCCTTTGCTTTGACCTACAGCCGAAGAATAGACAGACCCAACTACCAAGATTTGAACCCATTTGAGTTTAAACTGGACGAATTGACGTACCAAAGAGGGAATCCGTTTTTACGCCCACAGTACACGAATAACGTGCAAATTTCGCATACTTACGCCTACGCAGTAACAACTGCCCTTAGTTTTAGCCAAACCACAGATTATTTTGCCCAACTCACAGACACTACAGGACGCGACGGCACGTATTTAGAGCCTCGCAACTTGGCTACAGAAAGAGTAATCAATTTGAGTGTGAGTATGCCTTTACCTATCAAAAATTGGTGGATGTTTTATGCCAATCTTAATGCCTTTAATGCACATTATGACGCAGATTTTGGTGATGGTAAAACTATTTCGAGAGATGTTTTCACTGTAAATTTCTATGGTCAAAATACATTTACTTTGCCCAAAGGTTGGACTGTGGAAATTTCTGGCTGGTACAACTCACCGGGTGTTTGGGGGGGTACTTTTGCGACCAATGCTTTGGGTAGTTTGGATTTAGGCGTACAAAAAACAATCCTCAAAGAACAAGGTACTGTGAGGGTTTCTGTAACAGACGTACTCTTTACAAGCCCTTGGAAAGGTATTAACCAATTTGGCGGTTTGTATATGGAAGCAAGTGGACGTTGGGAAAGCAGACAGGTGAAATTTAACTTTACTTATAACTTCGGAAATACACAAATGAAGGCTGTAGAAAGACGCAGCACAGGAGCAGAAGACGAGGCGAAAAGGTTGAAGAAAGGGTAAATTTTAACCTAAGATAATAAAAAAGCCAACAGACTTATCGTTAGTTGGCTTTTTTAATAAGTATTTTACTCAAATTCTTTCTTCAAAACCTCTAAAACAAAATCAACTGTTTCTTCTTCAAGGTCTGTACGGCGTATCAATTCATCACGAGTTAGGGTCAATACACTGCGGGCAGTGTCCAGACCGATGCGTTGGAGTTCCTCGATAATCCACTCTTCCAATACATCAGAAAATTCTGTCAATTCTACATCTTCCTCTTCCTCCTCGTTTTCGTTTTCTCTGTAAACGTCTATCTCCAAAGCAACCAATTTACTTGCCAATTTGATGTTCTGTCCATTTTTGCCAATCGCCAAAGAAACTTGGTCTCTTTTCAAGGTTACAGAAGCTCTGCCTTTTCTCTCGTCTATCTTAATAGCCGTAACTTTTGCAGGAGCTAAAGCTCTGGAAATCAACAAGTCTATATTTTCTGTGTAGTTAATCACATCAATATTTTCATTGCAACATTCTCTTACGATACTATGAATACGTGAGCCTTTCATACCCACACAAGCACCCACAGGGTCTATACGGTCATCATAAGACTCTACGGCTACTTTGGCTCTATCTCCGGGTTCACGCACAATTTTGCGAATCGTAATTACGCCTTCGTACACTTCTGGCACTTCGCCCTCAAACAGTCTTTCCATGAAAATAGGCGAAGTACGAGAAAGGATAATCTTTGGATTACCGTTTATCATTTCTGCCCTATGCACAATGGCTCTGATGGGGTCGCCTTTTTTGTAACGGTCTTTGTAGATTTGTTCTGATTTTGGCAATACTAGTTCATTTTTTTCAGAGTCAGTTACCACAATCTCCTTGCCCAATACTTGGTACACTTCGCCCACTACAATTTCGCCTACCAATTCTTTGTACTTGTTAAACAATACTTCTTTTTCTAAATCCTTAATTTTTTGGATTAAAGTCTGGCGGGCAGTTTGTACCAAACGGCGACCAAAAGCCTCTAACTTAATTTCTTCGGCGTACTGTTCGCCAATTTCAAAGTCTTTTTCAATTTTTTTGGCTTCCGATATCCAAATATGTTTGTTTTCATCAAAAAAGTCGTCCTCGTCCTCCACTATTTCTCTGTAACGCCAAATCTCCAAATCTCCTTTGTCTGTGTTAATAATCACATCAAAGTTTTCGTCAGTGTTATATACCTTCCGAATCATGGTGCGAAATACGTCCTCTACTACTCTTATCATAGTAGGTCTGTCAATATTTTTGGTCTTTGCAAATTCTGCAAACGACTCAATTAACTGTCCTGCTTCCATTTTGTATATAAGTGTTTAATTTTTTGCTGGTTTATTTAAAGAATAGAGGCTATTAAAGTCTGTAGCATAGACTTTAGTCTGTGTTTGTAATACATTGCTAATCAAGTAATTAGTCCACAGACTAAAGTCTATGTTACAAAACCTTAATAAACTCTAACATAATCTTATTCTAAAAGACAAAACAAAAGTATATTTGCCTTTAGGCGAATACATTGACTATCAAGCTATTCGCCTAAAGGCGAATGTACTTTAGAACACCAACTGAACGGCTGCCGTTTTAATATTGGTATAAAGCACCGTAGTTTCGCTACTTTCCTCTTGAACTTTCAATGCCTTTATTGGAATACCCAAACCTTTGGCTGTCTTTTTATTTTTTTTCTCCTCCACTTTCGGCTCTATCACAATTTGCTGTTCGGTAGCCACTTTCAGAGTTCCTTCTACTACACTGCCATCTTTTTGCTCCACCTTCAACAGTCTGCCGATATTAGCTTGGTACTGTCGAGGTAATTTCAAAGGTTCTCCAATACCCGGAGAAGTAACTTCTAAAATATAGGCTGTGTCTATCAAATTATCTTCTTCGATAATAGCTCCTAACTGTCGGCTAATTTTCGAACAGTCGGCTATTTTCACACCGTTGTCGCCGTCTAAGACCACCATCACCTTTCCCATACCGCCTCTTAGCTGCACATTTACCTCTACCAAAAAAACATCTGGATTTTCGATGAGTTTTTCGGTAATAATTTGACTCAATTTTTCGGATAAATTCATGGTAGTATCATAAAAAAAGTAGGGGACTATTTTGTTCCCCTACTCTGTTGTTCTTGCATACAAAGGTACACAATTTTGTTGAACCAACAATAAAAGTTTTAAAATTTGTTCTACTAAGTCAATAGCAAATCATTTCCACTGTTTATTGCTTACTGAAAACCTACTCTACCACCAACCTTTTGCTCACCGTCCTGCACTTTTACCAAGTACACTCCCGCAGCCAACTGGCTCACATTCAAGTTAGTGCGTAAAATTGGACTTTGTGAAGTTTCTTTGTAAACCTCTCTGCCTAAGACATCTACCACTACTAATTCTATCGGCTGTTGGCTATTCACAGATGACTGATAACTGATAACTGCCGACTGTTTCGCTGGGTTTGGATACACTTGCAAACTATTGGTAGGGGCTTCGACCACTGCCAAAGTTTCCTCTTTGGGAGTTTCTCTGTCTGCCATTCCACTTAGTAACTGGAAGTTAGTAGGGCTTGTGAAGTAATTTTGCAATGTTCTATTACACAAATACCACACCCAATAACCGTACTGCTGACCCGCAACTAAACCCTGATGAGGTTCCACTACCAACTGTATTTTGCTGCTGTCTTTGGCTAAAGTGTAAATCGTATGGGGGCAAGCACATTCCAATATTGTACCCTGTAGGTTCTGCCGTTACTTTCTGGTGCGTTGTCTGTTATAGCTGGAGTTCAATCTAACCTTGCTCCCCAAGAAGTTACATTGCTGCTATTCATAGCTGTTACGTTGCTGCCACAACTGCTGTTTGGTAGAAAATACCTATGCACCCCATCACCTTTCTGGCTACTAAAGAAACAAAAGGATAGAGATGGGGCTTGTTTTTCTACCAATATGTAGTGCCTAATGGCACATTTTATTGTACTCATCAAAAATATCACTCATATTGAAATCATAATTATAATTTGCTGTACTATAAGTTAAATTCATTAATGCACCAAAGAAAGAAAAACCGAAGTAAGCAACACCAAACCTCCTAATAAAGCCAAATCACTGATGACATTGTGTAGCTGTTTGTCTTTGCGGTGTGCATAAACACCTTGCTTTCTTTTTTGTGTGTCAGCAACCATGACAGGCTCTACTTCGTTGTTTTCGTGGGCAGCCAATCGCATAGCCAAGTATTTTAGCTCTGGAAGAGAAAGTAAATGAGAGGCTTTTTTATTCTGCTTAGTCTTTTTATTGATAGTGCGTATCATCTTTTTGATTGTTTAAGTGATACAAAATAAAATCGACAGAACGTAAGGTATATACGTAGGTGAAAAATTATTGAGGATTTGTAAAAAATAACAACTATTTAGAAGTTATTTTCGTGTAAGAAAACATACGTCAAACCTATAAAACCCAACCAAATCCACTATTTATTTACTGTTTCACCTTTATTTTTTATGCAATCTTTAGTAAAATCTTCGCACAAAAGAATCTATTTGACGGGTATTCAGTCGGCTGCATGGGAACACCCCGCAGACCGTACCGCCCTCAAAGCCCTTAAAGCCATTCCTGCCTTAGACACTATCATTAAGGCAATGTTTAGCCCCACTTTTGAAAAATCTATTCGTTTGGCAACCTTAGCCTCTGCCGTTAGGGTATCTCCCAAACAATTTGGCAAACTACATGAACTACATTTAGAGGCTTGCAAAGTGTTGGATATGCCCAAAGTTCCTGAATTGTATGTGAGCCAAAGCCCTATCGTCAATGCCTATGCCGTAGGTTGGGACAATCCGTTTATTGTACTCAATTCGTCTATTGTCAATTCTTTTAACACAGAAGACGAAATGATAGGACTGTTGGGGCATGAAATGGGGCATATCAAAAGTGGTCATGTGCTTTACAAAACATTGTTGCACGTCTTGTTGATGTTGTCGCAATATGCTCTGCAAGTGCCACTTACAGGTTTGGCGTTGGAAGCATTGATTTTGGCACTAAGAGAATGGGACAGAAAAAGTGAGTTGAGTGCAGACAGAGCCGAAGCCTTAGCTAACCAAAATCCTGATGCTGTGATTCGTTCTTTGATGAAACTCACAGGCGGTAATTTGATAGAAGATATGGATTTAGGCGAATTTATTAAACAAGCCGAAGAATACAATCAGTCTAACTCGATGTTGGACAATATGCACAAATTGATGAATACGCTGTACCTTACACACCCTTTCCCTGTGATAAGAGTCGTTGAATTGATTAACTGGGTAAGGTCTGGCGAATATGACGCAATTTTGAATGGCAGCTACCGCAATTCACAAAAGAAAACATATTTTGATGACATGAAAGAAACTGCCCAAAGCTACCAAAAGGACTTTGAACACACCATGAAACCTATGGAAAATGTCATGGAACAAGTAAAAGACAGTGCCGAAGAAATAGCCCGCAAAGCCAAAGAAGCCTTTGATAAGTTGAATAAAAATAAAAGGTAATGGAAGTTATTAGGATTTTGTAGCATAGTTTTAGTCTGTTTTTTTAATGTTTTGATAATCAATTAATTAATTCACAGACTAAAGTCTATGCTACAGACCTTAATAATGTCTAATATACAAAAAATTAAAAGCCCCAAAGATGTAAGCTGTAGCAGTTTACATCTTTGGGGCTTTTTAGATAGTTGTAATAATTGGCTGTTTTTCAACTTTGTACTTTGTGAGGAATATATAATTTTTTCATTTTTCTTTTTTATCTTACAAAAATCTTACATATTTGAAAAATATTTTATCATTTATTAAAACAATAGTGTGCAACATTTAGTAAACTCCCCCACAAGGCTAAAACTTGTAACATAGGCTTCAGTCTGTATCTGTGTAATACAAAAAAGCACCGCCTGAAAGCTATGTTACAAATGTGCTTGATGTGGCTTTTTATCTATCCACTCTTGGCACAAAATCCAAACAATCCCCCCACCTACACTCCACCAAGATTAGATAGTTTGGTGGTTGGGCTAATAGAAAAATCCAAAACGCAAACCCATACAGCTATGCAAATACAGGCTCTTTACAGTTTGGTACAACGTAGTACAGAGCAAGATTTCAGTAAGTTAGATGCAGTAGTGAAAGAAGGTTTGCTCACTGAAAAATTTAGTCATCTACAAAAAAGCTATGACAATAAGCAAATTCCCTTACTTGTCCTGCCACTTATCTACAAGAGCTTAATAGGCAAGCACCACACCACCTTGTTAGCAGCAGCTATGGCAGAAGGCATTAGTAGTACGCAAGCCACTTTTATTTATCAGCCCAATTTTGCACCTAATTATTCAGCAACTTCTCCTATTGGTGCTTTAAAAATAGATTTTGCAGATGGCAAAGGCTACCAAAATATTGAAACTGCAAAACCAATCACAATCAACTACCCCTCAACTGGTTTCAAAAAATTGCAATTTGCCTACCAAATCGAAGACCAAACAGGTAAAATAGTGCAACAAACAGCAAGTTCTTGGCTTTATGTAGCTAAACCTTTGCAAGCAGTTCAGTACCAAACATCTATTTGTGGGGAGTGTATGAATGATGCTTATGTTAATCAGGCTTGTAAGTTTATTGCCCCTGTACCTGATGAAAGCCAAACTGCGAATTTATCTGACACCCAAAGGGTGTTCTCCGATAATTTAGTAACCAACCGCATAGATGCACAAGGCAATTTAGCACCCGATGAAACATTTACCGTTAATACAACACCCCGCTGGGCTTGGGCAAAGAATAATGGAGTAGTAAGTGGTGATGCCTTTTTATTTAAGAACTGCGAAGGCAAAATGAAAGACCCTATTGTGATAGTAGAATGTTTTGATGAAAAGAACAGACAAGGCTATGAATGGGGCGTAACTTTGTTTCAACCTTTTATGAAAGAAGTGTTGAAAAGAGGCTACTCTGTAGTGTTGGTAAATTTCAGGCAATCAGGAGATTATATAGAAAATAATGGTTTGGTATTGCGGGCAATTATGCAGAAGGTGCGTACAGATTACGGTGCAGACTTTAGGCAATTTCAGGCGGTAATAGGACAAAGCATGGGCGGACAAATAGCAAGGACGGAGTTGGCACAGATGGAACGTGAAAATTTAGGGATGGGCGTAGTCAATTATATTTCCTTAGATTCTCCGCATCGTGGGGCAAATATTCCATTAGGTATGCAGTGGATGTTGTCTGACTTAAACAATCAACTACATATACAGATTGTTTGGGAGGTGCTACAAAGCAAGGGGTTTGGGTGGTTAATTACCCTTGCCAACGAAACGAAAGAGTCTTTGTACTGGCCTTCTGCCCAACAAATGATAAAATACCATATCTCAAATAATGGTACAAGTCCAAGCCCTCAATTTAATAACTGGCAAAAATCATTGGCAGGTGCAGGTTATCCACAAACTACCCGCAATGTTGCTATTGTCAATGGAGATTTACAAGGGAGGAAAGCTACAGATTTACAGGGCTTATTGGGACAAAATGTGATTGAATATGAATGGGAAGATGTCTTTTGGATAGTGATTCCTGTTTTTCCTTATTATGTTCCTAACCCTATAAGGTTGAATGGCAAAGCTTATTTTGCACCACCAGCCGCCCAAACAACAGAAAGCCGACTTTCTTTTGTGTATATGATGTACACACCCATAGGCGGTTATGTGAGCCAAGAGAGAAACCGAGCAGGCATGGCGGGTTATGATGTGGCTTCGGGCAGCTACTATGAAACGCAAAAAGAGGTGAAGCTAAACCTCCAACGCCTGATAGACGCAGGAGCTACCATTAATTTCCCCGCAGGCGTAGATAGGCACACCTTTATCCCCTCCAACTCGGCGGCAGATGTAGTACCACCCGCAGGCATGGACGAAGACAGTGATACCTACCTGAACACCAGCCTCCTCCAAAGTGGCTACATCAACCCTGTATTCCCCTACGAAGTGGTAGATGCCGATAGGATTAGAGGATTTCATGAGGTGCATCCATGTGCGACCCCAAACAACGACAAGCCAACTTTACAAGGTAATGTTTGGCACTTGGATACGGATTATTTAATCAATGAGAAATTCAAGGATAAGTACTTTCCAAACCTTATTGCCTCTTGCCCTGAGCCTTTTTTTGGTAGAAATACTTACATAGATTTTGTGGGTAGTCCTCGCCTGTGCATAGGCAGAGATGTAGAAGTGAAGATAACAGCCCCTGCCCCTTACGCCACACATTATGAATGGTCTGTAAATGGTAGTTTGAGAGAAGAATTTGGAGGTGAAACATTTGGGGTATTCCTAAGTAGTCCTTCTACTACGGTTAGTGTGCAGCCTTGTTCTTGGTTTACCAACTCTTGTGGTACACCTATTCATGATGTAATTTTTGCGGAAAGATGTAACAAGGCTTTGTTAAAAGTTTATCCAAATCCAACAGAAGACGGACTGGTGAAAGTTGAAATAACAAGTGGCTTTGAGGGATTGACTGTTACAGATTTACTGGGCAATGTGGTTTATACACTGGGACAGACCGAACAAAGACCTTTGGAATTGAACTTGGCACACCTACCTGCGGGTGTTTATGTATTGCAACTTGCAACTACTGAGGGCATCAACATCCATAAAGTAGTCATCACAAAATAACAAAATAGCCAATCTTAGTTTTTTATAATAAGATTGGCTATTCTTTTTCTAACCTTCTTAATTCAAAAAAACATGAAATATATCATCTTATTACTAATAGCAATGGTGCTGTTGGCGTGCAAAAAAGAAATTGTGCCTACTAATCCTTGTGCAAACAATCGTGATGTTTTGCTATCCGAAGAACAAAAATGGATAAATTATAAAGTTGGCGACTCTATAATATTTATTTCTTCTGTTAATCAAATAAAATATATATTTAAAGTTACAGATTATTACCTTTACTATCCCATTCGTGCTGATTATTGTAAACATCAATATATTATCTCTGAAACTGCTTTCAATAACAAAAATTTAGACTACCGAATAACAGGACTAACAATAGGATATAAAAAAAACTCCTCAAGTCTTTCTACAACGGGTAAAGTTGAAAATGCTATTGGTATTAGTTTACACAATGAAAAAGCAGCAACGGGTATGTTTCCAAGTGTGAGTAGTTCTTCTTGGGGGCAAGGTATTTCCCTTGATAAAAGAGATGACTGGGCTACTATTCAAATACCTATATTAAACAATTTCACAGTCAATAAAAAATCCTATCAAAATGTTTACAAATTGCAAATGCAGTTTAATCCCAATATTGGTGCTACGTACTTGTATGTAAACCGAGATTTTGGTTTTTTGCGGATAGATTTTGCAGATGGGGAGATATGGGAGAGGGTGCTGTAGTATGGGCTTCACCAATGCTGTTAAATAGCTAACAGCATTGGGTTAAAAATTTATAGTACATTTTTTTGGATAGAGAAAACCTACAAACACGCAGTACGCCCACCATCTACAGGCAAGTTAATGCCGTTGATGTAGGCAGCCGCAGGCGTACACAAAAACACCGCAGCAGCAGCCACTTCTTGTGCCTCTCCGAAACGGCGTGCAGGAATTTCGGCTATCATTTCTTGGCTTACTTCTGTTGTCGAATGTCCTGTTTTTTGGGCTTTGTTGTTTACTATAGCCTCTAATCGTTGTGTTTTAGTAGCTCCCGGTAATACATTATTGACCGTAATGCCAAAAGGTGCTAACTCTACCGACAAAGTTTTAGCCCAATTCGCCACTGCCCCTCTGATAGTGTTGGACACGCCCAAATTTGGCAAAGGCTGTTTCACACTTGTAGAAATGATATTGACAATACGCCCATATTGGCTTTTTTTCATCAAAGGCACTAAGTTTTTTACCAAAATTTGGTTACAAACCAAATGCTGTTCAAAAGCCTTTACATAAGCAGTTATTTCGGCATCAATGGCTAAACCTGCGGCGGGACCTCCTGTATTGTTAATCAAAATATGTACTTCGTTTTGGGTAGCTGCAAAGTTGGTAATTACCGTTTGTAATTGTTCGTAATTGCCAAAATCTGCCACTAAATAGCTGTGTTTTTGTTGGTAAGGTGTAGGTAAATCTGCCAGCGTAGCTTGCAAAGCATTTTCATTGCGGGCTACCAGCACGACTTCCGCCCCTAAATCCGCTAATTCTACAGCTATGGCTTTGCCTATGCCTTGTGTGCTGCCACAAACCACAGCTTTTTTATTTTGTAATGAAAGTGAAAGCATGAAAATGAATATTTGTAGTGATTTTGTAATACTTACTTTTTTATACGTTGGCAATGGTCGCAGACCTACAATCGTATAAAGTTGGGTACGATTGTCAAGGTCTGCGACCATTGCCAACGTACCCAATTATGGTATTTTTTAAATATCTTTTCGCCCCGAAAACTTCCGCATCAACTTATTGGTAAATACAAACTCTTGTAATTCAGGCACTTGTGCGTGCATAATAGTTTCATTGTCGCCTTCCCATAGTTTTGAGCCTTGATAAATGAACATAATGTATTCGCCTATTTCCATGATAGAGTTCATGTCATGGCTCACCACGATTGTTGTCATTTGAAACTCTTGGGTAATTTCCTGAATCAAATTGTCTATGCGAATAGACGTAAGAGGGTCTAAGCCCGAATTGGGTTCATCGCAAAACAAATATTTGGGGTTCATCACTATAGCCCTTGCGATGCCCACTCTTTTTTTCATACCCCCCGAAAGTTCCGAAGGCATTTTCTTAACAGCTTGTTCTAAGCCTACTCTTTGTAAACAAAATGCTACTCTGTCATTTTTTTCACTATTAGACATTTCTGTTAGCATATCTAAGGGAAAACGTACATTTTCCTCCACAGTTTTAGAGTCAAAAAGGGCAGAAGCCTGAAACAACATACCAATTTCGCGGCGTATGTCTTGTTGGACTTGGCGGTTGGCTGTTACAAAATCTCGGTTATCAAATAATATCTGCCCTTCTTCGGGAGTCATTAGACCCACTATATTTTTGAGTAAGACACTTTTGCCTGTACCACTTGCCCCAATAATAAAATTAGTTACACCTTTTTGAAAGACCCCACTAATGCCTTTGAGGATTTCTTTGCCTTGAAAAGATTTTTTGACGTTTTTAATTTCTATCATGTTGTATTTTTTTATTTCCTCAAAAGTTGCATCAAATAATCCCCGTACCCACTTTTCATCAAAGGTTGAGCTATTTCCGCTAGTTGGGTTTCATCAATAAATTTCATGCGGTATGCTACTTCTTCTATACAACCTATTTTCAGTCCTTGCCTTTCTTCTATCACCTGCACAAATTGAGAGGCTTGCATCAAAGACGGAAAAGTGCCTGTGTCTAACCACGCCGTACCACGTTGCAACACTCGTACACTTAGTTTGCCTTTTTCCAAATAATACTTGTTTATGTCTGTAATTTCGTATTCGCCTCTTGCAGACGGCTTGATATTGGCTGCTACGTCCACCACCGAATTATCGTAAAAATACAAGCCGGGTACGGCATAACTTGACTTCGGTTGTTTGGGTTTTTCTTCTATCGACAAGGCTTTCATTTGGCTATCAAATTCTACAACACCATATCTTTCAGGGTCTTGTACGTGGTAGGCAAAGACAATACCGCCGTCTGGCGAATTACTTTCTTGCAATAATTTGCTCATACCTGCTCCATAAAAAATATTATCTCCTAAGACTAAGGCTACTTTCGAAGCTCCAATAAACTCTTTGCCTATCACAAAAGCCTGTGCCAAGCCATTGGGTACGGCTTGTTCGGCATATTGGAAAGTACAACCCAATCTTTTGCCATCTCCTAATAGTCTTTGAAAATTCGGAAGGTCTTGCGGAGTAGAAATTATTAACACTTCACGAATACCCGCCAACATCAAAATAGACAGAGGGTAGTAAATCATTGGCTTGTCATAAACAGGTAACAACTGTTTGCTCATTGCCAATGTAAGAGGGTGCAGCCTCGTGCCTGAACCACCCGCCAAGATAATTCCTTTCATAGTTTTGTTTACAGTAAGGTAGTGCTACAAAGTTACGATTGTGTCGTAACTTTCCAACAATTTTAGTTTTAGTATCTTTGTTTTCAAAAGTCAATCCATTGCTGTAATATTGTCGTTTTAATTTGCACTCATGTTTACTCAAACCGACTATATCTTCATTGGCATAGCTGCTGTGCCTTCACTGATTGTACTATTTTACTACCTAATTATCTTTTTGAGGTTAGCCCTATACAAGCCACAAGAAGAAACACCCAACCCAAAAACACAACAAGGCGTATCTGTTATTGTAGCTGCCCAAAACGAAGAAGAACAACTGCCCCGCCTGATTGAAGCCTTAAAAAAACAAAATTATCCTTTGTTTGAGATTATTTTGATAGATGACAGGTCGCATGATAATACAAGAATTATCATTTTCAATGAACAAAAAGTCGATAGTCGGGTGAGAATGGTGCGAATAGACGAAAAACCAGACGAATTTAGTAGTAAAAAATACGCCATTACGTTGGGCATAAAAGCTGCTAAATACGAATGGCTACTGTTTACAGACGCAGACTGCCAACCCAACAGCGAGGATTGGTTGGCACAAATGGCAGAGCATTTTGTAGAAAAAAATACTTTTGTGATTGGTGTATCTTTATACGAACAAGAAGATACTTTTTTGAATGACTGTATCCAATTCGAAACTTTTATGACGGCTATGCAGTACCTCAGTTGGGCATTGTGGGGCAGTCCATACATGGCTGTAGGGCGAAATTTGGCATACAGAAAATCCGTTTTTATGGATAATAATGGCTTTTACAAACATATTCAGGTCATAGGCGGAGATGACGACTTGTTAGTCAATAGGTTGGCAGTAGGTGAAAAAACGGCTATTTGTTTACAACCTTCTGCCCAAACTACCTCTATTCCTAAAACTACATGGGCAGCGTGGTATCAACAGAAAAAACGCCATTTGTCTGTAAGCAAATATTACAAATGGGAAGATAAATTCCGATTAGGCTTGTTCAATGCCTCTTTGTTGCTAACATGGTGG
Source organism: Cytophagales bacterium (assembly GCA_947457925.1). Lineage (GTDB taxonomy): Bacteria > Bacteroidota > Bacteroidia > Cytophagales > Thermoflexibacteraceae > JAAFKA01. Next base: position 5,985 of record CANGYA010000092.1, on the reverse strand, counting down.
ACGACTTGGGTGCTTTTGGGCTACGGAATTTACCACCAAAACGAATGGCTGTGCGGAATAGCTGGCGGTTTGCTGCTTCTACGGTGGATAGTGGTCATTAGCGTAAGCTCTGGCGTACAAACTCAACTCCAAAGTCGTGTAAAACTGTGGAGCTATCCATTGTGGGAAGTTTTGTACTTGTTATACATCTTTTTTATAGGTTGGAAGGGGATTCGGGCTAAATATATGCAGTGGTAAAATTGCAGTTTTTACCACAACCCAAACACAGATTGAAACCTGTGGTGTAATCCCTCAACAAGGCTATTAATTCAAAAAAATAATTTCTAAGCAACACACCGTTACTACGATATTTCTACTTACCTTTGCGGTTCACAGAGGGACGTGTTCCCTCAATTATCTATTATTTTACAAATATGGTTAAAATTAGATTAGCTCGTAGAGGTCGTAAAAGATTAGCTATTTACGACATCGTTGTTGCACACTCTCGTTCATCACGTGATGGTAAGTTTATCGAGAAGATTGGTACTTTCAATCCTAATGCAACACCAGAAAGCATAGTATTAGACATCGACAGAGCTTTGTATTGGATTATGGTAGGTGCGCAACCTACAGATACAACTCGCCGTATCTTATCTGTTGAAGGTGTAATGTTGAAAAAACACTTGCAAGTAGGTGTAAACAAAGGTGCTATCACACAAGAGCAAGCTGATGCGAAATTTAATGCTTGGAAAAACGAAAAAGTTGCTAAAAATCAAAAAATAGCAGATACAGACGTTGCCAAAAAAGCAAAAGCTAAAAAAGATTCATTAGCCGAAGAAACTAAGAAGAAAGAGGCTAAAGCAGAAGCAGTAAAGAAAAAGCAAGAAGTTAAAGTAGTGGAAACTCCACAAAATAACGAAGCTGCGGAAGCATAAGCTATCTTAATTCTCCAAAAAAACTCTATGACTATTCATAGAGTTTTTTTGTTTAAATACTCCTAACTTGTACTTTTGCGTTGTACCTAAAGACAATTTATGTTAGTATCTCCATTCAAATCCTACCTTCAAGAGTCTATCGAGGCTATTCAAAATGCCTTAACTGCCTTCGAACAAACTGCCGAACAAGAAATAGAGGCTGTTTCGCCACTACTTCTCCACCTTGTCAAAACATTTAATGAGGCAAATACAGGCGGAAAACGGTTGCGTGCTGTCTTGGTCAAATTAGGCTATGAACTTAATCAACTTACTGCCACCAAAGACGTAATTCATGCAGCTTTGGCTTTTGAGGTGTTTCAAACGGCTATTCTTGTGCATGACGACATCATAGACCAAAGTCCCCTGCGGAGAGGAAAACCTACCGTACATAAAGCATTAGCAGCTCAGCATGGGGCATACCACTATGGTGTAGCACAAGGTATCTGTTTAGGAGATATAGGTATGTTTTGGGCAATGCGGTTGATAGGCGAAAGTAATTTTTCGGACTCTGTACGTATCAAAGCCGTCAATTCGTTTTTAAATACCATTTTATATACGGGCATTGGGGAGTTGTTAGATGTAGAGTTGTCTATGCAAAAACAAGTACAAGCTACTGAAAATGAAGTAGTTAAAATTTATTTACACAAAACAGCTCATTATACTATTACAGGTGCTTTACAATTAGGGGCTATTTTGGGCAATGGTAGCGAAGAATTGTTGGCAGGACTGAAAGAATATGGCGATAATTTAGGCATTGCTTTTCAGATACATGACGATATTTTGGGAGTTTTTGGTGATGAGGCAGAAACAGGCAAGTCCGCATCGTCTGATATTGAAGAAGGTAAAATCACTTTGCTCTCTATTTTTGCTCAACAACACGCCAACGAATTGGAGAAACAATTTTTAAAAGAATACTATGGTTCAGGTGTACTAACCACAACCGAATTGGCAAAAGTACGCCAAGTTTTTGTAGCTACAGGGGCTTTGGCTTATGCCGAAAAAGTACGTGAAAATTATTTGCAAAAAGCCCTAAGCTCTATAGAAAAACTACCCATTACGGCTACACACAAGGCTCTTTTAGAAGGTATTGCGTATTTGATGGTAGAACGTAAAAGTTAATTTTTAATTAGTAAATTAGTAAACGTTTAATTGAAAATATTTTTAAATGATTGATTACCAATCTGTTTACTAACTTTACTCTATGGTAATCGTATCTGACCATTCATAAGAGAAAAAAGTTTTTCCTTTTTTGTAGTTGATTCGGCTAAAATCTTTTAAGGTGAGTAAAACTTTATTGCTGGGATTTTCATTGTCTTTGGGAATATTTAAAATAAATTCATTTTTATTTTTTTTAGTTACAAAGACTTTTTTCTCTCCCAACATTCTACCGTCATCTTTGAGCATAAAAGCAAAGGCGTTGCAAATCACTTCGTCATCTTGTGGGGCTAAAATAGCAAAATCTGCATCTGGCGTAATCGTCAAGAGCAAAGTGTATTGGTCGGGTTTGGCATTGGCAGGCTCGGCTTTTACTTGTAAAGACGGAAACGGAATCATAATCACTTCCAACTCTATTTCATCTATTTGTTTTTTTAGGAAATTGTCTGTTACTTGTAAGATAACCTTAGAAGCCAAAGGAATAATCTCTAACTTTTTTTCTCTGGCTATATAATTGAGTTGAATACTTGGGTCGTTGGTCTTGAACTCTAAGCCCTGAAAGTCTATCTGTGCTGTTTTGCTTACGTTCAAATAGACAATGTTTTTGCTATTCAAATAAATTCTATGTACCTCTCTTTGCTTGGCATCTACAATCGTAAATATCTTAGCATTTGGCGAAGCTGTGGTACTTTTTATACAAGCAAAAAAGACAAGTAATAGTAGCAAAAATAGTTTTTTCATAGTTACAAGGCATAGATACTTAACACATTACAATGAGTTTGGTATAAAAATACAAAAAACAATCAGTAATTCTGATTGTTTTTTGTATTTTATTCTACAATGATGTCTATGGGCATTCCCGTTTCTCTCAAAATATCTTCCACTTCTTCTTTCATATCATCATCGTCTGCATCTACAAACCAAGTAACTTTTACATTAGCTGCTTGCTCCAAATAATTTTTCAATATTTTTAGCATCACTAAGACACACTTAGAGCTACTGGTGTTCATGTACCTCAAACGTATGTTAAAAATAAGAGGCTTGTTAGTTGCAATATACTCTTTGAGCCACTTGTACAAAGGGTCATAAAAAGCATACGTTTCCTCCAAATACGACTCACCACCTATTTCACAAATGCCTGTTTCTGCATTAAATCTTACTTCTGGGGTGAAATATACTTCACTCCCTTCGATATAAATATTTTCCATGTTGTCAAAACTCTCTTTGATGTGAGAAAAAATCCTAATGTGTTGAAATAATATAAATATAACTCAAAATGCGAATAAAACAACCTATTAGGTTATTTTATATGTCTATGACATGAATATCTAAACCAGACGTAAGGGCAAAGTCTTCTATCTCCTCCCGCATATCCTCGTCTATGCTACGCAAATACCATTGTAACTCCACCTGCCCTCCTTCTATTTCGTATCTTTTCAGGATTCTAAGTATGTCTAACACAAATTTAGAACTACTTGTGTTAAAGTAGGTAAGCCTTACTTCAAAAAAAATAGATTTTCTTACTTCTCTAATATACGTATTGAGCCACTCGTACAAAGGCTTGTAAAAGACATAAGGCTGTTCCATATATGCTTCGCCAGCTAATAAACAATGCCCCGTTTCTGCGTTAAATTCTACACGAGGAATAGAAACATCTGTATGTAGTTGGTTGATAGATAAATTTTGCACGTGGTTACTTGTTTTATAGTTGGTGAATTTAGTCGTCTGTGTGTGTATAACTTTTATCTACATTGGTGGACAAGCAATAAAAAGCATACTGCTCGTCTAAAGGTATAAGCTCTATGTGTAAGGGATTGTGCGAAGTTAAAATAATTTGCAACAATCCTATGTTTCCTTTATTCAACTCTTCACCTTGCCCTCTTAGAGTTCGTTTGTAGTCTCTTAACTCTTCCCGATTCAAATCGGCTATTTGGGCGAATTTGTGTTTTATTTTATCTGCATCATCTTTTGTTACTACATTTCCTGCAATAATTTTGTAAAATTTGTCATACTCTTTGATAATTACAGTACCTATGCCTGCATCATAATATTCTGTACCTAAGTAGTTCCGTTCACATGAATAATAAGCTATATTCTGTGCTATTTCGATAAAAATAGCGAATAATTTCCTGCTAACTTTTAGGCTAATTTTATTGGTATGCTGACGTATAGCTCGGCTAATTTCCCCTAAAGTGTCATGATTCATAGACCCTTTGTAGGAAACTAATATGTTACCGTGTTCTACTTCTGTGTCAATATGCTTATAGTCGAGTAAAACAAATTGATGTTGATGGCTTATTTTCATGTAAAAATGATACTATCCGTAATTTAATAGTGCAAAATATAAGTATTTTACAGAAAAAAAAGTATTTGGTGTATTTTTATTTTCCGTATCACTCTATCTTGGAGTTATATTAAGAAATAGAACTTTTTGTAGTTAAGACAGTATCCGTTTTTGTGGTTGGAGTAGCAACTGTAACAAATAACTCTCTTTGGATTGTCCCCAATAGTTGTGTAAGCCTACTGCGATGGTCATACCCACTGTGCAAACTGCGTAAATAACCTGCTTTAGCTATGTCTATCCGTTCTTCGGGGTGCTGTTGGTAATATTGTACTTTAGCTAATAATTCTTCTTTGGTATCAAAAAAAACAGCTTCTTTGTCTTCTGCAAAAAACTCTAAATGCTTGTAAGTCCGTTCTGCCAACATAAATGCCCCACACGCAGGAATTTCAAACGTCCTACTATCTTGGGCATCTCGGTTTGCCTTACGTAAAAAATGTAATACAATTTCCATTCCACTTAATACTTTTGCATATTCTGTACCATGTAATTCATAGCCCTTGTAAAAAGGTTTAAGTTCGTGCCAATATTTATACCTGTCCCAATATTTGCCCCAAATAGCTATTTCTACACCGTTCTTAACTAAATAACGTAACATATCTGCCCTTTGTGTTTCACAAGTGCCTATAAAACCTACTTTTGCATGATATTTTACATATTCTTCGGCAGAAAGCTGTACGGGTTGGTGTACAGTTGGGTCGTATGAATGGTCATACTCAAATACTTTTGTAGCTCCCACAGCCTTATACTCTGCAATGTTGTGAGGTCTTTTTACAAAATGCAAGTCATAATATCGGATAGCCTTGTGAAAAATCCCCCAGCCTTTACGGTTGTAGCCGAAGGGGTCATCTGGTACTAAATGGGTAATATAAGTAGTAGGAAGTGCTTTTTTTAATTGAATCAGGGTAGTATCTTTCACATAAATCCCTTTATCTATCCATATTAAGTCTGGGCGTGTTTGTGCCGCCAATAGCTGTAAGTCCCTATTGAGTTTGTTGATGTTGCGACCCCAACCAAAATGAAATTGAAGTTTGCCCTCTAAACCCTTTGCTTGGTAGGCAAAGAAATCAAAAGGTATAATTTCATACCCCATCTGCTGTAGGGTACGCATTCGTAAATAGCAGTTGATTTCTACACTCGACAGCTCGCCAGCATATAATATTCGCATGAATCAATCAATAAGAACCAAATAGTCTGCAAACTTACGATTTAATACTATTTTATTAAGACTTTGAAAAGTATTTTTTTCGGCTATGTACCTAACTGTAGTTGTTTATGCAGTAATGCTTTTCAGTAAACAGTAAACTGTTATCAATTTTTTATCATTCACCAATAACTGTTTACTGTTTACTGAAAACCTACTCCACCACCAACCTTTTTGTAGCTGTTTGCTCGCCGTCCTGCACTTTTACTAAGTACACTCCCGCAGCCAACTGGCTCACATTCAAGTTAGTGCGTAAACTATGGCTTTGTGAAGTTTCTTTGTAAACCTCTCTGCCTAAGGCATCTACTACTACTAACTCTATTGACTTTTTA
>CANGYA010000091.1 GCA_947457925.1 Cytophagales bacterium | reverse complement strand
TAGTATTCAAGAAGTTCTCTAAAGATGTCATCTTTTGAAAAGATGACATCTTTAGAGAACTTCTTGAATACTATCAACTTTTTTCTCTGAAAGAAATTAGTTTTGCTATAAGTTTTTAAAGCACGATACTATAAAACCTAATAGGTTTTCTAATATTGCCTATGACACTATGGTTTCAAAAACCCATATTCATACACTTTCGGAGCTATTTTTTCGGCAAGTGCTTTTAGTTTTTCTCTTAACTCGCCAATCAGTTGATTGTACGTTTCGTCTGTACTCTTGTTATTCATTTTGCCTTTGTCGTTGCGTCCTTGAAAATACTCTTTGATGTCATACAGCGAAACATTGGCGTTATAAGTACCCAATATGTCATCATAATAGAACTGTTTAAAGTCGTAAGCATGGTAATACGTCCAAAGTTTTTTCCCTGCCTCAAAAACGGCTTGGGCTTCGGTAGAAAATTCTAAAGGCTTACCGTCATAAAGCAACGGAGAACCATTGGGATTAAGTAACAACTCATTGCTGGGGTGTTCTACTTTCAATTTACCTTTGATGAATTTACTCATAAAGTTACTTTCAAATCTGGCTTTCGCATCTACCTCGTATTCTGTAAAAGGTATCCAATGGTTTGTACCATTACTACTTGTAATCCTATTTTGTCCATGAAATAAGGTAAAAGCTAAGCAGTCATTTTGAAATTCCCTATCATGCAACCACGCTTCTTTAGGATACAAAAACTGGTCACGGTCATTTAACCAAGTAGCCTCTATTACTTGCCTCACTGAAAAATAAACACAACCAAAGAATATGTTATTTTGGGTAAAGGCAAAATAGGTTACGTGCCTATTTCCTTTTACGTTGGCAAGATGCAGAAACTTATTATTCTGGAAGTCTGTCCCAGAATTGTCCATGTACGCAACGTGTGTACTACTACCATTGTCATACTGTTTTATCCACTTATTAATACTTTGGGGTAGTTCACCATAAAATTTTTTACTGCCTTGAAAGTTGCCTTGTTTATCAAAAACATCACATTGAATTGTGTCTATTTTTTCTTTCACTGCCGTATTCCAAATCGTAAAACCAATAGGAAATTGACCTTTTACATTGTCAAACGTATCGGCAGGTACAATAAACCCTTTTAAATAGTTAGCTTTGAAAAAATCTTTAAAGTTTTCAAAATTAGTACCTTGTATAAACTTCATTGTAGAAAACTGTGCAATAATACAATTCGGTATTTTTTCATAAATATTTGCCATAAAAAGAGCAAATATTTCATTGGAAGCATTGCCGATTTTAGGTTTGAAATAGTCGTTTAGCTTAAAATTAGTTGTAACACCGCCTTTATTCACACCTGTTCCTGTAACAGTTCTTGCGTTAGTAGCCTCCGCATACGGCGGATTAATATACATCACTAATTTTTTACGTTTTTCAGGATTATTAATAATTTCTTGTAAGTTTTTGGGCAATTTTTTAAAATCATCATTCAAGAAATCAAACTGAAAAACATGGTCTTCAATGAGGTTTGCACCATTTTTTATACGGTCTTTCATTACTTCTACATCTTGTTGGTCAAGTGTAGAGGCAAAAATATTGTGCTTATTAGTCAAGCCTGTCAATAAATTGCCTGTTCCTGCTGCACAGTCCCAGATATAATATTCGTCTTGCCAGTCTTCGCCTAATACGTCAGTCAAATATTTTTGGGAAAGTTCTACCCAGATTTGAGGTGAGTAAAAGCTCCCTGTTCTCTCTCTAACATTTTTATCCATTTTCTATGCCTTCAAAAACCCATATTCATACACCTTCGGGGCTATTTTTTCGGCAAGTGCTTTTAGTTTTTCTCTTAACTCGCCAATCAGTTGGTTGTACGTTTCGTCTGTACTCTTGTTATTCATTTTGCCGTTACTATTTCGCCCCTGAAAATACTCACGAATATCGTAAAGTGAAACATTGGGATTATAAGTACCCAATTTGCTATTATAAGAAAACTTTTTAAAGTCGTAAGTATGGTAATACGTCCAAAGTTTTTTCCCTGCCTCAAAAACGGCTTGGGCTTCTACAGAAAACTCCAAAGGTTTTTCCTTTTTTACATCTATTTTAATGAATAAATCTGTGGTAATAGTGGTGTTTACTTTACCTTGCAGGTAATTTGCCATAAAATTACTTTCAAATTTTTCTTTTGCATCTACTTCTTTTTCTGTAAAAGGTATCCAATGATTTGTACCATGTTGAGATTGAACTTTTACATTAAATAGTGTGTAAGTCAAACAATCATTCTGAAATTCAGTGTCTTTTTCCCACTTTTTATTAGGATAGAGAAACTGGTCACCATTTATTATCCAATTTGTGTCGATACATTTTCTTACGGCAAAATAAACACAAGCAACTTTTACATTTTTTTGATTGATGAGAAATTGCCCTGCTTCAGTGTTATAATCTCTGTTGTAATGCACAATTTGTACCATTCCTTGATTTTGAAAATCATTACCTTTAAACGGAAATTTGCCAATTAAATGATTATTTTTAGGGTCAGCCCGATAAGGTTTTACCCAATCATTGATATATTGACTATCCTCATAGGATTGAAAAACTTTATCGAATAAATTATTTCCTGTTTTATCAAAAACTTGTGCTTTGAGTTTTTTAATATCGACTTTAGTTTTGGTATCCCAAATCATAAAACCAATCGGGAAATTTCCATTCACATTGTCAAAAGTATTGGCAGGACAAATAAAGGCTTTTGCTATTTTTGCTTTAAAAAACTTTCTGAAATTTATAAAATGCTGCCCTTGCACAATCTTTAAAGTCGAAAACAGAGCAATAAGACAATCTGGAATTTCAAAATAAATTCTTGTTAAAAATTGTGCAAATAATTCGGCATTTCCCTGCCCTAATAAACTTGCATATTTTTTATTTGTAACAGACTGTTCAACACCTTTATTTCCTTCCACTCCTCCTTTTAATGTTTTTTTATTACTTGCCTCCGCATACGGCGGATTAATATACATCACTAAGTTTTTACGTTTTTCAGGATTATTAATAATTTCTTGTAAGTTTTTGGGCAATTTTTTAAAATCATCATTCAAGAAGTCAAACTGAAAAACATGGTCTTCAATCAGGTTTGCACCGTTTTTTATACGGTCTTTCATTACTTCTACATCTTGTTGGTCTAAGGTAGAAGCCCAAATGTTATATTTATTGGTCAAGCCTGTCAATAAGTTACCTGTTCCTGCTGCACAGTCCCAGATATAATATTCATCTTGCCAGTCTTCGCCTAATACGTCAGTCAAATATTTTTGGGAAAGTTCTACCCAGATTTGTGGAGTAAAAAAACTGCCTTTACGTTCTCTTACATCTTGTGGCACTAACAAATCTCTACGAGCCACAATATAATCCCAATATTCCTCTTTGGGAGGTCTTTCGTATTTGTTCCAAAATTGATTATGAGCTACTTGTTTGTCTATAAAGTCTGTTCGCAAACTACTAAACATACCCATTTCATTTACCTTTCTATCAACTTGGTAATGGTCTTTTTGGAGCAATACAAATAGTTTTTCTTTGAGGGTATTATTTTCATGCGAAAGCAAGTCTGCGAGGTAAAAATCACCGTCAATAATTCCGTTCTTTTTAGCTATTTCCCAATTTACACCAATACTTGGTTTTACATTTTTCAGCCATTTATTGTAAATAACCATAAAATTATTTTTGTCAATCTTGGTTTTAGTCAAACCAAACTTGCCTACAATAAAATTATCTTTGATAAATCTCTTTAAATCTTTGTCGTCTTGTAAGAAGTAAAACAATAAAGTTTTACTGTCAATCACTGTTTTTACTTTTTCGTGAATGAGCTTAAACTCTTTGCTTTCGTGGTTGCTTGGTGCTACATTCCAATTAAAGTCATTGATATAAAAAACTTCGTGTATGTCATTGTAGGGAATAAAAGCCATTTTTTCGCCATCAAAAGCTCCTAAAAAAGCAGGCGGTAGGGTTTTATCAAAAGTCCGAGCCTTGCCAATAGTCAAAATCAGTTGTACTATAGATTTGTAAATGTCCGAAGCACCTTTTTTAGCCTCTGCCCACAGCAAAGATTCTTGTGCAAATAGTTCATCTTGGCTTTGGTGCATAGACACACAAAAGTCCACATTGCCAATAATCTTGGTGCAGTCATAGAGCCAAAAGTAATCTTGGGCTATTTTGTTTTTGAGTTCTTCTTCTCGTATGTTCGGGTATTTCATAATATTCTTAGTAAACTTTCTTAGTTGTCAAAAATAATTAATAGTAACATATTTTACGCATAAAATTAAATTTTTATTTAATTCTATGAATGACTTTGCCTCAAAAACGCCTACACCTTGAAAGGTATTAGAATAAATGTTGGGCAAATTAAGAGTAGTTTTTTTCTCAAAAACCTCCTACCTTTGCCATCAAGAAAAATATTTTCTGTAGAACGGACTTTAGTCGGGGACGCCTAGTCCGTTTATAGAGTGTAATAAACGGACTAGGCGTCCCCGACTAAAGTCCGTTCTACAGTTTTGCAATACGTGAGGATTTTAAATTTTGGAGGATACCTTGAAAAAAGTAGCTTTTTATACATTAGGTTGCAAGTTGAACTATTCAGAAACTTCGACCATTAGCCGACAATTTGAGCAGAAGGGATATACAAAAGTAGAGTTTGCGGACAGCCCAGACATCTTCATTATCAACACCTGTTCCGTAACCGAAAACGCCGATAAAAAATGTAAGAAGATAGTCAAAGAAGCCAGAGCCATTTCGCCCAATGCCTATGTAGCCATTATCGGCTGTTATGCCCAGCTAAAACCCCAAGAAATAGCCAACATAGAGGGTGTAGATGCGGTGTTAGGGGCTGCCGAAAAGTTCCGTTTGGTCGACTTGTTAGACGGTTTTGTGCGTCCTGCTTCGGCACAAGTCTTTGCTTCGGACATTAAAGAGGTCAAGGCGTTTAACCATTCGTATTCGTATGGCGACAGAACTCGTGCCTTTATGAAAGTCCAAGACGGCTGCAACTACAACTGTTCTTTTTGCACTATTCCTTTAGCCAGAGGTACAAGCCGAAGTGATACTGTAGAAAATATTTTGCACACCGCCCACGAAATAGCCCAAACGGACATTCGTGAAATTGTGATTGCAGGCGTAAACACAGGCGACTACGGCATTATAGACGGCAAACGCAAGTACAAGTTTTTAGATTTATTGCGGGAATTAGACCAAGTGGAAGGCATTGACCGTTTCCGTATTTCGTCCATAGAACCTAATTTATTGACAGACGAGATTATCGAGTTTGTGGCACAGTCCAAACGGTTTGTTCCGCACTTTCATATTCCTTTGCAGTCAGGCAGCAACCGTATTTTGAAACTGATGTACCGCCGTTATCAACGTGAACTTTACGCCGAAAGAGTGGCTAAAATCAAATCTTTGATGCCTCACTGTTGTATTGGCGTAGATGTAATTGTGGGTTTTCCTGACGAAAGAGAAGAAGATTTCTTAGATACATACAATTTCTTGAACGAATTGGATATTTCATATCTGCACGTATTCACGTATTCGGAAAGGGCAAACACGCCAGCCGCAGAAATGGCTAACGCCGTACCTATGCACAAAAGGAACGAAAGGTCTAAGATGCTACACATTTTATCGGACAAAAAACGCCGTTTCTTTTACGAACAAAGTTTGGGAACAACCGCCACCGTATTGTTTGAAAATGACGTAGAAAACGGAAAAATGTACGGTTTTACAGAAAACTACGTGAGAGTAAGTGCCAAATACGACCCTTTGCTCATCAACGAACTGAAAACTGTTACCCTGACACACATCAACGAGGAAGGCACTGTAGAAGTTACCGAACCTGAATTGGTGTATGAAAAGCACTAAATAAATTACCAAATGCCTATAAGTTTTTTAAAACTTATAGGCATTTGGTTTAAATAGTAAGTATTGATTTGTAATTTTTAATTAAATCTACTATTTTGTTGCCAAATACGTATCTATCTGCTCTAAATGCCTTTCTGTATGAGCAAAAGCAAAATGCAACCAATCAGCCTTTGTCAAATTACCCAAAACAGGGTGCGGGAAAGTAGCCCCATCTTGCCAATTTATTTTGGTAACTAAATCCGCCATTTCTGCCCTTTTACGCTGAATAGCTGCTATGCCTTCTGCCAAAGTTTTGAAACGACCTTTTGGCATCACTATTTCAGGGGCTTTGATTTTTTTTTCTCTGTTTTGCATAATAGCCGTAACTTTTTCATGACTAATATTAGTAATAGGAGCATTATCTACAGTGCTTGTTTCCTGAAAAACCTTCAGTATGGCTAATTCAGCAATAAAACAATGTTCTATTATCTCCAAAACACTCCATTCAGAGTTGGCATATTTTGTTTGGGCTTGTTCTTCTGTAAGTTGTTCTACGGTTTGTAGTAGCCGTTGGTTGGCTTGTGTGATTTTATCTAAATAGCTTTGCATAAAGGTTGTTGGTTAATTGGAAAGTTGCTTTAAGGCTGTTGTAAGTAAGTGGAAATAATAAAAGTACATTTGCCTTTAGGCGAATGTACTTTTATTTTGTCTTATTACTTAACGCAAATTGCGTAGTACCTGTAGAATAGACTTTAGTCTGTTTTAGTAATGAAAACGAGGATTTTTTCCTATAAAAATAAATTTTTTCATAGGAAGCACCCAAAAACGGACTAAAGTCCGTTCTACAGTTAGGCACTACGCAACTTACGTTACTTAGTAAGATAAATATAAAAAAAATGACACTCTTTTTCAAAAGTGTCATCATCTTTAACATCAGCAACTATTTTTTTGTAGTGTCTGTAGGCGTATTTACCACAGGGGCTTGTGCTGCCGAATCTTGGTTAGGTGTAGCTGGTGTGCTAATTGGAGCTACACTTGTGTTGCTCAACTCGTCTAATTCATCACTGAATTGAGGGCGAAGAATATTAGCCAACAATGCCAATACAACAATTAAACCGCCTAATCCCCAAGTAACTTTTTCTAAGAAATCTACGGCACGTTTTGCACCCATGATTTGTCCTGCACCTGCTGCACTCGCAGACAAACCACCACCTTTTGAGTTTTGTGCCAAAATAAACAATACTGTTAGGACACAAGCAACTAAAATTAACGAAATAATAAAGGTTGTCATATTAAAAATAAAGATAAAGATTGAAAGGGGCAATTTATTTTTTTAACCCCTCAATTTGTGTTGCAAAGTACGCACTTTTTTCGGGATATTTCAAGGCTAATTTACGATAAACTATCATTGCCTTCTGAATTTTTCCTTGTTGTGCATAAATTAGGGCTAACTGTTCGGACACTGCAAAACGATGTTCTTGGGTCGTTGCAGCCGAAAGGTCTGGTTGCTCATCAGACAGTTTGTTTCTATCTATCTGAATTTGAGGATTTTCCGCAATAAATTTATCTATCAAATTATTTTGTTCTGCCCTACGCTGTTCATAGTAAGCCTTTTGTTCCTCTACAGACTTTTTGTAGTTCCAGAATTCTTTTACAAATTCATTGCCCGATTCAAAAAGATTTTGTTCTTCTCTTTTCATATTCTCATACTGTTCAGTCAGCCAGCGTTGTTTTTCATATCCAAACATATCATTCCCAAAGTCGTCTTCGTCAAACTTTTGGTATGCCTCGTCCAGTTTCTCCATTTTTTCCAAACTCTCGAAAAAATTAACTTCTTTTTGTTCATCGGTCAATGCTTTCAGTTCGTCTGCAAAAAAGTCGTCTGGGTTATCAAAAACAATTTCGTCTTTTTTTTCTGTTAAAACTCCCTCATTTTCAGTGTTTTGTGAAATGGGCTGTAAAGATATAGGTTTTTCAATAATATCTTGGTCGTCTGCCGTTAAATTATCAAAAAAGCTACCTTCTTCAGTTGCTGTTACAGTTATAGGTGTAACCACTTGACTCACAACAGGTTCATCTGTTGTTGGTAAACTTTCAAAAAAATTACTTTCTTGTGTATTTTTTGCCGTAATAGGTGCTTCTACAGGATTTTCTATGACAGATTCTGTTGTTTTTTCTTCGCTAAGATTATCAAAAAAATTACCTTCCGAAGTAGTCGTTGAGGTAGTGGCTACATGAGTTGTTGTAACTGTTGCTGTTTCTGTGTCATCGCCACCGTCATACAAATTGTCATAGTCGTAAAACTCATTAAGTTTTTCTTCCATCACATCTATCTCAAAACTATAATCTTCGTTAATGTCTTGTGTATATTGATGAAAATCTGTACGGTCAAAATCATCTAATTCTGCATAACAAGGCACTTCTTCATATACATCAGCTACTTCTTCGTGTGTGTCCACCGTCAAACACACTTCTTGTGTATGTGCATTGTCCTCAAAATGGTGAAAGTCTGTACGGTCATATTCCTCGTCATGCACATAGCTATAGGCAAGTTGTGTGTCTTCGTGGATATGCTCTTGGTGTTCTTTATGTTTGGCTAATAACTCCTCTTTTTCTTCTTGATTTACAATGGTTTTAGCCTCTGCAAGTAAATCTTGCAAGTTACTTTGTACCTCTACTACGTGGTCGTCTTCCTCATGTAAATTGACGTTGAGATGCAACTCATCTATGTCAAAATCAATGTGGTGGAAATCTGTACGGTCATGTTCTTCATCAAAAATATAAGACATTTCATCTAATTGATGATGCTCGTCTTCATGTGTATCATCTGTAAGGAAATGTGTAACTTCTGGGTGCGAAGAATCAAATACAGTTGGCTCTTTCAGTTCTGCAACTACACTATGAGTTGTACCAACTGAATTATCTAAGTCATCAAAGAAATTGCCTGTAGCATTTTTTTCTTCGGTTGTATCATTATTGATAGCCGCCTGATTAACCGTTTCTGTACTTGTATTTTGATCTAAATTGTCAAAGAAACTGCCGTTTTCTGTACTATGTTGCGTATGCTCTTGTGTACTATTATTTGTTTCTTCGGAAGTATGCAAATGAATAGGTTTTACAATTTCATCTGCAATTTGTAAATCTTCGGACTTGCTACTTTCTATTTGTTCAAAGAAAGAAACAGGCTCTTGGTCTGTTAGTGCTGCTGTTTGAGTGCTTTGTTCTGATGTTTCTTCTGTGTTGGTAGTAGGTACTTCGACTGTCGTGTTACTTGCCTCCAACGTATTACTTGGCGTAGTATTTTCGGTAGTTTGTTCTTCTTTTACATCTTCTTCGGGTGCTGCCAAAGACTTTTCAAAGTCCTCCAATTTTTTGTAAGACTCTATATCTTTAAAATCAATGATAGCATCATACTGTCGTACATCGTCTTCTTTGATGTATGCCTCTTTCAGCGTATCAAAAGCATTAATACCGTCTGTTTGTAAGGTATGTTCCTGAATATCAACCTGATTGGCATAAGGATTATAGTCTGTACTAATAATTTTTTGCAGAATACTTCTGTCCAGTGTACGCACCGCCGCCTTCGTGATGTTGTCGGAAGTTGGGGTAGTTTTTGCATTCAACACATAAACAGCCTGAAAATAAGGGTATAGTCGCATCATAGCTTTAATGTCGCTAAGTGCCTCACTATCAAGGGGTTTGATGTGGTTGATAAGGCGTATAAATTCGTTCTTATTCATGGGACAGTGCAGTAGTTGTGCCTAAATTTTTGCGGTACGGAATTTGTACTTTATGCAAGTTATTGATTTTGTGTACTAAATTACAAACTTTTGGCACAAATTTTAATTTTTGGCAGCAAATTTTTTGTTTCTCATTTTATATATCTGCTGCATACCTTACTACATATGGTTCATACCACTTAAACAGTTTTATATTTTGCAAGCAATTTCACTAATAAAATAAGGTGGCTTATAACGATATTAAAAACAGCTTAAAAATAAATTAGAATTTCTAAACCTATTCTAATTTCTTACGTTATAGTTATCAGTACCAAAATACACTCAACTATGACTACTACATTAATTCAAAAAGAAGAAATACCTCATTACACTTGTTTGAGGTGTGAAAATTTACTTTCTGACGAGGAGAAAGTAAACAGAAAAATAAAATTGCAAAAAGGACAAATATTAGGCAATGCTTACAAGAGTAAAGTAAAAATAGTTTTTAATACTACACAAGGCTTCAAGGCGGTGGAAACTACGATTTGGACTGTAGGCGAGGAGTATATAGTCCTGAAAGGCGGTGTTACCATTCCTCTTTATGCTATTGTGGACATAGAATTGTAAAATTAGATTTACAAAATTAGCCACAAACTTTAACTAACAAACAACTTTCTTGGTGATTAGACAACTGAAGATAATGTGAAAGTAAAAGACGGAATTTTTTGATTCCGTCTTTTTTGTTTTATTTGATTGCTAAAATTTCTTGATAAAATTGAATGATTTTATCGCCAAATTCACGCCAAGAAAACTGCTTTTTCACACTTTGTAAGGCAGCTTGCCCCATGATAGCTATTTTTCCCTTATTTTCATAAAAAAATACAATTTTTTCTTTTAACTTTTCTGTGTCATTTACAGGTACAATAAAGCCGTTTTGTCCGTCTATTATACAGTCCGCAGCCCCTACGTGATTGGTACAAATCACAGGCAAACCACACGCCATAGCTTGCGGAACAACTTGTGCAAAACCATCTTCCAGAGAATTGATGACAAAAACAGAAGATTGTAGCAAATAGTTTTTCAAGTTTTTCTGCGGAATAACACCCAAATATTCGTAATACTTTTGGTAAGGAATTAATTTATCTTTAATTTCTTCATCAATTTGTCCTATTAATAAGAGTTTTGTTTGGGGTAAATTCAAGGCTTGCAGTGCAGCCAATAAAGGCAAAACACCCTTTCTCACACTGATACTGCCTACATAAATCAACGTAAAATTTTGAGGATAAGGCGTGTCCACAGGACGTTGAAAAATCAGCATATCTACCCCCAATGGGGCTTGGATAAGATTTTCTGGTGAATACCCTTGTGCCATAAACGTATCGGCTACAAACTGCGAAGGCACTTGAATACGGTCTGCCAATGCGTATTCGGTTTGGGCAAAATCTATGCGGGCTGCCGAAAAACTATGGAGGAGTTTTGTTTTGTCAATGCCTAATCTGTCGTATTCTTCCTCCAAAATTGCCTTGTGTGTAAGTACGTGAGCAGACGGATGAACCAATACTTTTTTGATACCTAAATGATTGGCTTGCTCAAAAATAGGCTTGGCTATCAAAGACCATGCAGCTACTAAGTCTTCTTCGCCTATTTGGTCGGCTACTTTGCTGCCAAACCATTCGTTTACATTCAAACTTTCTTGGCGAAGTACATAGTAGAAGAAGGCAGTAAGGTAATTTTGATTGACTTGGCTTGGAGGAATATGAAAACCTGTGCAGTTACTTTTGCCCAAAAAGCTACCGTAATAAGACGTATAAAGTCGGTGCAAATGCCCGTTTTGGTGCAACTGTTCGGCAATTTGGAAGGCGTGAAACTTAGTACGAACTGCAACAGAAATTTTCATTAGGAATTTTTATCAATGTCAATTCAAAGTTAATGCTTTGTTGTAATTAAACAAATCGTAGAATTTTATAGTTTTGAAAATACATTTGTTTACACTAACTATGAAAAAAACTGTTTTTGTTCTTCTTCTTTTATTCATCTCGCAAATTACATCTGCACAACAAACTAATAATCAGAAAGTTACAAAGGAAAATTCGATAGTAACCTTAGAAAGTTTTTTGCAGCAAGTAGCCACTACGCACCCTTTGGTAAAACAAGCTCAACTGTTATCAGACATGGGGAAGCAAGAAATTAGATTGGCTCGGGGGCTTTTTGACCCTAAATTTATGTCTGACCTTGAGATGAAAGATTTTAAAGATAAACTCTACTATCAAAACTGGACAAACCAACTCAAAATTCCTACGTGGGTAGGTGTGGACATTAAGGCGGGATATGACCGAAATAGAGGCGACTTTTTGAACCCTGAAAGTAAACTACCCGATGCAGGTCTGGAGTATTTGGGCGTAACTGTTCCTATAGGGCAGGGTTTGTTCATAGACCAACGCAGGGCAGCACTGCGAGAGGCTCAATATGCCAAAGAAATTTTGGAGGCAGAAAGAATTAAGTTGATTAATAAAACCATCTTGCAAATTACCAAAGATTATTTGGAATGGTACGCCAGCTACCGCCAATACGAAATAAGTTTGAAGGGCTACGAACTCGCCAAAGTACGTTTTGAGGGCATTGTGGACAGGGTGTTACAAGGAGATGCGGCGGGCATCGACTCGGTAGAAGCCAAAATTACGTTTCAGGACAGGGAAATTAGTTTGCAAAAAGCCAACTTGGAACTGCAAAATTCTCGACTTTTAATTTCTAACCATTTGTGGGCAGAAAACGGCGAACCGCAAGAACTAAGCCCCGAACACCAACCTGCTATGCCAATATTGAGCAAACGGCAAAGTGTAGAGGAATTGGTAACGTATGCCAAAGAAAACCACCCCGAACTACTGAAACTAAAATTTAAGACAAGTCAGTTGGAAGTACAACGCCGTTTGGCAATAGAAATGCTAAAACCTGTGATAGACGTAAACTATAACTTTTTGGGTTTGAGTGGGCGTACAGGTTCTTTAGATTATATGTTTGCGAATAATTACAAATGGGGTTTTCATGTAGCTTTTCCTTTGTTTTTCCGTAAAGAAAGGGCAAAATTGCAACAGACAAAAATCAAGTTGTCGCAAATTAATTTTGAAAACAATTTTGCTAACCGCCAGATTATCAACGACATCAATATGTTTTCTAATGAACTCAACACCTATACAAAGTTGCTACAACAACAAGATGCGGTATTGAAAAATCAAGAATTATTGGTAAAAGGCGAAGTAGAGAAGTTCCAAAATGGTGAAAGTTCTCTGTTTTTGGTCAATTCTCGTGAAAGCAAAATGTTGGAAATAGAGGCGAAATTAGTGGATACACAAGCCAAATTTGTAAAGTCCTATGCTTCTTTGTTGTGGGCTGCGGGTAAAAGTATTGGTGAGTAATAGTCATAAGGCGTGATACCTGTAGAACGGACTTTAGTCCGTTTTTATCAATGAAAACAATTTTTTATATAGAAAACACCCAAAAACGGACTAAAGTCCGTTCTACAGTAGGTACTACGCAATTCATGTCCCCCCTCTCCAAATGGAGAACAACTTAGTTGGAAGGTTAAGGGGGGTAGTTAAAAAATAAATATTATGTTAGAATTTGCCTTAGTAAGTTTACAAAGACGTTGGCATAAACAATTAGCCATTATCGGCATTTACAGTGTGGTAGTGGCGTTTTATGCTTCGGTTATTTTTTTTACGCAAGCCTTACAACACGAAACACAAGCCGTATTGAAAGGCTTGCCTGCTATTTGGGTACAAGAACTGCAAGGAGGACGTTTAAGTCCACTGCCTACCGTTATAGCCGATTCTCTGCGAAATATCAGAGGGGTAAAAGACGTTTTTGTGCGGTATTGGGGCTACCTACCCGAATCTTCGTCGGGGGCGGTACTTACGGTGATGGCTTGCCCAAAAAACTGGGAACAGTTGGCATTGGTACAACTGCAAAACCCGCAACAACGCAGCCTAAAAGATGATGAGGTGCTGGTAGGTACAGGTATTTTAGCCCTACGCAACCTTAAAATAGGAGATTACCTCACCATTTCGGAAGTAGGCGACAGTATCCAAAATTTCAAGATTATAGGGGCTTTTGAGGCTTCGGCAGACTTATTGACCAAAGATTTACTCCTTTTTTCTGTGCCTACTGCCCGCCGTTTGTTGGGTTTAGACAGTTTGCACAGTACAGACCTCGCCCTGCAAGTCTATAACCAAGACGAAGCCAGCAACATTGCCACCAAAATAGACCAACAGTTCCCGAACTTGCGTGTGGTTACACAACCGCAGTTGGCAGCTACCTATCAGGCTTTGTGGGGTTGGCGAAGTAGTATTTTTTTGTACGGTTCATTGATGGCGTTATTTGCCTTTTTGATTTTGGTGTGGGAAAAAGCTGCGGGTTTGAACAACGAAGAACAAAAAGAGTTGGGCATTTTAAAGGGAATTGGTTGGAGTATCCAAGACGTTTTACGCCTAAAAGTCTATGAGGCTGGGGTCATTGCCATTTCTGCCACTTTGTTCGGCATTTTATTAGCATTGGTTCATGTTTTTGTGTTAGATGTGCCACTTTTCAAGCCTTTGTTGGTTGGTTGGTCGGTTTTGTACCCTTCTTTCCAAGTAAGCCCTGTGATACAGTGGGAAAGTATTTTGTTGGTGTTGGCTTTGTCTATTGTGCCGTACCTAACGGCAGCCATTATTCCTGCATGGAAGGCAGCTATTATAGACCCTGCAACGGCAATGAATTAGTATAAAATTGTACTTCAAAATATCCATTTTAGAAAAGATAAATTTAAAAAAATATGCTCACAGCCATTTGCCCAAAACTACCCATGCGTAATTGTGAAATTACTAAAAACTTCTATATCAATCAATTAGGTTTTGAAGAAGTAGCCGACTACGGAAATTATTTAATCATAGCAAAAGATGAATTAGAAATCCATTTTTTTGAATTTGTGCAGCTCAATATTCAAGAAAACTATGGACAAATCTATCTTAGAACCAATGATATTGATACTTTGTACCAAACTTTTTTGGACAAGCAAGTAAAAATACACCCTAACGGCACTCTGCAAACCAAAGCATGGGGACAAAAAGAGTTTGCCCTACTTGACCCTGACAATAATTTGTTGGTTTTTGGGCAAAGTGTGTAAAAATAAATATTTATTCACCCAAAAATAATTAAGATAATATATATTTGTAAAATAGAAATATTCAATGTCTGTAGCATAGGCTTTAGTCTGTGCCTGTAATAAATTGCTAATCAAGTAATTACTACACAGACTAAAGTCTATGTTACAATTTTTTTAATAATAGAGGTTATTAATGTCTGTAGCATAGGCTTTAGTCTGTGCCTGTAATAAATTGCTAATCAAGTAATTACTACACAGACTAAAGTCTATGCTACAAAATGTACTTTTTTTATTGATAAAAGAATTAAAGTAATATATATTTGTAGATTATTTAAAAGTAAAACTATTTTGTATTAAACTCACCTATCACATTATTATCGCCTCATGTCTGCCTCATTCATCAATGAAATAGCACTTACCCAAGTTACAGGAATTGGCAATGTTTTATTTAAACAACTCATCAGCTATTTTGGCTCTGCCGATGCCGTATTTAAAACCCCCAAAGGAAAACTACAAAAAGTACCGGGCATTGGCGAAAAATTAGCACAAAACTTATTGGAAAGGAAAAATCCAGAAGGTGAGGACGTATTTAAAATAGCTGCCCGCCAAATAGAGTATTTGGACAAAAACGCAGGGCAAGTTTTGTATTACACCGCCCCCAACTACCCACAACGATTGAAAGTATTTAGTGATGCCCCCGTAATCCTCTACTTTCAGGGTTCGGCAGATTTGAATAATACAAAAACAGTAGGCATCGTAGGTACTCGAAATGCTACGGACTACGGCAAGAAAGTAGCGGAACAAATAGTGTCACAGTTACAAAAACATCAAGCCCTTATCGTGAGTGGTTTGGCGTTGGGCATAGACGGAGCAGCACACAAAGCTGCCGTACAAGCTGCGTTGCCCACTGTAGGCGTAATGGCTTGTGGTTTAAAACATATTTATCCTTTTCAACATCAAAAATTAGTACAACAAATGATGTTACAAGGGGGCATCTTGACCGAATATTTGGCAGACGTAAAGCCTGATGCTATGCGTTTTCCTGAACGTAACCGAGTGATTGCAGCCCTGAGTGATGTAGTAATAGTGGCGGAAACTGCCAAACAAGGCGGTACCATGATTACGGTAGAGTACGCCATAGACTACCACAAACCTGTGCTGGCTGTGCCGAACCAAATCAACGCCAAAACTTCGGAGGGTTGCCATGAATTGATACGCCAAAACAAAGCCCAAATTTATACATCTTTGCAAGACATAGAAGAAGCTGCAAACTGGGTGCAAGGGCAAGTTTTGTATAATTTCCCGAAAAATATAGAGTCTATGCCTTTGCCCACAAAGTCGCCTACACACATCAATTTTTCGGCAGAAGAACAACAAATTGTAGATTTATTTGCTAAACAAACCGAGCTACACATTGACGAGATTACATGGAAAACCCAACTGACTATTAACCAAGTAGCCATGATTTTATTAGATTTTGAGTTTAGGAATTTAATCAAAGTCTTACCGGGTAAAAAGTTTAAGTGGTGTGTGGCATAGCAAACTTGCTAAATTGTGTGGGCTTGCGTATATTTCCCCCATGAAAGAACTCATAGAATTTCTGTCTTTTGAAGATGCCAATGTGCGTTATGTCGTCTTTGGGTCTATGTTATTGGCTGCAAGTTCGGCGGTGGTTGGTTCGTTTAGTTTCCTTCGCAAAAAATCATTGGCAGGAGATGCCGTAGCTCATGCCGTATTGCCCGGTGTCTGTTTGGCTTTTATGATTACAGGCACAAAAAATCCGTTTGCCCTTATTATCGGAGCATTTTTGACGGGTTGGTTGTCTTTGGTGAGCATAGATTTTATTACGTCCAAAACCAAAATCAAAGAAGATACTGCTATCGGTTTGGTTTTATCGGTGTTTTTTGGCATTGGCATTTTGTTGCTAACGGCTATTCAGCACGCAGGCAATGCCGAACAGTCGGGCTTAGAGAGTTTTTTGTTTGGCAAGGCTGCTGCCCTTGTTGGCGAAGATTTGTTGGTGTTTATAGCACTAAGCATTGTTTTATTAGTAACAGTTTTAGTCTTTTTCAAAGAATTGACTTTAATAGCTTTTGATGAAAATTTTGCGAAAGTCATTGGTTTTCCTGTGCGTGGATTGGAATTGTTACTCACCACTTTAACCGTATTGGCGGTGGTGGTGGGCATACAAGCTGTAGGCGTAGTGCTAATGGCTGCTATGTTGATAACGCCTGCTGCTGCTGCCAGATTTTGGACAGACCGTCTGGGCGTAATGATTACGATAGCTGCCTTTTTAGGGGCTTTTGCTGCTTTAGTGGGGGCTTTTATTTCGTATTTGTACGAAAATATGCCTACGGGACCTTGTATTGTGTTGGTACTTTCTTTGTTGGCTATTGCGTCTTTTTTGTTTGCTCCACAAAAGGGCATTGCTGCCAAGATGTTGAAACAAAGACGACACCAAAAACAGTTTTTACAAGAAAATATCTTGAAAACTTTGTACCATTTAGGCGAACAAAAAAGTAGATTTTTAGACTATTATACGATTGATGAAATACAACAAAAAAGATATTTTCCTGCAAAAGCATTGGAAAATGGTTTGCAACAATTAGTTAGACAAGGTTATTTGAAAAGGCAAAAAGCTACATGGTGTTTTACGCCAGAGGGTTTTGAAAAGGGCAAAAGAGTAACCAAACTGCACAGGCTTTGGGAAGTGTACCTCACCGAATACCTGCGAATAGCCCCCGACCACGTACATGATGATGCCGAAACGATGGAGCATATCATTACGCCAGAGTTAGAGGCTACGCTGGAACAACGCCTACAGTTTCCGTTGAATGACCCGCATAATACGAAGATTCCGTATGAGTAAAATCGGCTATTCTTTTGTTGTTCGGAAAGTTAGGCTTTGGCGTACAGTGATAAGAAGATTATATCAAACTGAAAACGTGATAAGAAGATTATATCAAAGTTTCCTGCTGTTGTTGGTGTTCACTAAAAAAATTGCCACAAAAAAGTGTTGAGAAAATAATAAGGCTACTACTGTTTGGCTCAAAAAATATTTGCTTAGTGCCTATAGCACTTTTTTAAAAAAATAAAAAAATAAGCAAATCCGAAGATTTGCTATGCGATAAAAAGTCCGTAGAGTATGTTGTGGAACTCTACGGACTTTTATGGATTATAACTTTTCCAAAAGCTTTTTCTTTTGTTCACTAAATTCTTCCTCAGATAAAATTCCTTTTTCTTTCAGTTTTGCAAGTTGTTCTATTTGGTCTATAACATTTATTTGAGAATTAATAGGTGTTATAGTTTCTTTGGGTTGAGAAATTTTATTTCTAATAAATTCTGAAAATTGCCTTGATGAAGATTTATCAACATTTTCAATAGTGGCAATATTTCCAGAAGTATGTATCTTGATTTTACCCCAAAGTAAACCTGTTTCATATTGAATAGAAGTAATTTTATCAAGTGGAAAATCTTCTACTTTTAATCCATAGAGTAATCCTTTATCAACAAAAATCAAACGTGTGTTGGTAGATACTAAAATACCTTGCCCATTATTGTAAATACCTTGTACTATGTTATCTATTTTTTCTTCAAGAGAAAGGATATTAGGCAGTTCATTAATTTCTTTTCTGCCTAAATAGGTAGATAAGTCATCAAGTCTTAGGGCTTGTATCTGTGATTTTATTCCATTTAATCTTGAATTTTTGTTTGATTTTTTACTTTCATATTCTTCTAAAACATTTCTTACTTCTATGGGTGAGTATTTTTTTAGTTTGAAAGCAACTGATGGATTTGCTTCATTTATTTTTGTGAAACAATCACTACATACGCCTGTTCCGTCACTTAGTTTGCCAGCACCAAATACAGGTGTATTTGTAAATTTTAATTTTGTAGAACACATTATACAATTTTCCATGTTTCTAATATTTTAGTTAAAACAATATATTCGTTTTTCAAACATAAAATTATACAACCAAACTCACAAATAAATATCACTATTTTTTTACATTCAAAAATAGCATTACAACTATTCAAAAAACGCAAAAAAGTCTGTACTTTTTGAAAAGTGCAGATAAGTCTTATCTTTGCAGTCATTGAACAATGAACCATGAACCAACTTATATTAGGGGACTGTTTGGAAGTCCTGAAAAGCATCAACAGTG
Organism: Cytophagales bacterium; assembly: GCA_947457925.1. GTDB lineage: Bacteria > Bacteroidota > Bacteroidia > Cytophagales > Thermoflexibacteraceae > JAAFKA01. The sequence goes on along the minus strand of CANGYA010000091.1, from coordinate 110 downwards.
AAAGTGTAGATTTGGTGTATATAGACCCGCCGTTTTTCAGTAACCGTACTTACGAAGTGATATGGGGCGACAAGGGCGAAGTACGGAGTTTTGAGGACAGATTTAGCGGG
>CANGYA010000090.1 GCA_947457925.1 Cytophagales bacterium | reverse complement strand
TTTTGAAGGGTGCGACCTCTCGCAAGATTACATATTTATAGAACTTCTTGAACAGTAAGTATAACAATTTATAGCACGACACTAATAGGTTTTTAATAAAATTATTTTATTTTTTAGTCTTTACTATGGCAAAAATCTTACACTTTTTTATAACTTTTACCCTACTACTATTTACTATCCATTACACCACAGCTCTTTATGGACAAACCGTAGAGATAGGAGCAGACGGTAAAGTAATGAATGCAGAAAGCTATTTGGCTGCATCTACAAAAAAAGAAAAAGAAGGAGATTATAGGGAGGCATCAAGATTTATGAATGGTGCAGCTACGTGGCATTGGGAACGGAAAGAGTATGATAAGGCTATCACCTATTTTGAAAAATCTATCCAATTAAACGAAAAAATCAACAACGAACAAGGCATTGTAGGCATTAAAAACAATTTGGGAATGATTTATGCCGACCTCCAACAATATGAAAAAGCCTCTACTAATTTCGAATTGGTGTTGCAAGAACGCAGAAAAGAAAAAGAACCTATTAGCATCATTGCCTCACTAATTAACTTGTCTGTCATTACTAATAACCTGAAAAAATACGAAAAGTCTATCAAATACTTAGAAGAAGCAGCCAGCCTTTCTATTCAAATCGGAGATGCCGAACAGCTACGTGCTGCCTACGGTTCTTTGGCAGAAACGTATGAAAAAGTAGGAAATAATGAAAAAATGTTATATTATTTTGATTTATATAAAACTTTCCATGAAAAATCTCAAAAAGATAAAATAAAAAAAGTAGTAGAGAGTGCAGAAGAAGCCCGCCTCAAAGCTACCTTATTGGAAACGGAAAGCCGTTTGAAATCTTTGGAATTACAACAAAAAACAACTATCATAGAAGAACAAGACAATATTTTAAGACAATTCAGCAAAGAAAACCAAGAACTACTCAAAAATGCAACCCGCAACAAACTCCTACAAGAAATTTTAGAAAGGGATAAAGACATGGCAGAACTCAAAACCAAAGCCATAACCAACAAATTAGTAAAAGAGGAGTTAGAAAGCCGTTTACAACTCTATTTATTCAGTGCCATTTTTGTAATTGTGGCTATAGGCGTGGTGGCTTTGATAATGAGAAACAAACAAATTCGGGCTTACAACCAATTATTAGAGGTAAAACAAGAGGAAATTCAGCAACAAGCCGAAGAATTATTGACCAGTTCGCAACAAATAGACGAGCAGAACCGCCAATTAACTGCCTCTAATGCCGTAAAAGATAAAATATTGTCTATCATTGCCCATGATGTCCGCAGTCCCTTGGGCATGATTACAGGCTTCTTGGATTTATTACAGTCTGGTGATTTAACAACGGAAGAAGTAGAAATTTTGAGCCAACAACTTTATCAAGCTACGGACAATACTTTGCAAATGGTCGAGAATTTACTGTTGTGGGGCAGGTCGCAGATGAAAGGCATTGTAACCCGAACAGAAAAAGTAGATTTACACACAGTTATAGAGAAAAAAATAAATATGTTGGCAACGGCTGCCCAACTCAAAAATATTCAGTTGATAGACAGCATACTTCCTACTACTTGGGTGCTGATAGACAAAATGCAAATTGATATTGTGATTCAAAATCTTATAGCCAATGCCATTAAATTTACGCCACAAGGCGGAACAGTCATGGTAACAGGGCAGAAAAAAGGAACTTGGTATCAAGTAAATGTCATTGACACTGGCGTAGGCATGACCTCCGAACAGACAGCAACACTATTTAATTTGGCAACACACAACACCACAAAAGGCACACAAGGCGAAAAAGGTACAGGCTTGGGTTTATTACTTTGTAAAGAGTTTGTAGAAAATCATGGCGGGAAACTTCGCATAGAAAGTACCAAAGACAAAGGCACTACGTTTAGTTTTATGCTGCCTTCTGGAACTTAAACTATTTGTCCGACACCTCAAAAGTGTCGGACAAATAGTTTAAATATTAGAGTTTATGAATAATTCCATAAAACCCTCTCCAAATGGAGAGGGTAGGGTGAGGTAATAACAAAAAATTATTCATACACTCTATTAGTCTTTCACACATCTACAACTGTAAGCATACGTTACTTCGTGATTAGTTCTATACACCTTATCTTCGGCTGCGTTTATAGAACGGCGAAAAGCTGTACCAGCCGTATGAGGGTCTGCGGTGGCAGTCCAATAGTAGCCGTTTTCGCCAGCTCCTCCAAAAGAACCGTCTGTATGGCGGAAACCACCCAAAGGCAAATTCATACCACTACTACCTTTTACTTTTAGTTGCTTGGCTTGGTCTGTGCCTCTGTAGCCTATGTCTTTGGCTTCATCTGCCGACATACCTAAGGCTACCTCCAACTCTTGCCATTCTTCGTCTGTGGGCAAGTGCCAACCCTCTGGGCAGGCTTTTTGGGCAGCCTCCCAAGTATAAAGTCTGCCTTTGCTTTTCAGTTTTTGGTTTTGGTAAAAGTAAGAGTTAGGCATATCATACGTCAAATTTTCGGCAAACCATTCTTTGCCGCCAATCCGCACTGTTTTATACGTTTGTCCATCTCGGCTGTCTGTGATTTGGCTCACATCTTGCAAAGAAGGCGTAGAACTTGCTCCGCCCAAGCCTATTAAGAAGGCTGTGCCTACCAAAATATTTCTAACTGTTGCTTTCATAGAATTGCGATAAAATTTTATTTATGAGCTAAAACGCAAATTTTATACTAAAAACTTTTGAAATTGCATGATTGAACTTTATTTTGCAAAAAACAATAGACGGAGGTCATCACTATATGGAATTTATTACTTTCGCATTTATCGTAAAAGCTGTCATCATCTTATTGGTATTTGCCATTACGTTGGGGATAGCTGCCTATTCTACCTTAGCAGAACGTAAAATATCGGCGTTTCTACAAGACCGTATAGGTCCTAACCGCGCAGGCCCCTTTGGCTTACTGCAACCATTGGCAGACGCAGGCAAGATGTTTTTCAAAGAAGAATTTATACCCGAAACGGCAAGTAAGTTCTTGTTCATCTTAGGTCCCAGTTTGGCAATGCTCACCGCCCTTATGTCAAGTGCCGTTATTCCTTTTGGCGACAAATTGATTTTCGGCAGTGAAATAGTAGAAGTGCAAGCCATAGACGTAAACATTGGTGTTTTATACAGTTTCGGTGTGGTATCTTTGGGCGTGTATGGTGTCATGATTGGCGGTTGGGCATCTAACAACAAGTTTTCTTTGTTAGGAGCCATTCGTGCTGCCTCACAAAACATCAGCTATGAATTGGCAATGGGTTTATCCTTGTTGGCTATCCTAATGATGTCGGGTTCTTTGTCTTTGAGAGAAATAGCAGCCCAACAAGCTGGTAATTTGTACGGTGTCATTCCTGTTAGTGGTATGAATTGGAACATTTTTTACCAACCCGTAGGCTTTATTATCTTCTGTACTTGTGCTTTTGCAGAGTGTAACCGTACACCTTTCGACTTGCCCGAATGTGAATCTGAATTGGTAGGTGGTTATCATACAGAGTACAGTAGTATGAAATTAGGCTTGTATTTATTTGCCGAATACGTGAATATGTTTGTAGCAGGTTTGTTAATGTCCACTTTGTACTTCGGTGGTTACAACTACCCATTCGTAGATTTCGTAACCGCACAGTTCGGGCAAAATATAGCTACTTTGGTAGGCACAGGAGCATTAATAGGCAAAGCCTTGTTCTTTATCTTCTTCTTCATGTGGATACGTTGGACATTGCCTCGTTTCCGTTATGACCAACTAATGAACTTAGGCTGGAAAAATTTGATTCCTTTGGCTATCGTGAATTTAATAGCTACGGGTGCGGTCATTTTAATAAAGGAAACTTTCTTTAAGTAATCAAATTGATTGGATAATTTGAGAAACACTAAATAAAGCCAAAGCCCTAAGAATTTACATTCTTAGGGCTTTGTAAGTATAATAGGTTTTCAACCATTCATACTTACGCACTTGCGTTATTAGAGTAGCACACAGTTCGGCTTCTTTCACCAATTTTTCTTTTTCAAAAAAATGGCGTAAGGCTTCAAGTCTTTGTAGGTTCGTTATTTTAGTGGCGTGGTCCAACTTTGCAATACACTCTACACAAGGCAAACAAGGCTGTCTGTCCCCTTCTTCCAAAGAATTACTGCCGTTCATCACACATTCATATTGTACGCAATGACGCATAGAAAAACTATGCCCTAATTCGTGTGCTGCTACGTCAATTACCCTTTTCAGACTTTTTTGCCAAACGAGTTCTTGTTTTTCATCATATTCCTTGAGCCTAAACAAAGACCATACGCCTACTCTTTTATGTAAATAGGCTTGTCCAAAAACAAAATTCCAAGAGGCTTCGGGGTATAAATCGGCATTGGTTAGGCAAATATAGGTAGCTGCATCTGTTGGTAAATTTTTAACCAAAACTTCATTTAAAATATAAGTGGTCAAATATTGTGTCCAAGTGCTGCGTTGCCTGCTTGCCGTAGCAGGCAGTACAGCTAACGGTAAGGCAGTTTGCAGCACAATAGGCACACTGAAGTAGGCTTTCAGGTAATCAACTGTAGTAGTTAATAACTTTTTTTCATCTACCGAAAAATCTCCTAAAGGCAAAACATAGATTTTATTGCGTTGTGCCGTTATCGTAATAGGTTCTTCCAAAAGATAGTGGGCATAAGACTGTTCGGTTTCGTGGTGGTAATACCGCCATTCACCTTGTTCGGGGGCTAACAAGGGAATAGAAAAAGCACGCAGATAGTCGTAATAGTTAGTTGTATCTATGGCTAATTGATGAGATTGTAACACAATTTTAGGTGGTCTAGGCTGTGCTTTGGGGGCATAATTCAATGAAAAAACTACCGCCAATAAAAATACAGCAGCCGTCAATAAAGCTTGTGTCTTGTGTAGAAAGTCGTCTATAAGCATATATAATAAATACCAAAGTCACATAAAAAGTAACAGAAAAAAAAATACATATAGAGTTTTTTTTTCCCTAAGAATTACCTAATATGTAAAAAACTACTACATCTATGATAACCTTACATGACATTGAATTGACCGAAGAGTTGCACCAAAGCAATCATAGTATTGTATTCAAGGGATACGAGAAAAAACAACAACAGTATGTTGTGGTCAAGGTATTGAAAGAAGACTTTCCCTCTGCCAATCTGATTGCTCAATTCAATGAGGAATATGCTATTACGAATAAGTATGACATTAGCGGGATTCGTAAGGTATTATCTAAACGAAAAATAAATAATAAATATGTATTAGTATTGGACTATGTAGAAGGTACAAGTTTGCAAGATTATGTGCAACAACATACTTTAGATATTCCAAATTTTTTAAAATTAGCTATAAAAATTACAGATGTATTAATAGATATTCACCAAGTTGGAATTATTCATAAAGACCTTAATCCTAAAAATATTTTAATTACCAAAGACCAACACATTAAAATTATAGATTTTGGTGTGGCTACTTCTGTAAAAAGGGAAATCAAACAAGATGCGAATATTTATGTATTGAAAGGCACATTGGCTTATATTTCGCCTGAACAGACTGGTAGAATGAATAGGTCGGTGGATTATCGTAGTGATTTGTATGCTTTGGGAGTTACTTTTTATGAAATGCTGACGGGTAAGCTCCCCTTTGTTAGTGAAGATGCATTGGAATTAGTGCATGCTCATATTGCTAAATTCGCAGAACCAGTCCACTTAGTTCGTAGAGAAATCCCTAAAGCCTTATCAGAAATTGTCACTAAGCTAATGGCTAAAAATGCAGAAAACCGTTATCAAAGTGCCTATGGCTTGAAAATGGATTTGAGTAACTGCCTTAAACAGTGGCAAACCAAACGCAGCATTAATTTAGAAACTTTAGGGACAAATGATGTTTTTAATATCTTTCATATCTCCGAAAAATTATACGGCAGAGAAAAACAAATTGCACAACTTCTTAACATCTACGAAAGGGCTTGTATAGGAAGTAAAGAAATGGTATTGATTGGAGGGAGTTCTGGCATTGGTAAAACAGCTTTGGTAAATGAAATTCACAAACCAATGACGGAGAAAAAAGGCTATTTTATTCGGGGTAAATTTGAGCAATTTCAACGAGATTTACCTTACAGTGCTATTATTCAGGCATTAAACGATTTTGCGTCACAGTTATTGGCTGAACCTATCGAAAAAGTAAATTTGTGGAAAGAAGAAATCTTAAAATCTTTGGGTAGTAACGGACAAGTTATCTTAGATGTTTTGCCCAAATTTGAATTGATTATTGGACAGCAACCTTCTGTGATTGCGTTACCACCTGCGGAAAGCCAGAACCGTTTTAATTTTGTCTTTCAACAGTTTATTAGAGATTTATGTACCCCAGAACATCCTATTGCCTTTTTTATTGACGATTGGCAGTGGGCAGATATGGCAAGTCTAAACCTACTGAAACTCTTGATGACAGACAGTCAAAGTAAGTATTTATTGTTGATTGGGGCATATAGAGATAACGAAGTTGATGCTGCACACCCATTCATTCAGAGTATAGAAGAAATCCGTAAGGCTGGGAAAATTATAGAAAATATTATTTTAAAGTCCCTTGAACCTGAATTTGTAACTAAGTTGATTGCAGACTCTTTGCATACACCAACAGACGATATTGTAGGGTTAAGTGAAGTTATTTACAAGAAAACCAATGGCAGCCCATTTTTTGTTACACAATTTCTTACAGAATTGTACGAACAAGGTTATCTAAACTTTGACGCAGAACAAAGATGCTGGCTTTGGGATTTGGAGCAAATAGCAAACTTGAAAAGTACAGACAATGTAGTAGAGTTGTTAGTCAATAAAATTCAACGATTAAAGCCTGAAACGCAAAAAGTTTTGCAATTAGGGGCTTGTATCGGCAATAATTTTCCGCTAAAAGTATTAGCAAATATCAATGAGAAAGGGCTAAAAATTACCTTAGATGAACTGCATGAAGCCATAGAAGAAGGCATTGTACTGCCCCTCAAAGGTAATATGTATGCCGTCGAAGAACATAGTATAGAGGCTGATGTTTATTTCAAGTTTCTACATGATAATGTAGAGCAAGCAGCCTACTCAATGATTACAAACACCATTAGGCAAGAAACACAGTTGAAATTAGGGCGGAGTTTGACCGAAAAAAATAGCAAAGAATATATCGAGGAGTTTCTATTTGATATTACTAACTATTTCAATTCGGCACGTATTCTCATTACAGATGCACAAGAAAAATTTGAAGTAGCTTTGCTCAATCTCAGGGCAGCCCAAAAAGCTAAATCAGCTGCTGCTTACAAGTCGGCACTTCAGTATCTTAATACAGCCGAAGAGCTATTAGATAAAAATATATGGCAAACTCACTATGAAATTGCCTATACGCTGTACAAAGAAAAAGGAGAGTGTTACTTTCTGATTGGAGATTTCCAACAATCTATTGTCTTTATTGCTATGGCTTTGGACAATGCCCAAAGTGTGATGGATAAAGTGGAAGTGCTGAAGATTAAAATGGCACAACTTTCTGCACAAGGTTTGTTTCATGATGGTATTCGCACTGTTATTCAGGCAGTTGGTTTATTAGGAGAACATATACCCGCCTTAGAAGATGCTGAAGGATTGCAAAAAGCAACAGTTGATATCATTGGCGAAGTGATGCAAAAAATGGCAAACCGTAGTATAAAAAGTATCTACGATTTACCAGAAGTGCAAGACAAAGCTATTAGAAAAATTCAAGAACTATTAGTAACCAGTTTAGATATTGTTATCATGGGTGTTCCAGATTTGATAGCCTTATTCTCTGGGCGAATAGTCAATTTGGTATTAGAACATGGCTTAACAGAAATGGTAGCTTTTGGGTTTTCGTTTTGGGGTGTGGTCATGTCGGGTGGTTTCAAAAGATATGCAGATGCCTACGGTTATGCTGCCTTAGCCTTCCAATTAGAACAAAATAAATTTCCCAATAAAGGCATTAAATCTAAGTTGGCTGCTTTGGGTGGTTACTCTACTGCATACGCCCACCATTTACGCAAGTGTGCAGAAGTAGAGATGGAAGGCTACTATGCAGGTTTAGAAAATGGTGATATGGTGTATTGTTGTTATTGCTATGCCATCGGTCCTCGTTTCATCGTGTTATTAGATTTGGAGGAAGCCCGCCAAATATGGGAGAAAGCCTTAGCCTTTCTGCAACCATTGAGTTTTCCATCTTATTGTATTGGTGCTTGTTCGGCTAGTTTTGTGCAACTTTTACAACAACCGTTGAGCAAAGAGCAAGAAAATCCTTTCTTGTTTCAAATAGGCAACTTCCACGAAAATTTAATTATAGAGCATAATTTTGCAAAAACAGCCCCATTGATTTTTGCACTCTTTAGACGATACAAACTACTTTTATACATTATCTACCAAGAAGATGAATTGGCTTTGGAAATAGTCCAAAAAAGGCAACCTCTGATTGCTGCTTTGGGTGGTTTAGACCCTATTTTTAAGGCAGACTTCCATCTTTTTGCAGCCATAGCCGTTGTCAATATATATCAAAAAGCCACACAAGAAGAACAAGTAGGGTATGACGAAATCATAGAAGAAAGTATTACAGAGTTACAACTTTTGGCAGATGTCTGCGAAATTAATTTTAAAGCCCCATTGTTGGCAGTTAAAGCAATCAAGGCACAACTGAAAGGCGAAATACTTGAAGCTATGGATTTATTTGATGAAGCCATAGCTGCGGCTCAACAATACGAAATTCCTCAATACGAGGCAATTATCTCCGAAATTGCTTTGCGTTTCTATTTGGCAAGAAATAAAGGAGAGTTTGCAAAAATTTATCTTAGAAAAGCTCATTATGCCTACCAAATGTGGGGAGCAGCAGGTAAGCTCAAACAATTAGAAGAAAAATATGCGATAATGTTTACAAGTATTACGCACAAAAATACATTTAAAGTTACGACAACGAATCCTCAGGCAACTGTCACAACCAAGAACAGCCATATACGAACACAAACCCGCAACGGAGCTAATAATTTGGATTTTCAAAGCATCTTAAAAGCCACACAAGCCATTTCTGGCGAAATCCACTTGGATAAACTCTTGGAAAAGATGATTATTTTGGTCATAGAAAATGCAGGGGCAGAAAGAGGCGTCTTGTTACAATACAATCATTTAGGTCAGTTGCTTGTCAATGCAGAGTATAACGCAGCCACCAACCAACACAGTATTTTACAAGGTACAATCATAGAAAATGCTAATTTACCTTTATCTATCATTCGTTATGTAGAAAGAACCAAAGAAACTTTGGTATTGAACGAGGCTAACAAAGACCGCCGTTTCCGTCAAGATGATTATGTAACGAAAGAACAAGCAAAATCTATTTGTTGCTTGCCTATTATGATACAAGGTAAAAGTTCTGCCCTTTTGTACTTAGAGAATAATTTAGCTTCTTATGCGTTTGATGAACAAAGAATGCAAGTCCTTAATATGTTGTCAGGGCAAATAGCTGTATCCATAGAAAATGCTATTTTATATAACAACATGGAACAAAAAGTGCAAGAAAGAACCAAAGAGTTGAATGACAAAAATGAGGAGTTGGGCGAAAAAAACAAACGGATTACGGACAGTATGCGGTATGCCTTAAGTATCCAAAGTGCTATTTTGCCACTTCCTTCTATGATGAGCCAACTTTTTCCAGAACATTTTGTGATTTATTTACCAAAAGACATTGTATCAGGAGATTTTTATTGGGTGAGTGAAATAGACAATAAGAAATTTATAGCTGTTGTGGACTGTACAGGACACGGTGTACCGGGTGCTTTTATGAGTATGTTAGGATACTCATTGCTCAACCAAATTGTGAATGAAAAATTGATTTTTTCGCCTGCTACTATCTTAAACAACCTGCATCAGGGCATTAACCATGTATTAAAACAAGAAGAAACCGAAAATAGGGACGGTATGGATATTGCCATTGTGCAATTACAAGAAAAAGGCAGTCAAACACAAGTTACTTTTTCAGGGGCAAAACGTCCATTGTTTTACTACCAAAACCAGCAACTTTACGAACAAAAAGGTGATAGATATGCTATTGGTGGTATGGTACAAAACAATTTGGCTGTCCGTAATTACCAAGACCATATCTTATTATTGGAAAAAGGGGCAGTTATCTATCTGTTTTCAGACGGTTTAACAGACCAAGCCAATCAACAAAGAGATAAATTTAGTGTGTTACAACTCAAAGAGTTATTGCAACAGTACGGTAGTTACAGCATGGCACTACAGGAAGAAATCTTGATGAATGCGTGGGAGGAATTTAGACAAGGCACTGAACAACGTGATGACGTTACAGTAGTGGCGATACAAGTCTAAAACCTCCACCACCATAAAATAGAGGGAACAAAAAGCAATAATACTCCTTTTTTGAGGAGTATTATTGCTTTTTGTATTTTACGTTAATTAGCTTGCAAAAAATCTGTAGCTGTTATTTGTAACCTTTGGGGTAGCTTTTTCGTAGGGGAAATAGCTGAAGAATAAATAGCTGCGAACTTTTAGTATGATAAATAACGGTATATTGTGTAGAATGTCATAAATTTGCAAGCATACTAAAAACTATAAACTCATTAGGATTTCCGATAACCAAACCTATTTTTTACCCCAAAAAACAATACTCCAATGTTGATTGTTAGCACTTTACTTTAAATAAATTGCCTTTTGGCAAACTCTCTCCATTACTGCAAGTTATAGTTACAATACTTCTGCGAGGTATTTGTACTAATTGTAACACAGCTTTCTGTCTGTGTTTACCGTATTAAAAACTCAAGTGATTTCACAGGCAAAATGCTGTGATACAATCCAATAAATTTCACACTTTCATTCCTACCCAAAATACGCTATTTGGGTAGTTGAACATTATTTTTTGTATATGTTATATCCTAAAAATATAGAAGAAAAATTAGGTTTCGACCATATTCGCATTTGGCTCAAAGAAGAATGTAATGGCGAAATCGGTAGAAAATTTGTAGATAAAATCCGTTTTTCAGACAATATAGACGTTATCAAGAAGTTGGTAGGGCAAACAGACGAGTTCCGCCGTATCATTCAGGCAGGCGAGGAGTTTCCTAACCAAAACTTTCTTGATGTAGATGACTATTTGCACAAAGCCAGCATAGAAAATGCTTTTTTGACTGAAGAAGAATTTTTTGAAGTCAAATCTTCTTTGAATACCTTGTTGCAATGTCTTCGTTTCTTTGCCAATAAAGAAGAAAAAGATTTTCCGTACCTCAAAGCCCTTTGTGTGGACATAGAAATTGACAAAACTTTGTCCAAATCTATTGACCAAATCATAGACGACAGGGGCAAATTGCGGGACAATGCTTCGCCTACGCTGAAACAAATTCGTATGCAGTTGTTGGCAGAACAATCTCGAATCCGTAAGACATTGGACACGATTTTACGCAACCTCAAAGGGCAAAGTTTGGTAGCTGATGATGCCAATTTGACAATCAGAGAGGGGCGTATGGTCATTCCGTTGGCTGCGGAAAACAAACGCCGTATCAAGGGTTTTATTCACGACACTTCGGCTTCGGGGCAAACGGTGTTCATAGAACCTGAAGAAGTGCTGGACATTAACAACACGATTAGAGAATTGGAGGCTGCGGAACGGCACGAGATTATCCGAATTTTAACGGAACTCACCGCCAAAATTCGCCCTCACGTACCTGCCCTCAAAAAAGGTTATTTCTTTTTGGGTATCATAGATTTTATTCGTGCCAAAGCCCGTTTTGGCTTGAAAATCAAGGCGAATAAGCCTGATATTCAGCCCAAACCAATTATTCAGTGGGACGATGCCCGCCATACGGTGCTGTTGTATAATTTCCAAAAAGTGGGCAAAACGGTAGTGCCTTTGAGTTTGCGTTTGGACGACAGACAGCGTATTTTGTTGATTTCAGGACCTAACGCAGGCGGTAAATCTGTGGCTTTGAAAACGGTTGGCTTGACACAATATATGTTCCAATGCGGTTTGTTGATACCTGTGGCGGAAGGTGCAAAGGCTGGCGTTTTTGACCGTATTTTTATTGACATTGGCGATGAACAATCTATCGAAAATGATTTGAGTACGTACAGTTCGCACCTCAAAAACATGAAGTTTTTTACGCAGTACGGCAACAACAAAACTTTGTGTTTGATAGACGAGTTTGGTACGGGAACAGACCCACAATTTGGTGGGGCTATTGCCGAAGCCGTATTGGAAAGTCTGCACAAACAACAAATTTTTGCGGTCATCACTACGCACTACATGAACCTCAAACTGTTTGCCCAAAATAATCATGGTGTTATCAATGGGGCTATGCGTTTTGACACCAAAAATCTTGAGCCTTTGTTCCAATTAGAAGTAGGGAAACCGGGGAGTTCTTTTGCGTTGGAAATTGCCCAAAAAATTGGATTATCCAAAGAAATTGTAGGCAGTGCCAAAGAGAAATTAGGCAAAGACAAAACCGACATGGAAAAGTTGTTGAAGGACTTGGAAATAGAGAAAAAGTATTTCAAGGAAAGAAACAAGGTGTTGGAAGAAGAACAAGCCCATGTGCAGCACCTCAAAAACGAATACGAAAAACTTAAAGAGTTTTTGGCGAATAACCGCACCAAATTGTTGAATGAGGCGAAAGAGGAGGCGAAAAATTTGGTGAAAGATGCCAACAAGAAAATTGAGGAAACTATCCGTTTGATTAAAGAAAGTGAGGCAGACAAGGGTTTTGTGAAGGAAGTCCGCAAAGAATTGGAGGAGTTTAAGCAAACTTTGAAGCCCGAAACGCCTGTAGTCGTGCATACGAAGAAAAAAGATGATGACGATGAAATAGAAATTATTGGTGGCGAAATCAAAGAAGGCGACTATGTAAAAGTTACGGACACGAATGCCGTTGGGCAAGTGGTAAGTTTGAACAAAAAAGACGTAACTGTGATGATTGGCGAGCTAAAAGCCAATGTTCGCCTGAACCGTTTGGTGAAAATTAACCGCAAGGAGTTCCGCCAAAAAGACATTGTAATTCAACAAAGGTTGGGCGGTATAGACATCAACGAAAAAATGGCAAACTTCACCTTCGAGATAGACGTAAGGGGCAACCGAGTAGAAGAAGCCTTGCCACGTATAGACAGTTTTGTGGATACGGCTATCATGCTGAATTACAATGAATTGCGTATTTTGCATGGTAAGGGGGACGGTATTCTTCGCCAAGTGATTCGTGAGCATCTCCGCAGGTACAAGCAAGTTCGGAGTATGCAAGATGAGCATGTGGAACGAGGCGGTGCGGGGATTACGGTGGTGCAGTTGGGGTAATAAGTACGTCTTTATACTACAGTTAAGTTATTGCCAACTCCACAAGGGCTAAAAATTCTTGTGGAGTTAGTTTTTCGTATAGTTTGACTAAAACGACTTTAAGCACTTTTTCAATCCAACAACCCTGTTGCTGAAATTTCTCTGAACCTGCGGAGCATAGCAATAATAGCCAACAGTTCGGGTTCGTCTGTGCAGTCATACGCCTTTGATACACTATATGTTTTGGCTTCCATTGTTACAAAATGCCAAATCCTACCTCTTACAAAACAGGCGTACAAAGGTTTACCATTTTTGTTATTTTCTTGTGCTACCAAAAACGCCTCTAATAGTTGGGGTGCTTGATAAACAAAGATAGTTAAGAAAGTAAGTGGTGTTAAATAAATTATTCAATAGCTACAAAAAATCTACTGCATTCTTCGTAAATTAGCTTACGTTTTTAGCAATATTGATATGTTTGAAGAAATCAAAGAACTTTTAGCACAACGCCAACTACAAAAGTCTATCGAGGCTTTATTGGCTTTGGAGATTATCCAAAACAACCCGACTTGGTTACAAGAACTTAACCAGTTCAATTCTCTTTATAATGACCTACTGAAACAGCAAAAAGAAGGTAGCCTTTCTTTTAGTGCCTATATGGATACGGTAGATGATTTATTCAGTAAATTGACGGCTTTTGTTAATACTATAGAAGATGGCGGAACACCTACACCGATTGTTAGCCAACAAAACAAATCTACCAACAATTCTGCCCCTGCGGATACGCCGCCTACACAAGCCAGAGGCACGCATGAAGCCCCCATCAGTACAAGTGGCGGTAGTGGCATAAAAAAAAATGATGATTTAAGTATAGAAGACTATAAGGCTCTCTTCGAAAAACACAAGGAAAAAGACTATGATAATACTTACAAGTACGGCAAAAAAATACTGCTTGTAGAACCCGACAACCAAGAGGTATTGCGTTATGTGGGTTTGGCGTGTTTTTATTTGCAAAAAGACAGCGAAGCCATAGAGTATTTTACTAAGTCATTGGCTATCAAGGAAAATGATGCGGAAATTTGGAGTAAGTTGGCGGGTATCTACAAAGATGCAAAGGAGTACGACCAAGCCACCAAAGCCTATAATAAAGCCTTGCAGTTTCGCCCAGACGAGATTATGGATTGGGTAAATTTGGGTACGGTGAGTCGTCATGCGGGCAAACACCAAATAGCATTGGGTTACTACCAAAGAGCCTTACAATTAGATGCCAACCACATCAAAGCCTTGCTGAATTTGGCATATTTGTATATTCAAATGAAAGAATATCAAACGGCATTGACATGGTACTTCAAAATCATGGATTTAGAACCAGACAACCATAATGCCCTTTACAATTTAGGTTGGATTTATAGCACGATTAAAGACTATGAAAAATCTATTGTGTATTATGAAAAAGCAGGAAAAATACAATCTAATGATGAGGTACTTTGGAACAACCAAGGCATCAATTACTACTACTTAGGACAATACGAAAAGTCTATAGAATATTACCAAAAAGCAGTAGCTATCAACCCACAATACGCCTTAGCATGGGACAATATTGGCTTGTCTTACACCCAGTTACGCAAATATGATAAAGCCTTAGAAGCCTATTTGAAAACGGCAGCTATTACTCCCAATGACCACGAACTTTGGAACAATATCGGTATTGCGTATGCAGAGTTAGACCAAAACGAAAAAGCCGTAGAAGCCTACCAAAAAAGTTTGGCTCTCAACGAAAAGTACCATAAAGCATGGTTAAACTTAGGGCTTACGTACCAAGATTTGAAAGAAGAAGAGAAAGCCTTAGCAGCCTATCACAAGGCTATAGAAGTGAAAGAAGATTACCACCAAGCATGGTATAATGCAGGCAATATTTACCGAGTGCGTGGAGATATGCAAAAAGCCATAGAATATTACGACAAATCCTTGTCCTATTCGCCTACTTACGCCAGAGCTTGGTGCAATAAGGGCATTTGTTTGGAAGAACTCAAACAGATTCAGGAGGCTATAGACTGTTACCAAAAGGCAGCCGATAATGACCCTTTGAATGCGAATTATCCCTACAATATTGGTCATGCGTACTATGCCAACAAAGAATATAGCAAAGCCATAGAGTTTTACAAAAAATCATTGGAATTAAATCCTTCTGATTATGAGGCATTTAACGACTTAGGTTTGTGTTACAACTACTTGACACAGTACCAAGAAGCCTTAGAAAACTTCAATAAATCTGTAAGTTTGAACCCAAAATTTTACCAAGCATGGAATAATTTGGGCTTGTGCCACTATAACCTCAAAGACTACCAAAAATCTATTGAAGCCTACCAAAAAGCCATAGATATTTTCCCAGATTACGACAAAGGTTGGTTCAATATTGGTTTATCGTATATGTACCTGCCGAATTTTACAAGAGCAATAGATTGTTTCAATAGGTCATTAGACATTCGTCCTAACCAACCCAAAGTTTTATACAATTTGGCTTGTGTTTTTAGCTTGCAAAAAGACAAAAATAAAGCCCTAAAAACCCTGCGAACTTGTGTAGAATTAGGTGCATCTTACAAAGAAGATGCGACTAAAGAAAGAGATTTTGAATGGTTGTGGGAAGACAGCGAATTTAAAGAAATTGTAAAAGGCACTTCGGATTGGGGTGGTAGATAAAAATTTAGAGATGTAATCTTTTTGAAAGATTACATCTCTAAATTTTTTAACCTAAACACTTTATTTTGCTAAACTAAGCTAATTCTTTCAATTCTTCTTTCACCCAATCATAGCCTCTTTTTTCCAATTCTAAGGCTAATTCTTTAGTGCCAGACTTCACAATTCTGCCCTTGTAAAGTACGTGAACAAAATCAGGCACAATATAATCCAATAGGCGTTGGTGGTGCGTAATGACTACGGTTGCGTTGTCTTTGGTTTTCAGTGCATTCACACCATTGCCCACAATACGCAAGGCATCTATGTCTAAGCCCGAATCTGTTTCGTCTAATACCGCCAATTTGGGTTCAAGCAAAGCCATTTGGAAAATTTCATTGCGTTTCTTTTCGCCACCCGAAAAACCTTCGTTCAAAGAACGGCTCAATAGGGCTTTGTCTATATGCACTAACTTCATTTTTTCTTGTAATAACTTCAAGAATTTGGCTGCGTCTATAGGTTCTTGTCCTCTGTATTTTCTAATGGCATTGTAGGCTGTCCGCAAAAAGTTGGTATTACTTACGCCCGGTATTTCTATGGGGTGCTGAAAAGCCAAAAAGAAACCTTCGCCAGCTCTTTCTTCGGGGGCTAATTCTAACAAGTCTTTGCCCATAAAGTTGATGCTACCTTCTGTTATTTCGTAGTCTTCCCGTCCTGCCAACACAGCGGCTAAGGTACTTTTGCCAGAACCGTTAGGTCCCATGATGGCGTGTACTTCACCTGCGTTTACTGTCAAGTTAATGCCGTTTAATATTTGCTTATCGCCTATTTTGGCGTGTAAATTGTTGATTTGTAACATCTTGAATAATTGCTTTTCAAATGAATATGCAAATTTCTATATTTTATTTTATATTAACACTTGCTTTGTAGGTTTTGTTTGAAAATAGACTAATTTTAAATAAGTCAAACTTAGTTACGAATTAGTCTATTTCTAACTAAAAATTAGCTAATTGATTATTTCCAAGGCAATTTGTCTAAATCAACATTACCACCTGTAAGAATAATACCAATTTTTTTATTTTCTGTATCAGGAATTTTACCAAATAGTACCGCACCAAAAGGCACTGCACAAGATGGTTCTATAATAATTTTCATTCTTTCCCATATCAACCGCATAGCTGCCACGATTTCGTGTTCTTCTACGGTGTAAATTTCATGCACATATTCACGAATCACGCCAAAAGTTTTATCTCTTAGGCTTGCTCTCAAACCGTCTGCTATGGTGTTGGTGCTACTGTTTTCTTGTAAAACACCTGTTTTTACAGACCGCAGGGCATCATCTACGGCAGAAGGTTCTACGCCTATGATTCGGGTTTGAGGTTGTAAATAATGTGTAACTAAGGCAGTACCACTCATCAATCCTCCGCCTCCTATGGGAGAAATTATCATATCTAAGTCTGGTATTTCTTGTATAAGTTCTAAGGCTGTTGTAGCCTGCCCTGCTATAATACCATAATCGTTATAGGGTGGCACATAGTAGGCATTAGTTTCCTGAATTACTTTGGCTACGGCTGCTTCTCTTGCCTGAATCGTTGGTTCACAAAAAATTATTTTGCCTTGATACGCCTCTACCGACTGTATTTTGGGTTGGGCAGAGTTATTGGGCATCACAATATAGGCGGGTACGCCTAATTGTTGGGCTACATAAGCTAAAGCCTGCCCATGATTACCAGAAGACTGTGTAGCTACACCATTTTTAATGGCTTCGGCAGAAAGACTCATGACAAAATTGCTTGCTCCTCGCATTTTGAAAGAGCCTGTTTTTTGGAAATTTTCGCACTTAAAAAATAGTGAAGCCCCTATCCTATCATTGATAGTTTTAGAAGAAAGTACAGGCGTTTTGTTAATAAAGGGTTCTATGCGTTGGGCTGCATTTTTGATAGCCTCTAAGTTTGGTACAGATTGCATGAACATAATTTAGTTATTGGTGTAAAAATAATTTACCCAAAAGAGATAACCTACATTTGTTACTCTCTTTTGGGTAAGTATAACGATAAGCTCGTAAAAAACTGTATTTTATCTTACTAAAAACTTCTTGGTAGCCACATTTTTACTATTTACAGACAAGGTATAAAAATACACACCTGCGGGCAGTTGGCTTGCATCAATTTCGATACGGGAACCGTGTGCAGACAAGTCGTATTCGCCTACAACAACCCCCAAAACATTTCTCACTGCAATTTTTGCATGAACTTGCAAATCATAAATAGAATAATCGAATGAAATTACATCATCAGCAGGATTAGGATATACGTTAGATACAGAAAGTTGCGTGGTGCTGTATAGTTTTTCATCATTGCTCCCGATACTTAGCAAAGTAAGAGGTAAGTTCGTATTAGTTTCCTCTGCCGTTGGCAAAGACAAAGGACTGCCACCGCCACGGTAGCTGGCATACGCATAACCTATGACATTGAGCAGAAATAGGGCAACAAAAAGTAATTTTTTTACCATAATTAGTTTGTTTATTTAAGTGTCTGAAAAACTCTATTACAATATAAATAAAATACTGTATAAAAACCAAATAGGTTTCAAATATTTTGTAATTTTTATGTAATATTTAGTTGTATCAATAGCTTTCTTTGTTTTTGTCTTTTAGGGTCTGTTCCAAATCACGCAAATAGCTTTGGCACAACTGTATCAATTCATCAGCCCTTTGGAGTTTTTCGGCTAATAAATCAATCGGAATTTCATTGTTGTCTAAGGCATTTTCCAATGCTTTTAGCTCGTCCATTGCGGTTTGGTAAGATAAAGTCTTCTTTTTCATGAAAAATAGTTTTAAGATACTTAGACGGTTCAACGCTATAAAAGTTGTCATCTTTTATAGCGTTGATTAAATATTACAACAAGGCTTTAATTGCATCTGTAATTCCCTGCCCAGAACTTGGTCTAAGGGCATTGGTATTCACTACTTTGCCGGTTTTATCCACCAACATATAACGAGGAATCCCTGTTACTTGGTATTTTGCGTTAATGTC
>CANGYA010000089.1 GCA_947457925.1 Cytophagales bacterium | reverse complement strand
GCTGATTCAATTAACAGATGCTTTTACTATAAACCGTCTTGGTTTCCCTAATAAAGATAATGCGTCTTGGAGCTACATAGAAAAGGTAGCTCGATATGGTAATGGTGAAAATATATTCAAGCCATTGACAAGTTTAGATGTAGTTGCTCATGAATTAGGTCATGCTTATAGTCATGGGTTAAATTTTATTTCTTATACAAATGGTGAGACAGATGCTTTACACGAAGGTTTAAGTGATATTTGGGCAAGTTGCGTAGATAGAGATAATTGGACGATTGGCGAGCAAATTATGGCAAATGGTACATCTTGTTTACGGTCTGTCATAGAGCCTCAATTAAGCACAGCAGAAACAAAAGGTACTACTACTTATGCTTCTTCTGCCTTCAATAATAATTTCGACCCAAGAAGCCTGTATGTTCGTAGTTTAGTGCTATCACATTGGTTCTATTTGCTTTGCGAGGGCAAAATAGGTACGAATGAACTGAATACGCCTTATGTAGTGGAGGGCATAGGCAAAGAAAAAGCAGAGAAAATTGTGTATGGTATGTACCCTTATCTCAATGCTAACGGTTGGGCAAGTGTAGCCAATGCTGCCCTCCAATCTGCCAAAAACCTGTATGGTGAGTGTTCAAGGGAGTATGCTTGCACGTACAACGCCCTCTATGCTGTAAATTTGCTTACAGTAGGCAATAAGCCCAATATCCAAATGAGCTTACCTACCTTAACGGCTACCCTCCCTGCCGACTACTCGGTAATTTGTGATGGAGAAATTAATAATGCCAGCATTGCCTATACTTGGGGGGCTAATACTTCAGACCGTATCAGTTATGAGTGGCAAATCAGTGATGCCTTCCGTGGGCTTAATTTTATAGATGATATGGGCAATACTTTAGGCAATTTTGCCTTTGGTAGCCAAGTAAAATTCCGTTATATAGCCCCTACAGATATTAGCGAAAAACAATATGTTACTATTACAGCCAGAGCCTATTGTAATGGTAACACTGCCGCCGAAAGACGTATAGTAGCTTGTCCAACAAATTAGACTTTGGTTAGGCATACCTAATATTATCAAGGTATTAGTGCCTAATTTTACCGCCTTGTGTGTAGGCGAAACCTATTCTGTGCAAACCTCAGGCGGAGAAGGCAGAACAAGCACCGAATGGACAAATGAAAGCCCATCAGTATTGCAAGAGGTCAGTCAAGGTTATAACTTTGCACGTTACCGAGTGATAGACTACGGCACAGCCAGCGTAGGCGTAAGAGCCACTAATAGATGTGGTAGCAGTAGCACCGCCTCGTTTTCTGCCCCTGTTACTTATTTTTGTGATGACCTCCCTAAATGTACCCCACGCCCTGGCAGACCTTGCCCTTTGCGTTTTGTAGTAGCTCCTAACCCCGCTGCCCAAAGTGTGCAACTCAAAAATTTAGATGCTACAGACCACATAGGCACTGTATTTAGCTATGAAGTCTATAATGCCATAGGTAATTTGGTAGTCAGAGGCACACTAACCGACCAAACCGCCTTAGATGTGAGCCAATGGCAAGACGGCTTGTATTTGGTAGTGGTACAGACCCCACAAGGCGTACAAAGCCTGAAACTGGTAGTGCAAAAAGGAACAGTGGCGAATTAAAAGATTTACACCTTTCCGAAAGTTCAAAACATTTGGAAAGGTGTTGTTCAATCTTACACTTTTTCTTTTTCTGCTGCTATTTCCAACGGATTTGTCTGTAAAATAGCTTCGGCTTGTTTGCGTTTTTCCCAAATATCGCAAGGGAAACCAAACAAACATTTTTCTATGATTTTTTTGCTTACCTGCGGCGGCACCATTTCTTCCCAGCCGTCCATACCTGCTTGTATCATTGCCAACACCTTGTCAGAAATAATGTGCATTGTGTCAGTGCGGTACTCCATAATATCCGCAATTTTATTATTAGCTACCAAATATTCATACAAATCTATTTGGTTGGGTGGCAATTTAAACTCTTTAGTCGTGTACATTTCGCCAGAGTCCCTCTTGTACGGATAGACATACACCTTAATATAGTGCATGAATAATTGGCTAAATGCCTCCAAAATTCCACCTTTTAGGTTGGTATAATACTTTTCGTGGAAGATACTTTCCAAATTAAATATCCCCATTACAATACCAATTTTCTTTTTAGTAAGTTGTGCCAAATAACTTACCAAACGGTGGTATTCGTGGTAGTTCGAAATCATTACGGTTTGCCCCATCGAACACAAAATATCTACCCTGTCCAAAAAGTCTTTCTCGTCTATATCTGCCGAAGCTGCCTTCAAGTCGTGCAACGTCAATTCAGCCAATACAACGGTGTGTTTACGTTCTTCTTCGGGCAGGTCACTCATAAATTGCTTAGAACCTCCCTCCAACATATCCAGATTGACGTGAGTTACAGGGCGGAAACGACCTCTTAGCACCATGATATTCTTTTTGTAAAGGGCATCAGTAGGTTGTAAAGCATCTCCGTTAGGGTCAAACAGCGTGGCTTCGGTCAGTCCGTATTTGACCAAACGCAAACTTAATAGTCTATTGTCATACTTCGGATTACCGTCAAAATCAGGACCTTCCAGCCGTATCATATCTATTTCTACTTTGTCCCTATTCAGACCATCTAAGAGTGATTTTAGGAATTTTTCGGTGTCGTCATGATGAAAAAAGCACGCATAAATCAAATTTACGCCCAAAATACCATAAAACTGCTGTTGTGTCAGTGTTTCGTGATTGTCCGACAGGCGTACATGAATAATCGCATCATTCGGTTGGCTGCGTGGTGTAAGCTGAAATCTTACACCTAACCAACCGTGTCCTTTTACGGTACGGGTATAATTAATGGTGGTAACGGTATTGGCAAAGGCAAAAAAAGTGGTGTTTTCACCTCTTTCCTCGTCCAAACGCAACTCCAATAAGCTATATTCTTTGTTCAACATTTTTACCAAACGAGGCTCACATACGTACCTGCCACTGTCTTCTTCGCCATAAATTGCATTACTAAAAGTCATATCGTAGGCAGACATAGTTTTGGCAATCGTACCTGAAGCTCCGCCAGCTTTAAAGAAAAATGCTGCAGTTTCTTGTCCCGCACCAATTTCTGCAAAAGAGCCATAAATTCGTTTATCTAAGTTGATGCGAAGGGCTTTTTGCCGAGTCGTCATTACTTGTTCGTCATCTACTATCATTGGTAAGTCATGGTTAATGGTCTTGCTACTAAGTTAGGTATTTAACTACAAAAAACAAGCCTTTATTACATCAATATGAGCAACATTTTTATTTTTGTGCCGTTAGGCACTACATATTGGTAGAAAAGTAAGCCTCATCTCTATCTTTCTGCTCCTAAAGGATCAAAAAATGGGTGGGGTTTAGCTATTTTTCTACCAATATGTGTAGTGCCTAATGGCACATTTTATTGTATTCATCAAAAATTTCACTCGTGTTGTTACATACTGTTGTAATAAAGCAATAGCTTTTCAACTGGATTTGAGAACGACATTATTCTTTTGTACCACAGACTTCAGTCTGTGATTTTAGTACCACACAGACTGAAGTCTGTGGTACAAACATATTTTGATACAAACTTAAAATGCCTGCCTCAAGATATGTTTTGTTAGTTGCAAAAAAGCATATTTTAGAAGTTCAACAGTATTTAGACTTACTTCATAATTTATTTATGAAATAAGATTGTTGAATAATAGAGCAAAGCTACAATAAGAAGAATACACTCCTTAATATATAAGAAACACAAGCAATTACAGCAAATTTTGGTCATTTAGCATACAATATGAATGGTTTGCAAAAGAAGTTTCTCTTTTTTATTGCTTTTTTGCAATAAATCCTTTGATATTTGCGAAAAACTGATAACATAAAAACACTATGATACAGTTTTACGTATCAACTATCTGATGTTTTGCAATTCAACAACACTATTTTATGCCAAAAAATTTAGTCATAGTAGAGTCGCCTGCAAAGGCAAAAACCATTGAGGGCTACTTGGGTGGGGATTTTATCGTGAAATCAAGTTTCGGTCACGTAAGAGATTTGCCCAAAAACAACCATGCTATTGATATTCAAAACGGTTTTAAACCTAACTATGAAGTGTCTGAAGACAAGAAAAATGTCATTCGGGAACTTTCACAGTTGGTAAAGCAATGCGAAGTGGTGTGGTTAGCAACCGATGATGACCGTGAGGGAGAGGCTATTTCTTGGCACTTAAAAGAAGTGTTGGGCTTGAAAGACGTGCAAACCAAACGGATTGTATTCAGGGAAATTACAAAAAAAGCTATTCAGAAGGCTATCGAAAACCCCCGAGGCATAGACTATGATTTGGTCAATGCCCAACAAGCTCGCAGGGTGTTAGACCGTCTGGTAGGTTTCGAGATTTCGCCTTTGTTGTGGAAAAAAATCAAGGCGGGCTTGTCTGCTGGGCGTGTGCAGTCTGTAGCTACCCGTTTGATAGTGGAAAGAGAAAGAGAAGTAGAGAAGTTTAATACTGTTTCTTCCTATAAAGTAGAAGGCATTTTTGAGGCAGAAAAAGGCAAAACTTTTAAAGCCTCTTTGCCCAAAAACTTAGAAAAAGAAGGCGATGCAAAGGCGTTATTAGAAAGATGTATTGGGGCAAACTACAAAGTAAAAAGTGTAGAGAAAAAGCCAACCAAACGCAGCCCTTCTGCACCGTTTACAACTTCCACCTTGCAACAAGAGGCAAGCCGTAAGTTGAGTTTTTCGGTTACGCAAACAATGGTTTTGGCTCAAAAACTCTATGAGGCAGGGCATATTACGTATATGCGTACCGACTCCGAAAATTTATCGGAAGATGCACTACAAGCTGCTTCTAATACGATTACCCAACAGTTTGGGGCAAATTATTTGCAAACTCGTAGGTTCAAAACGAAGTCTGAATCTGCCCAAGAAGCCCATGAAGCTATACGCCCAACGAACTTTGGCGTACCTATGGCAGGAGGCGAAAGAAACGAACAACGATTGTATGAATTGATTTGGAAACGTGCTATTGCCTCGCAAATGGCTGATGCTCAATTAGAAAAAACCATTGCAACTATCCAAATTTCTACTACGCCAGAGGAATTAGTAGCTACAGGCGAAGTCATCAAATTTGATGGATTTTTGAAAGTATATATAGATTCAAAAGAGGACGAGGAGCAAGAGGAACAAAAAGGTATGTTGCCACCGTTGGCTGTTGGGCAAATAGTGGGCTTGCAACAAATGACAGCTACGCAGCAATTTAGCCGTCCATCTGCACGTTATACAGAGGCAAGTTTGGTGAAAAAGTTGGAAGAAATGGGTATTGGCAGACCTTCTACGTATGCCCCCACTATCTCGACAATTCAACAAAGAGGCTATGTAGTGAAAGAGGACAGAGAAGGCAAAGAACGGAAGTACCAAGAATTGGTATTGAAAAACGGCACTGTTACGACCACCACCCAAACCGAAATTACGGGCAAAGAAAAATCAAAACTGTTCCCTACGGATTTGGCAAGGGTAGTAAATGACTTTTTGGTGCAATATTTCACTACGATTGTAGATTACCATTTTACGGCAAACATTGAAGAAAAATTTGACTTGATAGCCGAAGGCAAAGAGAGTTGGGAGAAAATCATTGCGGGTTTCTACAAAGATTTTCACCAAATCGTAGAGAGTACCCAAGAAACCACAGACCGCAATAAAGTAAGTGGCGAAAGAATGTTGGGGCTGCACCCAGAAACCCAAAAGCCTGTTTTAGCACGTATTGGTAGGTATGGGGCTTTGGTGCAAATAGGCGGTGCAGAGGACGAAACCAAACAATTTGCCAGCCTACGCACAGGGCAGAACATAGAAACTATTACGTTGGAAGATGCCTTAGAACTGTTCAAATTGCCTCGTTTGGTGGGTGAATTTGAGGGCGAAAGTATTACGGCTGCTATTGGTCGTTTTGGGGCATACGTTAAACATAAATCTGCGTTTTATTCTTTACCCAAAGGTGTTGAGCCGTTGAGTGTAAATCTGGCGGAGGCTATCCAAATTATAGAGGCAAAACGCATTGCAGATGCCAACAAAATCATCAAAGAATTTCCTGAAAACCCTAACCTGAAAATCTTGAATGGTCGTTGGGGGGCTTACATTGCGTTTGGGAAATTGAATGTCAAAATTCCAAAAAATACAGAACCTTCGCAGCTAAGTTATGACGAGTGCATGAAATTGGTAGATGCTGCCCCCGAAAACAAAAAGGCTGTAGCTGCCAAAAAAGAAACAGCTACCACCGAAAAAACAGCAAAAACTACCAAAACCACGAAAAAAACAAGCACCAAAGACACCAATACAACAGACAAACCTGCTGCAAAAACTACTCGTAAAAAAGTTGTAAAAAATACAGACGATACAACGGCAGATAGTACGGTGAAAAAAGGAGGGAAAAAGAAGTAAAACAAACCCTTTTCAAGTTAAATACTTGAAAAGGGTTTGTTTTTAAAGACTTGTAAATTATTTTGAGATAATTAACTTCAAACTTTCCTTAGTATCATTTGTTTGTATGACACAAATATACAAACCATCTGATAGATTTTTAGCCAAAAACTCCACTTCATACATACCAGCCTCTTGTTCTTGTTGCTTTACAACTTCACCTACTAAATTTCCTAATAAATCGTATAAAGCTATAGAAACTTGTGAGTTATTCTGTAGTTTATAAGTAATAGTTACTTTATCACTAGCAGGGTTAGGATAAGCACCTATAGTAGTAGTTGGATTGACATAAAGCTGTGGAGTATTTGCTATTTCCTGCTCTATACGAGCATAATTTCTTGAACTTCCTTTGTATTGTTTACTTGAACAAAACTTTGCTATTTCTGAGTTTGCAACACTACTATAATTACTCACGATACTAGTGTACTCACTATCGTATTTGCAAATAAATTGACGATAACCTGTTGTTCCAATAGGGTTAGAAGGGTCTTTAAATTCAAAACCTGCTGGCAGTGGCACTTTATTACCATCTTTATCATATAGATGCTGACCAATAGACGTTAATAATACTTTAGCTCCTGCTGCCACTCTTATATTGTTTCCAATAATAAAACCATCCCAAGCTATAAATTCTTGTACGCCACTATTTACAGTAAGGTTTTCTATAGTTACAATTTCCTCTACGTTAGCAGGAGAATCGGAGTTAGAAATGATTGAGAAAGGGTCAGCGTACTCATCATTATTATGATAACTATGCTTTATATTCACTTCAAATGTTCTTTCTGCTAAGACTGTACGAGAATTAGGGCTATATGGAGTAGGTTTAGTGTTCAAGGCTGCCACTACTCTCAAGTTTACTTTTTCTACTTGTGGGTAAACTTTTACATCAGACCAAGAAAAAGGATTGCCAGGGTCAAGATTTTGTACTGTTTGTATCCAACTATTCATAAAGATACTGTAAAATTTATTAAACAGATGACTTTCGTTTTCGACTTCCCCGATACAAGGTAAGCACAATAAGGGAGTTCTGTATCGCCATTTGTGTTCTAAGTACGTAATTATCTCTCCTGTTTTAGGATTCCTGTCTGTATATCTACGAATTTTATAGTAGTCTTTCTCTATACCATAATTAATAGGGCGAGGCTCTGAGGTATTTGAAAAACTGCCTCCTTTGCTATCGTTTATCACGTTGGTATCTATATTCATAGCTTTAACAGAATCATACCCTACAAAATTCAAGTTTTTAACCAATTGAAGTTGTA
This sequence comes from Cytophagales bacterium, assembly GCA_947457925.1. Lineage (GTDB taxonomy): Bacteria > Bacteroidota > Bacteroidia > Cytophagales > Thermoflexibacteraceae > JAAFKA01. Next base: position 11,366 of record CANGYA010000089.1, on the reverse strand, counting down.
ATTCTTCTATGTTTTTGGCTACTTGTACCATACTATCTTTGCCTGTGCGTGTAGCATATAGGCGTTGAACATGAGAAAAATCGAATACTAAACCATACTTGATGTTTTCATAATTTTCTTCAAAAACAGCTTTATTAATAGCAGGTTTAATAGAATGAATATCTATCGAAAAATGGTCATACATTTTTTCTTCAAACGAATATTCAAAAGGTGTTTGATTTTCGTTGAAATATCGAGCATGACGCTGGAAAACCGTAGGTGTTTCTAATAAATTGAACTGTCCTAATATTTCATCATAATAAGGCTGTCTTACATTCTGCCCTGCCACCTCTTGAGAGCCTGATAAACGGAAAATAATGTCAAATTGTGGCGAAATCTCTATTATTTCCCCTGTAAATTCATGTTCAGCTGTCATCACCCCATTGGAGCTACTTCAACCAACTGCGAACCCGCAGGTTCGGGAGTTGCACCAGTAAAAGCCTCTATAAAGGCAAAGGCTGCCCCGACCATAGGAATTTGGTCTAGTAAAGTACCAACTTGTGCTTCACGTAAGAATTTGGTGATGGCATTTGTAGCCACCTCGTTTTTCTTTTGCTCTTCTGCGGATTTACCCGACGCATAGATAGCATCTTTGGTGTCATTTTTCCATTTGTCTAAAGAATTATACATTTCGCTGGCTTTTTTAATACCTCCTTGCAAATTTTGCAAAGCCCAAGGTCCTTTTTGTCTATTTACCGTACCAGTATTATTCTGCACACTTACCAACTCACCTAAAGTGCTACCCTTCAGCGAAACAGTAGAGTTTTTTATAAAACTAATGCTAGCTTTCAAAATCGTATTGCCTTGACAAGTGCAAGGGTCATAAGTCATAGGAAAGTCTGCATAGAACCACATATACTGCTGTTGGTTAAAATTAGTGGCAGCAATGAAGGCTTCGTTCTGGAACTTATCTAAACCTGTCAGAGGAACTGCCATAGCTAAAGTAGAAGGTCGTTTGCTTTCATTTGCAAAACTCAAAGAGATGCGGGCTGCATTGTAGTCTGTGTATTGAGCTGCTCTTGCTGCCATCACTCGCAAAATACCTGTATTGCGCGGTTGTAGAGTACCACTGCTGTATGAGCAGGAGCAGTAGCATTAGCCACTGGATTATCTACTTGATTCACAAAACCTCTCTCATCATATACCAACTCCCAACCTTCTTGTGGTTTGGTGTCATTACTAAGTACCAAAGATAAAATATGGCTATTGGCAGGTTGGTAAAATGGTGAGTGCATTTGTACTAAGTTATTGGTATTGTTGTTATTACCAAACCAAGTAGGATAGGTAGCTGCCTGCCAGTTGAACCGATTGACCCTTTGCGGTTGGGTAGGGTGTAGTGGATTAACAGCATGCCCAATACCTGTGAATGTGCCTGCATCTGCACAACGTTGCGGACTTTGAGCTTGGGTAGATGTACCAAAGGCAAACAAACCCATACAAGTTATGATAGTCGTAAATTTTTTTAATGAATACATAATTGAATTTAATATAATAATTGAAGTTTAATTTTTTAAAAACACGATAGAAGTTAAACTTAGCAGTTTTACTAAACTGTAAGTATCTATTTTTCAATAAATAAATTGGATTGTAGTGTAGCTTTTAGGCTGTGCCTTTGTTTTGCTTATCAGACACTTACAAGATGTCCAATGAGTAGTGGATTTACATTTTATTAATGTTCAATAAAATGTAGCTCTGTGCTGTCCAATAACTTTTGCCGTTATATTTTACTTCTTTGTAAAACTTATCTGGGCTAAGTTCATAAATTGTATCAATAGTAGGGTTGTACGTTATCAGTTTAAGGTAAATCATTTCGTTTTGCTGCCTTTGTACTTCCATAATCAGTTGCCTTTTAAGATTTACTCTTTTATAGACTTGCAACTTACTTTGTAGTGTACCTTTTTTATTTTTGTATTTATAAACAATATGATAACCCTGCTTTGAAGTAGTTTTCAATTTAAAACCATGTTTTTTTACAACTACTTCCGTTAAGTAGGTGTTTAGTTCTGGAATTTCAACCAATAGTTTTTCATAAGCTTTTATGGTTTCAGATTGGGCAGTTGCAAAATTGGCATACCTAACCGAGTCTATTGTTTGGGTGTAGGCTGTTTGTCTGCTAATAAGCAAAATATTCAGGCATATAAAAATGAACGAGAAAATTATCTTTATTTTCATGATAGTAAATTTTATGGTTATTTTACAATTTATACAGAAATGTAAATTTTTACATCTAAAAATTTACAATGCTAACTAAAGAAACAATTTAAAACTGTATTTATGTACTACAGACTTCGGTATGTGCTTAAGAGAGCCACAAACCTAAATCTGTAGTACATTCTTGTTTACTTTATTCTTTTACCTATGAATTTGTAGGGTTTGCTACGAATTTGAAACATTCTATCAGGAGTAACTCCTTCAAAAATTGTGTAATCTACTGTAAGTTGTTTACTATCAGGAGAGAGGCACCCAAACATAATACGCCCTTGACAGTCTGAAACATATTCTCTCTGCTTCAGTAAAAACGAACTTCCTCCAATTATCCCATCACTGATTGCATACCTAAACGTAGGAGGATTTTGTATGCCTTTGGGCAAATTAGCTACAAAATATCTGGGAGGTGCCCCAGGAAAATCACGATAATCTGCTGTTCCCATTCTTGGTGTGAGGCTGTCTATCGCCACATCAAAAATTTCTTGTTCTTTGCCTACCACATACCCTCTGTAAACCCCTCTAATTCGAGAGTTATAATTAAAATGAGATAATACCACCAAATTTCTACTTACAGTATCTACACCGTCATCAGTAGGAAAACACGCCTTATTCGGTTTGCGGTAGCCCACTAAAGTAACTTTAATGGTTTCGGGGTCATCAAACTCCAATACTACAGAAGGACTCTGAAATAAACGTGCATCTGTGCCTATTTTCCATTTTACAGAGTCGTATTTGCCTACTGCCATAAAACGAACAGCACTGTATTGCATGATAGTATCTGTGATGACCAAACTATCTCCCACTTTTTCTGCCATTGTAAAAGCTGCTTTTAGGGGCTGTGCTTCGGCAGTTAGGCAGGGGTCTTGTGGTTGTGGAGTTTCTTCTTTGTTTTTTTTACAAGCTAATATGGCTAACAGCAAAAAGTTAATGATTAATAGTTTTTTAAACAGAGTTTTATATTTCATATAAGTAATTACATTAATTTTGTATTGTCTGTATTTCGCAGACAAAATTGTAGGGTATTTCTCTACTACCCAAATCATTTACCTATCAAAGATTGATAGGTTTTTACAATAACTTTGATAGGTAGAAAAATTGCTTTTTACAATTATTTTACAGTAGGTTTTAAAACATGGAAATACACAAAAAAATAGCCTTGTTGCGGAAAAAGCGTGGCAAAACCCAAGCAGAAATGGCTGCACTAATGGATATTACACAACAGACTTATGCAAGAATAGAAAAAGGACAGAATAAAAATATGCCATTACACCGTTTAGAGCAAGTAGCTGTGATTTTGGAAACACCCTTGCACGTACTTATCAATGAAGAAAATGACCTGCTCGACCAAGATGATATAATGAATATTGTGGAGGAATTATTATTATACCAACAACGCTATAAAGAATTATTGAATGAAAAGAAGGTATTGGAAGAAGAATTATTGAAAATAAAATATGACAATATGTGGTAGTTACTTTTCTTAAAAACTAACCATTTTCTAAAACCTACCTCAACCCACCTTGCCTCTTGTATTTGTATGTTTGTACTAAGCAATAGTTTGCACCAAATCCTATTGCTATGATTTTTTATGAATAGACTTCTTATTTTTTTATTGGCTGTACTGTGCCTGAGCCATACAACTTTTTCGCAAACAACTCTTCCTTTACTCAAAAATGATGAAATCAAATTGGCTTTGAGTGAAGACGGCACAAGGTATGTACGCCTCACTTTTTTGAACCAAACTTGGGTGCGTTTTACCGAACAAAATCGTGGTACGACCATCTTCGGCAATGCTGCCCCCGAAACTTGGGACGTGGGTTTGCGAAGAACTCGTATTCAGTTTTTGGGACAACTTTCGGACAAGACTTTTTTTTATATCCAATTTGGGCAAAACAATTTTGCTTTTACCTCGCAACGAAAAGTAGGGGCTTTTTTTCATGATGTTATAGGCGAATATGCTTTTATCAAAAGACATTTAAGCATTGGGGCGGGGCTGTCGGGTTGGAGTGGCTTGGCTCGGTATGCTTCGCCAAGTGTGGGTACGGTGATGAGTTTAGATGCTCCACTTTTTGAACAAGCAACGAATGATGTTACCGACCAATTTCTACGCAAATTAGGCATATATGCCAAAGGTAAAATTGGAAAATTAGACTATAGAGTGGCTCTTTCGCAACCTTTTATGATACAAACTTCTACTGTTGCCCAAAGACCTTTAGGGGCAAAACTACCCAACGGCAGTTCAATAGCTACTTACAACGCCAATATACCAACTTGGCAGTGGCAGGCGTATTTGATGTACCAATTTTTGGACGAAGAAACTAATACAATTCCCTACACCACAGGCACGTATTTAGGCAAGAAAAAGGTATTTAATTTGGGGGCTGGTTTTATTTATCAACCTAATGCTATGTGGTACATGAACGGCACAGACACCGTAAAAACCGCCATGCGACTCTTAGCAGCAGACGTTTACTATGATGCCCCTTTGAATGTAGAAAAAGGAACTGCCCTTAATTTTTATGCGGTATATTGTAACAATGACTATGGACAAAACTACATTAGAAACTTGGGTGTAATGAATTTGGGAGATGGTGTGCAGGCAGGACAAGGCACTTTTACGGGTACAGGCAATGGTTTTGCGATGGAAGGCACAGGAAGTATTGTCTATACACAAGCAGGGTATTTATGTAAAAAAGATTTGTTGAAAAGTTGGGGAACTTTGATGCCCTACGCTGGTATGCAGTGGGCAAGTTATCAGGCGTACAAAGACAATATGTTGATGTGGCACGTTGGACTGAACTGGTTTATCAAAGGGCATCAATCAAAAATTTCATTAGACTACCAAAACAGACCTGTTTTTGATGCCAATGCACAAAGGGAATTGGTAGAAATTCAGCGAAAAGGTATGTTGGTGTTGCAGTATCAACTGTTTTTGTAGATAGATAATAAGATTGTGAAGTGTGTTGCTATGATAACCTCACCCTGCCCTCTCCATTTGGAGAGGGTTCTATGGAATTATTCATAAACTCTAATAGGTTTTTGTGTATTTTTCCTTATACCTTTGCACGTATGGATTAAACAAAACAAATTATGACAAAAATAAGGGCTGCGATAACAGGGGTACAAGGCTATGTGCCAGATTATGTACTGACAAATGCGGAGTTAGAGAAAATGGTAGATACGAATGACGAATGGATTGTATCTCGGACAGGTATTCGTGAAAGAAGGATTTTGAAGGGCGAAGGGCTGGGTACGTCTTATATGTGTATTCAGGCTGCAAAAGGGTTGTTTGAGAAGACTAACACCCGTCCCGAAGACATAGACCTCATCATTTGTGCTACTACTACCCCCGACATGGTGTTTCCTGCCACTGCCAACCTTATTGGAGCAGCTATTGGAGCTACCAATGCCTTTGGTTATGACTTACAAGCAGCTTGTTCGGGCTTTTTGTATGCCTTAGCCACAGGTTCACAGTTTATAGAAACGGGTCGTTACAAAAAAGTATTGGTGTTTGGAGCAGACAAAATGTCGTCTATCATCAACTACGAAGACCGTGCAACTTGTATTATTTTTGGAGATGGTGCGGGTGCTATTTTGTTAGAACCTTCGGAAACAGGCAACGGCGTGCAAGATTTTATTTTGCGGTCAGACGGCAATGGTGCACCGTACTTGCACATGAAAGCAGGCGGTAGTGCCAGACCTGCCACCCACGCCACTGTAGATGCTAAAGAACACTATGCGTACCAAGAAGGAGCTACGGTATTCAAATTTGCGGTGTCTAACATGGCAGATGTTTCGGCAGAAATTATGGCTAAAAACCATTTGACGGCTGATGATGTGGCATTTTTAGTGCCTCACCAAGCCAACAAACGAATTATAGACGCAACCGCCAACCGTATGGGAATAGCTACTGACAAAGTGATGCTCAATATAGAAAGATACGGCAATACAACAAGTGGTACGATTCCATTATGTCTTTGGGAATACGAACCACAACTCAAAGCTGGTGATAACTTGATTTTAGCTGCCTTTGGTGGTGGTTTTACGTGGGGTGCTTTGTATTTGAAATGGGGGAAATAAATTTTACTAAACAAGCATAATAAAACCTAAACTCCACAAGGGCTTCTAGGGTCGTGCTTTAAAAACTTATAGTAAAACTAATTTTTTCAAATCAATAAGTTTGATAGTGTTCAAGAAGTTCTGTAAAGATGTCATCTTTTAGAAAGATGACATCTTTACAGAACTTCTTGAACACTAAGTATAATAATTCATAGCACGACACTACAAGCCCTTGTGTAGTTTATAACCATTGAGTTTTAGAGCAAATAAACAATGGCAATTTTTTCTTTCCTCACAACTTCATAGCTATTCTTACAAGCCCCCCTTTTTGGAATAATACTTGAGGTTTTCTTAGACAGTCATCTTTAAACTATAAAACATGAAACTTTCATTGTTAATTGTATTCCTACACACTTACCTTGCGGTGCAACTTTTTGCCCAATATGACCCCAAAGCCGAAGATATTTTGAACCAAATGAACAAGGTTCATAAAAATATGGGGGCATACAAAGCTGTTTTTACTTACAAAATTCATAGCGAAGTAGAAAATATAGACGAAACCTTACAAGGGAGTATTGTAGTCAAACAAAATAAATATGTATTAAAAATAGGCGACATTCAAGAAATTTATAATAACGGCACAACGGTTTGGACGTACATTAAATCTAAAAAAGCCAATAGCAAGAACAAAGGCGAAGTAACGATTACGAATTATGAGCCTGATAGCGAAGAATTTAATTTAGCAGAGATTTTTAATTTGTATAAAAAAGGGTTTAAATACTATTTCATGGAAGAAGAAAAAGTAGATAATGAACTCTATGACGTGGTAGATTTAGTACCAGAAGATAAAACCAAAGATTATTTTAAAATACGGTTGTGGATACATAAAAAGACAAAAGAACTACGAAACCTCCAAACTTTTGAGAAATCTGGCAGACGTATTATCCTGAAAATCACGCAGTTTACGGCAAATCTGAATGTAGGGGACAATGATTTTGTGTTTAATAAAAACAAGTATCCAAATACAACAGAAGTGGATTTGCGGTAAAACAGTAAAGATTCTTGAGATGTCATCTTTTCAAAAGATGACATCTCAAGAATCTTTTTTACACATTACTATTACTGTGTAATTACCCTTAAATTTTGCTTTACTATGGCTGTTTTTTCGGTGATTTCTGCCAAATCTTTGCCCAAAATAGTAACATGTCCCATTTTTCTGAACGGCTTGGTGGTAGATTTTCCGTACAAATGCACATACACACCCGACACCGATAAAACGGTAGGCAATCCTTCATAATACGCCTTGCCTTCATAGCCCACAGCCCCCAATACGTTTAACATGGCAGCAGGAGTTCTTGTACTTGTGTCGCCTAAAGGTAAGTTAAGTATGGCTCTAAGGTGTTGTTGGTACTGCGAAGTAATGTTTGCCTCTATGGTGTGGTGTCCACTGTTATGGGGTCTTGGGGCGACTTCATTCACCAAAATTTCGCCATCAGGCAATAAAAACATTTCTACGGCTAAGATGCCTACAATGCCTAACTTTTCTACTATTTTTTCGGCTATTGCTGTTGCTTTTTGGGCGGAGGTTGCCGAAATATCGGCAGGGGCAAACAAGTATTCTACTAAGTTTTGTTCGGGTTCAAATACCATTTCTACCACAGGAAAACTCTGAATGTCGCCTTTGGGATTACGAGCCACAATTACGGCTATTTCCTTTTCAAACGGAATCATTTTTTCTAACACAGAAGGAGCATCAAAACCCTTGTGCAAATCTGCCGAAGTGTTAATTTTCTGTACGCCTTTGCCGTCATAACCCGCCTTGCCTAATTTGTGTACGGCAGGTAAAAAATGGGTGTGTTGGTGTAAATCTGCCTGATTATCAGTTAAATAAAACTCTGCGGTAGGTATTTGTTGGGCTTGGTAAAATAGTTTTTGCTTTCTTTTGTCCTGAATCAACTCTATGACTTCGGGTTGTGGATAAACGGTTTTGCCTTGTGCAGCTAATTTTTTCAAGGCTTCTACATTCACATTTTCTATTTCTATGGTGATAATGTCGCAGTCTTGGGCAAAATTGATAATTGCCGTTTCGTCTTGTAAATTGCCTTTTACAAACTCGGCTGCCAAAGTGCTGCATGGGGCTTGTCCGTCATTGTCCAAAACTTTGCAGTGTAAATTCCAATTGACTGCCTCCTGAATGAGCATCTTACCTAATTGCCCACCGCCTAAAATTCCTATTTTTTGCATAGTTTTCATTGGTTTTGGGCTGCAAAGGTAGAAAAACAATGGAAAAATATACTTCTGTAAGAAAGTTAGCCATAAAAAAACTCTCTTGTAAACCACAAAGAGAGTGTAAGAAGTAATAACAGTGCCTCATTAATTCCATCTTTTCAGTAAATTTTCAGCCTCTTTGGTTTCTATACGGCTAAAAAACTGCATCAATAATTTATCTTTTCTATTTGCCAAAAAAGTTTCTACAATAGAAAGGTACTTCGTTTCGCCTGTCAATTTATAGAGAGAAGCTGAACAATACACATTTACGTTTTCATTGTGTAGTCCTTGTTGTAAAGCACTAATCGCAATAGGGTGGTTAAAGGCAGACAAAGCTAAGGCAGCACGTTGGCGGGCAGCCTGAATGCCGTCACCCACTAACAGAGTTTCAAAATCTGGTTCTTTATCATTCGGATTGCGTACCAAAGTAGGGTTAAGCTCTTTGATAAGGTACAAAATAGCCCTATCATCTTGTAACAAAGCCATTTGTTCGGCAATATTCATGCTTTGGAAAGGCTGGTGGTCTTGTGGCAGCAACGTAACCAACAAGTCAAAAGTACCGGGTGCATTCATGCGGACTAATCTCTTTACAGATTCGCCAATGATAAACACTTGGTCAGAATTTTTCGCCAATTCGTGCAGCAATTTCGCACCATACAAGCCTCTTTCTGCCAAATTGTCCAAAATCCCTATTTCTATGTCATTTTTATCTTCGTGATACCAACAAATCGTAGCTAAAAAATCGGCTGCTGCCTCCGTAGCACTTGCTTTGAGTTGTGCCACTATAGCCATTGTTTTTTCGCGTTGTTCTTCTTCGTGCAAAGAATTTTGTGTGATAGCCTCATACAAACTGTAGTTGTCTGGCGTATAAGGCAATTTGCAAAAAGAAGGTAGCCATTTGTAAAACTCCGATTTCTCTAAGTTTTTTTCGGCTTGTTCCACATCACTCACCGCCAAATAATATTCACTCAAGCCCGAATAGGCAGAATGTAAACGTGGATTGATTTTGAGGGCTTCCTCAAAAGACTTTTTAGCTTCTAATAAATGTCCTAAACGCAAACGAATATTGCCCAAATGCACTTTCATCTCGTCATGCGTAGGATATACGTCATTGAGGTGCAACCAACAACGCAAGGCTTCTTCGGGTTGGTTGAGGTGTTCGTAAGCCATAGCCAAGTTTTGCCACGCATCACTTTCATAGGGGTAGAATTCTACGGCTTTCTTGAAGGCTTGTATCGCCAACACTAATTGTTTTTGGGTGTAACGGCTTTCTTCTAAACTATCTGTAATCGGCTCACTTTGCAAATACCCTTTGCTGTATTTCAAGGAATTGCCACGAATGCCCTGTCTTAACCGCAGTTCGCCAATACTCATATATAAAGCATAGTCATTATCGGACTTGCTAAGTCCTTCTGCCCATATTTTAATGGCGGTGTCGGTATCTCCCAAATATTCGTACACTGTACCCAACAAGAGTCGAGAGTCTATGTCCTCCGCATCTTGTTGTAGGTTTTGTCGTAGCTGGTTTTGTGCCTTTTCAAAGTCGCCTTGATTCAACAATTCAATGACAATCTGCATATCGTTTTGTGCAGAAACTTGGGTGGTACTAAGTACCAATACCATCAACAAAAAGACTATGATTCGGTTCATACGCCACAACAGTTACGGTGAGAATACACGGCAGGAATTTTTAGAAATATACGGAATATTTTTGGTTTTAGTTAATAATTATACACTTTTTTTATTGGTAAATAGCCAATATTAGCCAGAGGCTAAGGTATATTTGCTAAACTCTTTTTTAGGGATATTCAAACATAACATAGGTATTTTGAAGAATTATTTTATATTTTATTAGAAACCTTACTTTTATTTGCAAGATAAAGTTAAATAAGTTATTTTGCTTGTATTACGACTATTCATAGAAATAATGGTTTATACAATGGAGAACAATTTGCTTTCTATACATCTTCCCTCTTATTTGTTACATTCAAGTATGTACTATGTATTCTTGCTTGATGAAGCAGGTAACTTGTTGTTTTCCAATCAATTCTTTAATGATAATTTTGAATTGTCCTCTCAAAAATTAGTAAATAGTATTTACCAAGAAGACCGTTTAGCCTATCACACCATCATAGAACAGATAACCCAACAAAAACAGGTAAAAGGTAATTTACAATTACGTTTGTTTAAAAGAGGAGCATCGTTATATGATTGGCTACAGTGTGAGTTTTCTTTGTTTACCTTGCCCAATAACTTACAAACTTATTGTTTGTGTGTAGCTCATGACATTGGACATTGGAAAATCACAGAAGATAAGCTACGCAACAATAAACAGCTACTCAAAGACATGAGTAAAATAAGCCATGTCGGGGGCTGGGATTTTGATGTTGCTACGCAAAAAATGCGTTGGACAGAGGAAATGTACAGCATTTATGAAGTTAGCACTGACTACGTACCTTCTGCAAAAGAAAATTTGCAAAGGTTTTATACCGAAACAGACGGACTTATTTTGCGTGAAAAGTTTAATAAAGTGCTTGAAAATGGCAGTACCGAAGATGTAGAGTTTATGGTGAAAACTGCCAAAGGAAATTTCAAATATTTGCAGGGCATCATGCAGCCACAATACAACAAAGAAGGAAAAATTAATAAAATATTAGGTTATGTGCAAGATATTACGAAGCAAAGAGATATTTACAATCAATTATTAAATGAAAAGAAAAAGCTAAGTACCATTATAGCAACCATGCAAGAGGGTATAGTGATACAAGATATGCAAGGGGCTATTATGGTTT
>CANGYA010000088.1 GCA_947457925.1 Cytophagales bacterium | reverse complement strand
TAGACGGAGCTATAAAAAGTTTTTCGTAAGGCTCTATTGAAAGATTTGTCCACTCACCATTGCTATAATCTGCCACTAACATGTGGTCTGCAAAGTGCTTTCCAAAAGGCAGATTATTGAAATCAATGGTAGAAATCCTCGATGTAGCTATCGGGCGTATTTGAATGTCTGCTGTAGCAATCATTGGCTTAAAGTGTCTTAAAGATTTTGAGGAAAATGCCTCTGGTTAATTTTTCGCAAAGGTAAACATTTTATTTGAGTTTCGGAAAGATATAGGCTTTATTATCTATGTGGCATTGGTCAAATAAAAATTGTATATTCGCCTTGTAGTGCTACTGAAGTCCGCACTACAGTAGGAAAATTCATTGTTCAAGTCATTTAACACACCACTCAAAATGTCTAATTTTTTTACCAAAATTTTCGTTTGCGGTTGTTGGGTTTTACTTTTTAGCCAACAAATGATAGCCCAAAATAAATTGTATGAAAATACTACGCTGCAAAAAATCATTGACTTTCAGGATAAAAGACAAATAGATAGTTTAGCACTTATTTTAGCTAACGGCACTACGGCAGAAAAAACAAGAGCTATGTTGGCTTTTGGGTCTATCCAAAACCCACAAACTATTTCGCTGTTAGCACCCTTTTTAAAGCACGAAAATGCCGAACTCCGCCAAGCTACGGCATTTAGTTTGGGGCAGTTGGGTAGCAAAGAAATAGGGGCTTTGTTAGTAGAAGTATCTCTTATCGAAAAAGATGAGGTAACACAAGCCAGCATTTTAGAGGCTTTGGGCAAATCTGCTACACCAGAATCGTTGGCTTATTTAGCTGATTACCAATGTTCTAATGAAACTAACTGCACAGGACAAGCCAAAGGACTTTACAGGGCTGTTACATGGCAACGCCTCACCAATGCAAAGGCTTTGCAAAAAATGATGAGTTTATTAGACTGCCAAGCCTCTACTGCACGACTATTCGCTGCCAATGCCTTAGCTCGTAGCCCTCAAAAAAACTTTGATTCTACGCAAATAGCTTTTTTAGTACAAAAATTAGACACAGAAAAAGATGAATTTGTACGTATGAACATAGCTACGGCTTTGAATAGTTCTTTGCAAAAAAATGTAGAGGAAAAACTGTTGCAAGTGGCTAAAAAAGATGAAAGTGAATTGGTGAGAATCAATGCGGTACGTGCCTTAGCCAAATTTGATACGGCAAGTTTACAAAAAAAAGTAGCTGCTTTGTTGTACGACAAACACCCTTTGGTGGCTTTGGTCGTGAGTGAACATTTGCGAAGCCACGCCAAAAAAGATGACGGTATAGACTATTTGGATTGGGCGGAGTTTACAAGGCAAGCACAAGCAAGGGCAAATTTGTTGGCTGTTGCTGTACGTTGGGACAAAAAAGACAAGGTGTCGGGCATTGTCAAAAAGTATTTCAAAAAAACGGATAATGTCTATGAACAAGGGTTTTTACTCAATGCGTTGGCAGAAAATCCACAAAATTTTGAGTTTATTGTAGAAAAAATAAATTTACAACGCAAAACACCCTTGAATACTTTTGCTTTTGATGCGTTAATGGTGCTATTAAATCAAGAAAATTTTAAAACTTATGCCCAAAAAACTACTATAGAAAACAAAGTTTTTGAGTTATTGAGCAAGACATTTACTGAAGGCAAAGACGTGGTACTAATGGGTTTGGCTGCTGCCGAACTTCGTAACTCACAACGCAACTACCGCCAAAAAATCCAATCTATTGATTTCCTCAAAAATGTATTGCCTACGCTACCTTTGCCTTTGGAAATAGAGGCGTATTTGGATATTCAGAAAACCATTCAATTTTTTGAGGGAACTGTGGAAACTCCACCTTCGGCACTTAGTTTTAACCACCCTATTCAACAAGAAAAACTCAAAAAACTAACTGATAAACAAATAGTTACGATTAAAACAAATAAAGGAACTATTGTGATAGAACTTTTGCCTGCTGTTGCTCCTGCGTCTGTCCTCAACTTTTTGGAATTGGTAGAAAAAGGCTATTTCCAACAAAAAATATGGCATCGGGTCGTACCCAATTTTGTGATTCAGTCGGGTTGCCCACGCGGAGATGGTTACGGCAATGTAGATTTTAGTATTCGTTCAGAGTTTATGCCTGTGGGTTATGGCGAAGGTTATGTAGGCATGGCATCGGCAGGAAAAGACACCGAAGGCAGTCAGTTTTTTATTACACATTCGCCTACACCACATTTAGACGGCAGATACACTATTTTTGGCAGAGTGATAAAAGGTATGGACGTGGTGAGGAAAATAGAAGTTGGCGACTTATCAGTTATCAGTTATCAGTGAACAGTAAACAGTTATCAGTGAACAGTGAACAGTAAACAGTTATCAGTGAACAGTAAACAGTCACCAATAACTGTTTACTGTTCACTTTGTTTTTAAAATTTCAAAAACCGAAGCCTTAATACTGTTACAAATGGCATCTGTGGGCAGGTCGTTGGCATCATTGCCGAAGGGGTCTTCTATTTCATTGGCAATAAAATCTAAGCCTACGAAGGCATAAAAAATCATAGCTACAATCATCATAGCCCAATAGTGCATATCACCGACCAAACCCCAAGGCAGTACGGTGATAAACAAGAAGATGAATTTGAGTAAATGCACCCTGTAGGCTTGCGGAATCGGTGATTTTTTGATACGTTCACAACCGCCTGTAATGTCTGTAAGGGCTTCTAATTGCGGATTTAACGTAATTAAATGCTCATTTTTCAGGATGCCTTTAGTGTTGAGTCGTTGCACTTCTTCGAAAATCAAGGAAGCAATACGGTTCGGAATATGATTGGCTGCGGTTACATAAGGCAAAGTAGCTGGCGAAGTTTCCAATAATTCTTCTTCTTTTACGCCAAGTCGCAGATGTTCTTTGAGAGCAAAAGCAAAATTTGTGGTCAAAGTAGCAAAATACTGGCGAGTAGCAAGGTCTTCTTCGGGTAAATAGGCGTTGAGTTTAAGGGCTAAATTTCGGCTGGTATTCAACAACTGCCCTAAAAGCCTGCGACCTTCCCACCATCTTTCGTAGGCGGTATTGGTACGAAAAACCAAGAGCAAACCCAAAACAATACCAACTAATTGGTAAATAAATGGGGCTATGCGTAACTGTTTGCTTATCAGGGTAGAATCTGCCCACACCAACAAAGCCGTATAGCCACAAGCTACTAACAGCCCCGGAATCAAGGCTTTAAAAGTTTTTGCCTTAAAAAATGAGAGAATAATTTTGGCAAAAGTTCGGTTATACATCATGTAGATAGTGTGTGTTTGAGTATAAATAATTGCGTAATGAGTTGCTAAAATAACGTAATTTCCTAAATTTGTGAAAAGCCTTTGAGAAAAGCAACTGCTTACGACCAGCAACCCTACAAACAAACACCTCCAACCCTGTATGCCTATGCAATTAAAGCATAATTCGCACAAAATATATGTGGTAGAAACACAAGCTGATTTGTTGTTATGTACCCAAACCATAGCTCCACTGCCCGTTATTGCCTTAGATGTAGAGTTTGACCGTAACCGTTTCCGTTATGGTTTTCAGCTAAACCTCATTCAAATTGCCTCTGAAAAAGAATGTTTTTTGATAGACCCCCTCAAAAAATTGCAATTAGAACCTTTGTGGAAAGTGCTTCGAAATGCCCAACAACTCAAAATACTGCACGCAGCCAACGAAGATATACAACTTTTGAAGTCTGTGGGCTGCCCGATTCAGTCTGTTTTTGATACAGAAATAGCTGCTCGTTTGCTGAATTTGCCTTTTAATTCATTGCAAGGTATGTTGTCCACTGTTTTAGGCATTACGATAGAAAAAGGACAGCAACGCAGTGATTGGGGCAAAAGACCATTGACAGGGCAACAACTCTTGTATGCGGTGAATGACGTGAGTTATTTGCATAAATTGTATGCAAAGATTTTGGATTTATTGCAACAAAAAAACTTGCTGTGGATTTTTGAACAAGAATGTGTAGCTCTTACGCAAAAAGAAGCTGAAAGTGAGGAAGAAAAGCTCAAAAGTTTGTTTAATAGTTGCAGTGAATATGAATTTTTTGTGATAACAAGCATTTACCATTTTAGAGAAAAAATAGCTCAACAACTCAACAAACCACCTTCACAGGTTTTTCATAATGATGTGCTATGGGATTTACTCAAAAATCCACAAGGTACGTTGGCAGAGTGGTTGGGGCTGAAAGGTATTCACCCTTACGCCAAAAAAGAGGAGTTTTTGGAAGAATTAGAAACTCTTATCAACAATGCACACGCATTGGCACAAAAAAAAGGTTTGGCAAAGGAAAAGAAGTTCTCAGGAATGACTGCCGAACAACGCAAAGCCTTGCAAGATGAAAGAGATGCCGTATTTATGCCTATTCGCAATTTTTTGGCACAAGAGTATGGCGAACAAGGCGTTACATTGATTTTGAGCAAAAAATTGATGGATAGTTTGGTGAGTGGCAACCTGAAAATTTCGCAGCTAAAGCCGTATCAGCAACAATTATTGATAGTAACTGCCCAAAAATTGGAAATTAATTTGGAAAAATATAACTAAGGTTTCTATTACTCCCAATGAAGCTAATAAAACAGCACACTATTGTAGGCAATAGTGTGCTGTTTTATTGATATGCGAAAATTTAGGTTGAAGTTATACCAATTATACTTAGTAGATAGTTCAATGCGTAAAGATGTCATCTTTTGTAAAAACAGTAACCTTGCAAGGTTTCAGACTCGTAAAAAGATGACATCTTTGGACTGCATTTTATTTATAATTGGTATTACTCCAAAACCAAATTAGTCTAACTTAATTTCTTTCCCCATATAAAAATCTAAAACCTTTAGACGGAATACGTATTCGTATTTAGTACGTACCATGTCAGATTGGGCAATAGCCAAATTGTTTTTGCTCAATGTATATTCTACCGCATTGATAGCCCCTAAAGTAAATCTTTGTTCTGCAATACGAGTAGATTCTGTCAAAGCATTAGCACGAACTTTATTGGCTTGGTAGGTTTTGGCTGCTCCTTTGGCATCTACATACGCCTGCTCAATGGTTTGACGAAGTTGATTTCTTACGTTTTGGGCTTGTAAAGTAGCTCTTTCTTGTTGTATGGTAGCTTGTTTGATACCATTTTTGACTTGCCCTCTACTATAAATAGGTATTTGGAGATTGACACTTGCGCCGTATCTAATATTTTGGTCGAGCCATTGGTTAAACATAGAAGGAGTTTCTGTAGGAACATTGACTACAGGTGTACGTACCCAACGGCTATCATTAGGGTCTGTAGGAACAACATCACCTATAAATGTACCTGTATTTCTTACACCAGTTACGGTGGCTTGGCTCAAGATGGGTAGTTGTGTAAGGCTTGAATAAACAGAGGAGATATTTGCCCCAAAAGTAACAATAGGATAACGGTTAGCTTTGGCTATCTCTACACCAAACTCTGCACTTTTGATTAAAGCATCTGCATTTTTGACAATAGGCTGTGAAGTTTCGGCTGTTTCGTAGATAGAGGCAGAAGTGGCAGCTAAACCACTTTCATTAGGTTCTTGAATTTGTGGAATTTCCAAATCCAATACCTCGTCCATAGGTACTTGCAAAAGTTGTTTCAATCGTACTATCGCAATATTCATATTATTTTCCGCAGTTACAATGCGTAACTCGTCATTAGCTTGTTGAGAAATCAAATCATATTTATTTGCTTCTGCTAAACGACCACCTTCTATGAGTTTTAATGTTCTGTCTAATTGTTCTGTGGTGTTTTGTAGTTGAATTTTGGCGGTTTCTATTAGCTCTTTATTCAACATAATTTGTAGGTAGGCATTGACTACATTGAGTACCAAATCATTTTTAGTCCTTTCATAATCAAATTGGGCGGCTTGTACGTTGTATTGCGACTGTTTAATCGTATTATTGATAGAGAAGCCATTGAACAAAGTTACGCCTGTATTCACAGACCAGTTGTTACTCCAAACAGACCTGTCCACGAATTGGTTGGTGCGAGGGTCTATGTTACGACCTGTACTCCAACCTTGTGAGCCTGCAATATTCAAATTAGGTAGGCGTGCAGCATTAGATTGGGCTAAGGTAGATTGGTTGGCATCTACAGATAGTTTATTGATTTTCAAGCCTACATTGTTTTCTATGGCATACTGCACACAACGCTGGAGATTCCATTTTTGTTGGGCAAAACTGCTTGTTGCCACTAACAAACACGCAGTTGCTAATAAACATTGCTTAAACATGATGATAAGTTGTAAAGATTTTAGTTAGAATAAAAATAAAAAAACAGCCAAACACAGTAATAAAACATAGTTGGACTGTAAAGATAATGATATTAAGGTATGATAGTTCTTATTGTAACAAAAGGCACGAAATTATTTTACAAGCTATTAAATTCTTTGTGAAAAAGCAAATTTTTACAAGGAATTTAATAGGCTATCTTATAAAAGAATTAAAAATTCACTAATTAGCGTAAGTTGCGTAGTGCTTTAAATGCCCCACCCCAACCCTCCCCCGCAGGGGAGGGAGCTTGAAAATCAATTACTTACAAGCTCCCCTCCCTACGGAGAGCAACTGAGTTGGAAGGGTGTGGGTGGGGCTAAACTAACACTACGCAACTTATATTAATTAAAAATTATGCTTTGGCACAATTAGCCACCATTATTTGTACCTTCTGGCACATCAAAAACTTCTTCTACAGGAGATTTTTCGTCTTCGGGTTTTTTAGGCGTTATTTTGTCATATTCCATTTGAGCTGCACGAGAAAAAGAACCAAAATCAGCTTTTTTGTAGGCATCACGAGCTTTGTCGGGCTGGTTCATGGCTTTACGGACTGTGGCTATGCCAAAGTAGTACATGGCTTTAGTTTCAAAATCTACACCCGGTATGACTACTAAGTTTTCCAAGATTTTAATGGACTCTACAAAGTTTTTCATGCGGTAATACGCCATAGCTTGTATAAACATCAAGGTATGTTCGGTAGGTCTAATGCTTAGTGCTTCTTTTGAGTAGGTAATGGCATCACCAAATTTGCCTGCGTCCATTTCACCAAAAGTTATAGCTTTATACATTTCAAACCTATTGTTGAGGTTTTGCTCATTTTTTACAGCTTCTAAATAATGAGTAAGGGCTGCATCATTTCTATTCGTTTCTTTTTTAGTAATTTCCGCCATCAAAATATGGGCTTGTGTATAATTATGTTGCATTTTCAGAGTTTGCTGAAGGTACTCTTTAGACAATGCAAAATCATAGATTTTATAATAGGCTTGTGCCGTAGAAAAATAGTTTTTGGGGTCGTATTTATAAATTAAATTTTTGAAGTAGCCATAATTAGCATTTTGCCAAGCCTCAAATGCCAATTCATACTGCCCTAATTTATAGAAGGCATAGCCCAATTCATAATAAAAACGGGCTGCATATTTCGGTTCTTTGGTATGTAGCTGGCGAGTTGCCGTAAGCATGGCTTGTTTGGCGGTGTTATAGTCGCCTAATTCATTGCTGGTTTTTGCCTCATAAAACAACAAATCTGGGTCAGATGGGCTTAGTTTACGTGCATCTGCTATGTGTAGCTTTGCCTTGCCATACTCACTATTACGAACTAAAGTGTTGATAATCGTTAGTTTATATTTCAGTCTTTTCTGTACGTCTGTTTCGTATTTAAACGCATTGTCCAAACTTGCGACAATTTCCTCCGTTTTTTTCTGTGCCTTATAGCATTGAGCCATAAGGGTATAGGCAGGTATAAAATCTTTTTTGATTTCTACGGTTTTTTTGAAGGCTGTGATTGCATTTTCGGCATCTCTTAACATAAAATAGCATTGCCCTTTTGAAAATATGAACTTGAAGTTGGCGGGGTCTGCGGAGATAGCCTTGTCATACTCAAAAATGGCTTCTATGTACCGTTTGGTTCTTTTCATGTTTTCAGCCTTGATATACGCCTGCAAAGCCACCTCCTCGCTGGGTTGTGCCAGCGTAGGAACAACCACCAAGCAAAGTAACCCAAGCATTACTATTCCGTAGAAAATACGCCCTCTCATAAGTCTTTGTAAGTGTAATACTGAAAAATTGAACAAATGTGCCAAAGTATGATGTCTATAGTTTCAAAAATTAGGCTTTTTTTTGTTAATTTCCAAGTTTTCTTGTTAAATCTTAAAAAATGTGAAAGTGTAAATGATATACTAACTTTAATTTTAGGGCTTTTATTGCCTACAAAACTTTTTAAAGTACATTAGAGATTATTAATGTCTGTAACACAAAATCTTAATAATCTCTATTTTAGGCATATTTTTAGTTAAAAATCTTATCGTATTTATTTAGCTTTTGGTTACACTTTAATTTAAACAAATTTATGCAACAAGGATTTTCTTTGACCACGTTACTTTTTTGTATGCTAATTTTTTCCCAACAACTTTTTGCACAAGATACGCCTAAAGACTCGGTAGTTTGGAAAAAAAACGGAGCAGCCAATCTCAATTTCTCCACAGTTACCCTGAACAACTGGGCGGGTGGCGGACAAAGTTCTATCTCTTTAGGCACTGTATTAGACGGTAAACTAAGCCGAATTGGGGCAAAAAGTACGTGGGATATGTATGGCAACTTGGCTTTGGGAGGAGCAAGAGTGGGAGATGGCAAAAATCTTTTCAAAAAAACAGATGATTTGCTTATCATAGGTACAAAATACGCCTATAAAATGGCTGCACATTGGAATTTTTTAGGTAGTGTGGAGCTAAGAACACAAATATTGAATGGTTATACGTTTAAACGTGATGTAAATGGCAACGAAGTAACTGACCAACAAATTTCTACCTTCATGGCACCGGGTTATTTGCTCAATGGTTTGGGGCTTGAATATGCTACTAAAAACGAAAAAGTAAACTTCAGTGCTTCTTTGCAACCCTTGAGTGGACGTACTACCTTTGTTTTAGATGACTCTTTGGCTATAAGCAAAAAATATACGCCAGACGGTAGCAAAGTGAGAGTAGAGTTGGGAAATACTTTTAAGACCAATTTGGAGCTACAAGTTGTAAAAAATGTGAGTTTTAAAACGGCGTTTATGGCATTTGCTCCCTACCAAGACCTTGCGAAAATAGATGTAACATGGGACGCATTGGTCGTAATGAAAGTAAATAGTTTCTTAACTACTTCTTTTGGCACTAACTTGTTGTATTTCAATGATGTAAAAGTAGATAACAAGTCTTTTGTGGTGCAGTACAAACACGCCTTAGCGGTGAATGTTGGGTTTAAGTTTTGATAAATTTCCTTAGAAACAAAAAATGTCATCTCTTTTCAAAGATGACATTTTTTGCTTTTCTACAAAAATAACTTTTCCTACAACTGCTCAAAAATCCGTTTCATAGAAGTTTCATGCTCAATTTTGGCTCTCAATGCAGAAATTGGCAATCTTTCTTGTACTACCGTATCTCTGTAACGAACTGTAACGGTGTCATCTTCCAAAGTTTGGTGGTCGACTGTGATACAGAACGGCGTACCCAACAAGTCTTGACGAGTATATCTCTTACCGATAGAGTCCTTTTCTTCGTAAGTAACTTTGAAATCCAATTTCAAGTCGTCAAATATTTTCATGGCTTTTTCTGGCAAACCATCTTTTTTAGTCAAAGGGAAAATGGCAGCCTTGATAGGAGCTACCGCAGGGTGTAACTTCAAGAAAATTCTTTCTTTTGTATTGCCGTCTGCATCTACACCTTGTTCTTCTGTGTACGCATTGCACAAATGAGCCAAGAATAGACGGTCTGCACCTACCGAAGTTTCTATGACATACGGCACATAGTTTTTGTTGATGTCGTTGTCATAGTATTGTTGCTTTTTCTTAGATAATTTTTCGTGTTCTGTCAAGTCAAAGTCTGTACGAGAGTGAATACCCTCCATTTCTTTGAAACCAAAAGGAAACTCAAACTCAATATCTACGGCTGCGTCTGCATAGTGAGCCAACTTCACATGGTCGTGGTATTGTAGCTTTTCGGCAGGTAAGCCCAATGCTTTGTGCCATTTCAAACGGGTTGTTTTCCATTTTTCATACCATTCTTTTTGTGTCCCAGGTTGAATGAAAAACTGCATTTCCATTTGTTCAAACTCACGCATACGGAAGATAAATTGGCGTGCAACTATCTCATTACGAAAGGCTTTACCGATTTGGGCAATACCAAAAGGTAATTTCATACGCCCTGTTTTTTGTACGTTGAGGTAGTTTACGAAAATACCTTGTGCCGTTTCGGGGCGAAGATAAATCTCACTTGCTTCCTCTGCCATAGCTCCTAATTGGGTGCTAAACATAAGGTTGAATTGACGAATTTCTGTCCAGTTGGCAGTTCCTGATAACGGACATTTGATTTTTTCGGCAATAATTAAATCCAACAAGCCTTTTAAGTCATTGTCAGTCAATAACTTATTCATTTCATCTAATACTTGTTGTGCTTTTTCTGCTTGCCCGTTGGCTTTCAATTCGTCTGTGTGTTTTTCGAGGAGTTGGTCAGCTCTGTATCTCTTTTTAGAGTCTTTGTTGTCCAACATTGGGTCTGCAAAACTTGCTACGTGACCAGAAGCCACCCAAGTTTTTGGGTGCATAAGGATAGCAGCATCTATGCCCACGATATTGTCGTGGAGTTGTGTCATAGATTTCCACCAACACATTTTGAGGTTATTTTTCAACTCCACACCGTTCTGACCATAATCATAAACGGCTGCCAATCCATCATAAATTTCTGAAGAAGGGAACACAAAGCCGTATTCTTTGGCGTGTGAAATTACTTTTTGAAACACCGAGTTTTCTACAGGTGCCGTTTTTGTTGATGACATGGTACGTTCAGGTTTATTTCCCTGTAGCGTGGACTTTAGTCCATGTTATTATGTGGACTAAAGTCCACACTACAGGAGATTGGGTTTATGATGTTGCGAATTAGTGAAAATTAGGCAAATTTACACAAAAAACTAGAAAATTCCTTTAAGTCATTGGACATTATTAATGTAGTTCGCCTAAAGGCAAATGTACTTTTTGGGCAAAACAAAAAGCCATATCCCCAAAGAGAATAAGGCTTCCAATCCACTATGAAAAACAAAACAAAAACGTCAAACAAATGCCTAATGAAATTAAGCATTTTTATTTACAGTACGCAATTCTTTAATTCTTGCGTCTTTACCTGATTTGCTTCTTAAATAGAATAGTTTAGCACGTCTTACTTTGCCAATTCTCAATACATCTATTTTATCAATGATAGGCGATAAGATAGGGAATACTCTTTCTACTCCTATGCCATTAGAGATTTTACGAACAGTAAATGTTTCGCCATTGGTGCTGTTGCCTCTACGAGCAATGACAGTACCTTGAAACTGTTGGATACGTTCTTTGCTACCCTCTTTAATCTTTACGTGAACATTTACAGTATCACCAGCTTTGAAGGTAGGTAAGGTAGCTCTTTTCTCTGCCGTTTGTTGCCCTTCTACGAATTTTAACAAGTCCATGATATATTATTGTTTGATATTTTGTAGATACCTATATTTAAAAGGACTGCAAATATAGGATAAAAGAATACACAATACAAAACATTCAGAAAGATTGTTTTTTCTTTTTAACTAAAAAAAAGGCTAAAAGGTTGTTTACAACGGCAAAAAAAACTTATTTTGCAGTTTCAATCATACATTCTTTGTTCAGCATCATGGAAAATACTGTTGCCAAAAAATTAGAAGCCCTGTTAAAACTTCAAAGTATAGACTCTAAGTTAGACGAGATAAAGAGAGTTAGAGGTGATTTGCCTATGGAGGTACAGGATTTAGAAGATGAACTGATAGGCATAGAAACCCGCATCAAAAAAATTAGTGAGGAAGCTGTCAAGTTAGACGAGGAAGTGTCTAACAACAGAAATGCCATTAAAGAGGCAGAAAGACTCATGAAAAAATACCAAGAGCAACAACAAAACGTGAAGAACAACCGTGAGTATGAGGCTATTACCAAAGAAATAGAGTTGCAAGACTTGGATATTCAGGTAGCTAACCGCCGTATTCGTGAAGCCTCTGCAAAGTTGGACAGAAAGAAGGAGCAAATCAGCGAAACAGAAAAACAACATACAGAACAGAAAATCACGTTGGACAATAAACGCAAGGAGTTGGAGGCTATCATGGCAGAAAGCATGGAAGACGAAGACAAATTGATGAAGGAAAGAGAAAAACGTGCAAAAAGCATAGAAGAAAGGTTATACAACTCTTATATGCGTATCCGTTCTAATGCCCGCAATGGTTTGGCGGTGGTTACGGTAAAACGTGATGCCTGTGGTGGTTGTTTCAATGTAGTACCCCCGCAACGCCAAGCAGACATCAGAGAAAAACGTAAACTAATTGTATGTGAACACTGTGGACGTATTTTGGCAGATGTGGAAGAGATACAAATAGTGCCACAAGAAAAAGCTAAACGTACTATTGGCAAGAAAAAAGCTGAAACAGCTGCACCTACTTCTCCTACAGAAGAGCAAGTGTAACTTTATAGGCAATTAAAAAATTTTAGACAGTGCTAAAATGCAATATTAAAGGTGTAATCTTTTCAAAAGATTACACCTTTTCTTACCCCTTGCTACATTACTTTTAGCTGCTATCTATTATTTAATGTAAGTTGTGTAGCACTTTAAATGCCCCACCCCCGACCCCTCCCCACAGGGAGGGGAGCTTGATAATCAGAGAGTTGTAAACTCCCCTCCCTGTGGGGAGGGGTTAGCGGTGGGGCTAAACTAACACTACGCAACTTACGTTATTTAATAACCATTTTCTTAGTAGATGACTACTATAAAATTACTTTTTACGTAATTTGGCTAACCATGTTCTCCAAAAACTCACTTGTTCTGGCGTTGCTACGGGTTTATCCCCTTCACCCAATAAATAGCCGTAGGGAGAAAGGGTGGGGATATTATCCAGAACTACTTTGCAAATAGCCACTAAAGGGACAAACAGAATCATGCCTGCAATGCCCCAAACTGTACCACCTACCAACAAAGCTAACATAGCTACCAAAGGATTGATGCTTACTTGTGAACCTACAATGTTAGGGGTAATAAAATTTCCTTCTAAAAATTGTACTATAACAAACCAAACTAAGACAGCCAAAGGTATATACAAACTATCGTACATGACTAAAGCATACAAAACGGGCAATGACGCACCTATGAAAATGCCTATATAGGGAATAATGGTTAAAAAGCCCGCCAAGATGCCAAAAAACAAGGCGTGTTTAACACCAATTAGGACCAAACCCGTAATGTTTAGCATCGCTATAATACTTACCACACTGAAAAGCCCTACAATGTACTTTTGCACAACGGTTTGAATCTGGTTTTCTATGACCGTAGCTTTTTCTATGTGCTGGTCGTTGATAATCTTGAGAACGAAATTCTTAAAAATATTGCGGTAATACAGCATGAAGAACACATAGATAGGAATGATGAATAGTTGTGAAAAATAAATAGACAATGAATTTATCACACCATTCAACTGCTTACCTGCTGCATTGATAAGTCCATCAAGGTTTTGTTTGAGCCATAAAAGTTGTTGCTCTTCCGAAATCTGAAACTGTTTGGCAATGGTATTTTGCAATAACACTACTAAGTCTTTGCTTCGGCTTTGCATCTGTGGCAAGTCGGTTTGAAACGAAATTAAGTTGCTGTAAATCAGGCTAATAATTACTACTATACCTAATACAACTACCAAAAGACTGGAGGCAATAGCCAAACCTCTTGAGAAGTTCCACTGTTCTAATTTGCGACACAAAGGCAGCAAAAACAAAGACATCAAAGCAGCAAAAACCAAAGGAATGAGTATTAACGAAGCTACATCTAAGACATAAAAAAACAAAATGCCTCCTAATAACAAGACAACTAAATGAAAATGGAAGGGTATTTTCATACAAAAAATGGGTTTTAGGTAGTCAAGATAAGTATTTTAGTTGATAAAAAAACCCTAAAGATTTTAAAAACCTTTAGGGTGTATAATATGCGTAAAAAGTTTTGTATCAAATTATTTAGCAGGTGTTGCAGTAGCTTTAGCCTCTAATCTTGCTGCATTTTTTTCTGCGGTAGTTCTTTCTGTTGATTTCTCAAATTTATCAACAATCGTTTGGTAAGACTTTTTAGCACCTTCCAAATCTCCGTTTACTTCTTGCACCTGTGCCAATTTTACTAAATAAGTTGGTGTATATTCTTCGTTAGGGTAGAAATCAGCAGCTTTTTGGTAGTATTTTATAGCACTTGTCCAATCTTTCTTTTCAGAATAAGCATCACCAATCAACGAAAAGGCTCTTGCTTGTAAGATATAGTCATTCGGATTGAATTTCTCTAAGGCTGCAATGGCTTCATCATATTTGCCTTCTTTCAAACGTGCAATACCTGTGTAGAAACTTGCCAAATCACCGCCTGCCGTACCACTATAGTCGTTGGCTACTGCCTCTATACCAGACGTAGAGTTATTGTTATCACCTTTGAAAGCCTTGTTCAAAGAGTCTTTTTCTAAATAAAATTGTGCGGGAAACAACTCTTTTTGGGCAGTTTCGTTTTGGCGTTGGTTGTTCCATTTGTAGAACAAAAAGCCACCAATAATAACCACAATTAAACCTAAGCCTCCCAAGACTAATTGGGAACTCCCTTTGGCTTTATCTAAAGTGTGTACTAAATTATCTTGTAAAGCCTCTGCACTCTCGAACACATTTTCGTTTTCTAACCCGCCTCCTACTTGTGCCTCAGGTGTAACTGTTGTATTTGTTTCTTTTTCGTCATTTACCTTTGCCATGATGATTCGTCTTGAATTTTTAGGCTGCAAAGGTAAATAGTTTTTTCGCAAAAACACAATTCTAACAAAAAAGTTTCTCTATTTTTGCTCGACAGTTGTTTGAATAAGCTGGACAAGATTAGAGATTATTAAGGTCTGTTGCATAGACTTGGGTCTTTGCATATAACATACTGGTAATCAAAAAAATATACCATTTTAACGTATGATAACCGAAGAAACGCAACAAGAAGATACTTTATTAGGAGATGTAACTCGTACTCATCTTATTACTGCCATAGCTGTTTTTATGCTTTGTGTTTTTGTAATTGCCTTATTTCTAACATCTAAGGCAGAGTGGCAAGAAAAATTGATAATGGCACAGGTACAAAACTCGAATACACCTACACCTCAAACACCTAAAACTACGCCCAACGAAAACACTGTAGCCGTAGATAAAGCCTTTGAAGAAGCTGCCAAAGAAGCCACTCAAAACCCACAAAGTGTGTTGGAAAGTACAGATGATTTGAAAACAGAAATAGAGTTTCTTAAAAGGGAACTACACCAATACAAAGTGGCGGACTCTGTGCGAAACAGTGCCATTGCCAATGCGAGTAGTTATAAAGTATATGGTTTTTTCAAAAACGAAAAATATAAAACAGAAAAAGAAGTAGCCAACAAGTTTCATATCAAAAGTGAAAAGGCTATCAAAGTGGCAGAGTTGAATGGCGAAAAGGCTTTTGTTGTGCCTGTAAAGGGTACGCACATAGCTAAAAGTGGAGAAACTGCATTTGCTATTGCAAAAAAATACTACAAAAACGAAAAATTATCGGAACTTATCACCGATTTTAACGGAGAAATAAAGGCAGGTATGGTTGTTTTTATTCCTTT
The DNA here is from genome assembly GCA_947457925.1 of Cytophagales bacterium. GTDB lineage: Bacteria > Bacteroidota > Bacteroidia > Cytophagales > Thermoflexibacteraceae > JAAFKA01. The sequence goes on along the minus strand of CANGYA010000088.1, from coordinate 3,442 downwards.
TGAAAAATAAAGTTACAATGATTCAAACCAACAGAGTTATGAACACAAAACAATTTTTAGTTTGCGTATTTTGTTTATTAGGAATGGTCAAAAGTGCCACCGCACAAAACTCTTTAAAAGTGAAGGGACTGTTCGGAGTGTACCGCCAAGACAAAAAAATAGCTACAAACCAATACATAGCTTTGTTGGAACAACAAAATAATACCGTAGCCTTCAAAAAATTTAATGCGTCCAGAGATTACCAAATTGTGGCTTTGGTAGGTTTGGCAGGAGGCTTGGCAGGTATCGGCTACGAAATGCGAGGACGACTCACCGTAGATAACTACAAGAAAAATGATGCTATTTTAGGGGCAGGTGTAGGTAGTTTTGGTTTGGGCATATTGTTTGGCGTACTTTCCAAGACGGCTTTGCATAAATCTGTGAAACTCTACAACGAAAAGTTAGGGCAAACTACTTCAGCTTTTCGACCTTATCTGCAACTCCAAACAACCTCACCCAATACGTTTGGTGTGGTGCTAAAATGGTAGTCAAAGTTTGGCTTTTAAAGTAACTATTTAGGTATGTCGACAATGGTCTAAGACCCTCACAGTCGTATAGGCACCGTTACCTAAATAGTTACTAACAATCTTTTTGTGGACAAGGAATGGGCTTGCCTCTTTGTATTTTTTTAGAATTTCTACCTCCGCCCTTGCTACTCCCACAACTTACACCACTTACGGTAAGGCTTAGTAACAAGCACAAAGTCAAGAAAAAAGAAGAAGTTTTGCTGAAATATTTTATCATCTTACCGTTATTTTACGCTGGGTCTATACTGTTTTTTCTTGAATGCAGGCGGAGTCCATGCAGTACGAGGGTTATGATAACAACCTGCTGCCGAAATAAATACCAACAAAGCCAATAGTCTTAGAATATTTTTCATAAAAAATTAATTAAAAAGCTACTCAATTAATGTGTAGGGTTGCGTCTGTTGAGGGGCGTAGTACCCATTTTTAGCCACTCTAATCTTTTCTTTTTTTGCCCTTTTCCATACGTAGGCGGAGTCCATGCGGTACGCACAGCACCACCACAACTTTGTAAGGTTGAAAGCAAGCATATAGCTATACAAAACAAGGCAAGGTATCGTTTCATAATCAAGAATTTAACAAAAGAAATCACGCATAAGTAAGTCGGCTCAAAATAGTTGTTGTTATTATTGCTTAAACCTTACAAGGTTTAGTATAATTGCAAAAACGTCTATCAATATGGTAATTCAAGCAAATATAGTAAATATTTTGGCAAGAACTATAGAACCTGCCGAAATTTATGTCGAAAAGGGTAAGATTGTCAATGTCTTGCCACAAAAAAAATTGTTTTCGCAGTATATCCTACCTGCTTTTGTTGATGCTCACGTACATATAGAAAGTTCTATGTTAGTGCCTTCTGAATTTGCTCGTTTGGCAGTACGGCATGGCACAGTAGCTACAGTGTCTGACCCTCACGAAATTGCAAATGTTTTGGGCGTAAAAGGTGTGGCTTTTATGATAGAAAATGCCCAACAAGTGCCGTTTAAATTCTTTTTTGGTGTGCCTTCTTGTGTACCTGCTACACCCTTCGAAACGGCAGGGGCTACCATTACAGCCGAAGACATAGACCAACTTTTTGCTCAATATGACCTTAAATATTTAGCAGAAATGATGAATTTCCCTGCGGTATTGCACAGAGATAATTTAGTCATGGATAAAATTCGGGTTGCCCAAAAATACGGGAAAGTGATAGACGGACACGCACCAGCCTTGCGAGGAGAAACTGCCAAACAATACATAGCGGCGGGCATCAGCACCGACCACGAATGCGTAAGTGCAGCCGAAGCCTTAGACAAATTGCAATATGGCATGAAGATTCTGATACGTGAAGGCAGTGCAGCCAAAAATTTTAATGCCTTGATAGATTTATTGCCTGAACATTGGGAAAATATGATGTTTTGTTCTGATGACAAACACCCCGACGACTTACTAGTAGGACATATCAATTTGTTGGTAAAAAGGGCAGTGGCTCATGGCATAGATGTTTTTAAAGTCCTACAGGCTGCATGTATCAATCCAGTGAAACACTATGGTTTGGAAGTTGGGTTATTAAATGTAGGTGATACAGCAGATTTTATTTTAGTAGATAACCTACAAGATTTCAATGTGTTACAAACGTACATCAATGGCGAATTAGTAGCTGAAAATCAACAGGATTTTATCAAGACCACACCTACCACACCCCTCAACTATTTTGAGGCAACGTCACGCCAGCCCAAAGATTTTGCCCTTGCCCCCGCATTGCCACACCAAACAAAACTACGAGTGATTGAGGCTATAGATGGCGAACTAATTACCAAATTGTATTGGCACGAAGTAGCTGCAAATAAGCTATTAAACAGTGATACAAAGGCAGATGTACTAAAAATGACGGTCATTAACCGTTATACGGCACAAGCCGAACCTGCTATGGCATTTATCAAAAATTTTGGCTTGCAACATGGAGCTATTGCCTCGTCTGTTGGGCATGATTCGCACAATATCATTGCAGTAGGCGTGAATGACGAGGAGATTTGTAAGGCAGTAAATGCCCTGATAGCCTGTAAAGGTGGTGTAGTGGCGGTAAATGGCGAAATGGTAAAAGTATTGCCTTTGCCTGTGGCGGGTATCATGTCTGCCGAAAGTGGCGAAACCGTAGCACAACAATACACCGAAATAGACCTGTTTGCAAAGTCTTTGGGCTGCACCCTCAAAGCTCCGTTTATGACACTTTCGTTTATGGCTTTGTTAGTCATTCCCGCCCTGAAATTAAGTGATAAGGGCTTGTTTGACGGCAATACTTTTGAGTTTGTGGAATTGTTGGGTTAAAAATAAGACTGTTTGAGAGGTTTATTAAGCTCTTTGTATGTTTATTTGAAACATACAAAGAGCTTAATACCAATATATTTGCTATTGTTTTGAATTAACTGCATTGCGTAACATAATAATTTTATGGATACGTTATCATAACTATTGTTGTAGTTTATTATTATGTATTTCATATACTATTATTATCTTATTGCAAATGAATCAGTTATGTTTACCTTATATTTTGCGTTTCAATTTTGGTAAAAAAAGTTCTTAAAAAGTTTGTAAGTGTAGTAAACTTTTCAGATTTTTGCGACCCGATTGATAGAGAGGATGGAAGAAAAAGAAGAAAATAAATAGTGAAGAGATTAATAGACAGTTAAGTGCTGTTTGTTGTATTGATTTCTTTTTGTTTTTAGTAATTAGGTAAAGGTTTTGCGGGAAGGGTTTGAAAAAAGTTTGAAAAAATTTTGTAAAAAAGTTTGTGGATTTAGGATTTTTTTCTGATTTTTGCGACCCGATTTCAGTGGGAGATTTTTATAGGTTTTAATTAGGTTTTATTTGGATTGGTTTAGTGTGGTTGGGTTTAAAGG
>CANGYA010000087.1 GCA_947457925.1 Cytophagales bacterium | reverse complement strand
GTTACAGACCTTACAAGTATCGGTACTTTGTTTGCTTTTGTGGTGGTTTGTGGTGGCGTTTTGGTCATGCAAAACTCAAAAAGTTTCAAAAAGCAAAACGACTTAGAGAATAAAACGCAAGCACCTAACCGTTTCAAAGTACCATACATCAATGCACGTTTTGTCATGCCTATCGTGATGATGACACTTATTTTGGGCTTGTACGCCTATGACGAAGATAGTTTGTTAAAATTATTCCAATATGAAAATTGGGACGTTTTTAAAGAAAAAATACCTGTTTATCTGTTTATCATTACGGCTATTATATTGACCTATTTGTCTATTGTCAAAGAATTATCTTTGATTCCTGTTTTAGGTTTGTTGAGTAATTTCTATTTAATGACTGAATTAGGTTTTTCTAATTGGGCAGGTTTTACGGTTTGGTTGCTCATTGGTTTAGTTATTTATTTTGCATACAGCTACAGCCATAGCAAACTCAATAAAACAAGTGTGAGTCAATAGAGTTTAACTATTTAGGTACGTTGGCAATGGTCGCAGACCTTGACAAACGTACCTAAATATATTTTTAATCAATAGTCCAACCCTATGCAGTACCCCCTACAACCCATCATAGATATTGCGGTGCTTTGTGCCAAAAAAGGCGTAGAAACAGCAGTATTGTCCCCCGGTTCTCGCAATGCCCCCTTAGTAGTGGGCTTTGTACGCCACCCCGACATCAAAACCCTTACGATAAGTGATGAACGAAGTGCTGCATTTATTGGCATGGGCATAGCCCAAGCAACCCAAAAACCTGTGGTGTTGTGTTGTACGTCTGGTTCGGCAGGACTCAACTATGCCCCTGCGGTGGCAGAGGCTTTTTACCAACAAATTCCCCTCATCATTTTAACGGCAGACAGACCCCCCGAATGGATAGACCAATTAGATGGGCAGACGATTCGCCAACAAAACCTCTTTGGCAAGCACGTAAAAGCCTCTTACGAATTGCCTGTAAGCTATGAACACGAAGATGCCCGTTGGCAAATCAATAGAATTGTGAATGAGGCTATTAACGAAGCCATGACGTACCCCTACGCCCCTGTGCATATCAACTGTCCGTTTCGTGAGCCGTTTTACCCTACTGCCCACCAAACCGTTGAGCTAAATAGTGCGGTAAGAGTCATAGAAAATGTACCCAATACGGCTGCATTAAGCCCTGAACAATGGGAAAATTTGCAAGCTACCGTACAAGTTGCGTCTTTGGTGCTGGTCATTGCAGGACAAGAAAGGCTGAATCCTGAATTAGTAGCTTTGTTCCAAAGTTACCCACAAGGTAAGTTCTTGATTATCAATGACTGTATCGGTAATTTGCATGACACTCCGCACACTTTACAGTTGCACGATTGGTTATTGTCTAAACATGAAGCACTGCAAAATGTACCCTTGTTAATTACTTTTGGTAAATCTGTTTTGTCAAAAAATTTAAAAGCTCATTTCCGAAAGTACAAATCCCAAGCCCATTGGCATTTGCAGGCAGCAGGGCAAGTAGCAGATACGTTTCAGTCTGTTACGAAGGTCATACGCACCGAACCAACAGAGTTTTTTAAGACTTTGTTACAAAAGAATCTGAATTTTACAGAAAATCTTGCGGTAAAAACGGTTTTGGCAGACTACCAAACTTTAAAAGCTAAAAGTAAATTGTTTTTTAGCTCAAATAATAATTTTTCTGAATTTGAAGCTATTTATCAGGTTATCAATTATTTACAAGAAAAAACTACGCAAAGTTGTAGCCTACATTTAGCAAACAGCATGACAGTTCGTTATGTCAATGCCTTAGGTGTGGAAGCCCAACACATAGAAATTTTTTGTAACAGAGGCACAAGTGGCATAGACGGCAGCAACAGCACCGCCCTTGGACACGCCTTAGGCAGCCCCGAAAAAACTCATGTGTTGATAACAGGAGATGTGGCATTTTTCTATGACCGCAATGCTTTTTGGCACAACTATTTGCCTAAAAACCTCAAAATCATCTTGTTGAACAATGGCGGTGGCGGTATTTTCAAGTTGATAGACGCAGGCGGACTACCCGAAGCAGACGAGTATTTTGTTACTCGCCAAAACTCCAATGCAGCACACTTGGCAAAAGAATTTGAGATAGCCTATACTTTTTGTGAAGATAGAGATAGTTTTTCGGCTGCCCTTACCGCAGCTATGCAGCAAGACAAACAAATGGTATTGATAGAACTCAATACAGAACTGTCTGTTAATCAGGCTATTTGGCAAGCATATAAGGCTTTTTTATTATAAGAAAGATTTGATGATATGGTGAAATACGCCTAATATCTTGGGTAGTTCTACCAAATAGTAAGTTCGGGTATCAATAAGAACTTGGTCATTTTCCAATTTCAGAAACTTCCATTCACCAGACGTTACCGCACAGCCGTAAATACAAGGAGTTGGCTTACCTTCTTGGTCATTAAATATTCGGGAGGCGTACATTTGAGCTATACATTGGGCTTGTCCGTATTCAAAATCCTCATCTTTTGCTTCGACAAAGGTAACAATAGGGGCTTGCATTACACTTTTACGAGGGTGTTTGGAAAAGAAGAAATCACATTCACCTGCCAAATCTCTATTGACATCTACAGTTAAATCTTCACCTGAATACAAAGTAATCTCATTTTCATAAGCCAATGCTACCTCTAATAGAATAGGAGAAACTATCCGTTCCGATTTACTTTTTTCATTGGTGAGTGGAGTTCTGTTTGCCATAGCCAAAGTTTGTTTGAGCCACTCAGAGGGTTCTACCCATTCAAAATTTGGAAAAAGAAGGACATCTAATTCCTCTAAATTTAACTTTTTTAAGGTCTGTTTCAGATTTTTATAGTTGCTGTAGCCCATAATTTTTACCATTTTCACAAAGATACGAATAAAAAAGTTGCTTAGGAAGAGTAAAGTAGCATAAAAGAAAACTCACAAAATTCTCACCTAAAAAATCCACTTATCCGCTATCAATGTCAATGCTACGCCTGCCACCATACCCGATAAAATCAAATTCCACTCTCTAAATTTTACTTGTAAAATTTTGACTATCAAATAATTAAGTAGCAATGTAATGATAACAATGACAAATTGACCAATTTCTAAACCTACATTAAAACCCAACAAAGGCAGTGTAATATTACTTTCTTTGCCCAACAAGCTACTTAGGTAATTGGAAAAGCCCAAACCATGTATCAAGCCAAAGCCCGCAGCCAAGACATAACGCAAGGCAATGGCATTTTGTCTGTTATCTGTACGTAAAGGCTTGTCTATAGATTGGTTGAAAAAATTGAAAATACAAGTCAAAAAAATGGTAACAGGAATCAAAAACTCTACAATGTCGCTGTGAATCGGTACAATTTTGTAGGTGGCTAATGCCAAAGTAACGGAATGCCCCAGCGTAAAAGCTGTAACCAACCATACGATACGTTTCCACGATGCCCATTGGTACACCGCACACAAGGCAATGACAAAAAGAATGTGGTCGTAGCCTTTAGGGTCTAAAATATGCTCTAAACCTAAGGGAAAATAAAGTTGTATTTCGTTCATTATCAACCGAATATTATTATTGATAGTCAAAATTTGATATTTATCAAGCACCAAAAAATGTGCAACTCTTTACAAGGTTACACCTTTTAGACCAAAAATTTATATAAATAACTATTTTTTTGGCAAACAATCCAAATGCACTTTTACCTGTATTTTTTCGGCTATTTTGGTAAATACAGCCGTTGGTACGTCTATTTTATGGTCTGCTAAGGCAATTACAAATTCTGCATCTATTACCAATTTGTTATCCACTACTTGTAGTGTGCCTGTCAAAGTTCTGTCTTGTTCTACGCCATGCACATTCAATTTACCTGTTACAGTTACTTTGTACGTACCGTTTTTAGTGTAATCTATGCTTTCATTGATTTTTCCTGAAAAAGAGGCAGACGGATACTTTTCTGAATCCATGTAGTTTTCGTTAAAATGCTCCTCCATCAAACCATTGGGAAACTTAAAGCTCCGAATAGGCACTTTAATAGCCACTTGGTTGGTAGTTGTGCTGATGATAGCCGTTACAGATTTGTTCGTAGCTTCAATGTCTTCTAAGGGTGCTTTGGAATAAAAAGATGCTACCCCTGTGGACGTAGAAAAAAGCTGCCCGTAGGCGGTTTGCAAGCAAAGCAAGCAAAAAATAGTGATATAAAAAGATTTTTTCATGGTGTTAAAAGTTTATGACCTCACCCCCAACCCCCTCTCCATTTGGAGAGGGGGCTTTTTTTGACTTTAAAAGGTCAAAATCTAACCTACTTTCCCTCTCCATTTGGAGAGGCAGCTGAGATGGAAGGGGTGGGGGTGAGGTTTTTTATTTAGCTCTTTTACGGTCAAAACTGAAAGTACGAGAAATATTGAACCCATAATGAATATTGCCTTTGCCCCAATCTCCTGTGGTTTCTGTGATAAAAGTTTTTTCTATCATGCCTGTAGAGTTGGTAAATTGGAGTTGGAAAACGTGTCCACCTGTTTCTATGTCAAAACCCATTGCCAAAGAATTGGTGTTGGTTTTCATCAGTTGTTCAGAAAATACGTGGTAATAGTCTATGTTAAATGCCACTCTCTTAGAAATTTTCACCCTGCCACCTATGCCCAACGCAAAAACATCATGTGGTTCGGGGCTGGTTTCCACGTAGTTGCGGTGTACCCAAGTAGGTGTAAGTTGCACAGAAAATCTTTCATTCAGTTTACGAGCCACCAACAACTGCGTAGTATAAACCAAACGGTTACTGAAAGCAAAAGTAGCATCTGGCGTGGGCAAATTCATTCGCAGTGTATTCACTGCCACACTACCAAACAAAGACACTGAAACAGGCATAGTTACTTTGCCTGTGGACTGACGCAAAAGTTTTACTTTCATAAAACCGTCATACGCCTTTTGGTAGTTGCTTCTGCCCACGCCCACCAAAATCCGATTGGTCAAACCATATTCTAAGGCAATACGAATATAGGCTTGGTCAAGCCCCCAAAGGTTGTATGCTCCATCACTTAATTGCCCAAAACGGTGCGAAATACGGAAATCTAAATGCTTGGCTGCCATACCTTCTACCGAATGCCCGTTGATGATACGCGTAGATTTGAAGGTAGCTATGGTATAATTGGTTTCTTGTGGTTTTTCTTGGTCTAATAGTTTGAGCAAGTCATCATCTTGGGCTGTTGCTCCATACACCACTCCGAATAATAACAAGGCGAGTAATTTTTTCATGGGTAAAAATGTGGTTGATGTGAAGGATAAAGTTAAAAGTAGATTTGCCTTTAGGCGAATACATTGACTATCAAGCTATTCGCCTGAAGGCGAATATACTTAGTTGTTAGGATAGCCATTATCTACCCATTTTTTTACTTTTTGAATCGTGCAATCATCTAATTTATTGCCACCTTTGGGCATGGGCGAAGCCGTACCATTGTGAGCCATTGAGCCGTACAGTTTTCCGTTTTTTGCCCAAATAGCTACATTTGTATAACTATCCAAATTCACACCACCTTGTGTAAAACCTGTACTATGACAACTTACACAATTATTTGCTAAAATAGGTTGAATAGTATTTTTAAAAGTAACATTCGTGGTGTCGCAAGTCGTTGCTTTGGGATACAATTTTTCCCCAATGTCGTAGTTACAAGCCGAAATACTAATGAAACAAACTGTTAGCCCGAAGATATATTTTTTCATGTTCGTTGGTAGATTAACTAAAAAGGAAAAACAAGTGTGTACGATTTACACAATATACGCATTTTATTAGTTTTCTTGACAAAAAGGCTTATTTTTCATCAACTCTATTATTCACCAATTTGATTTACATTTTCTTCTACTAAATCTTTGGGTGTTGGAAGTTCCGTAAGGCTATTGATACCAAAGTAATCCAAAAACTTTTCTGTTGTGCCATATAGCATAGGTTTACCTACTGTTTCTGCCTTACCTCTCATTTCTATCAACTCTTTTTCCAATAATTTCTGAATAGCATAATCCACATTAACCCCGCGCAACTGTTCTATATGTGCTTTGGTAATAGGCTGTTTGTAAGCAATAATAGCCAGAGTTTCCATAGCAGAGTTAGAAAGCCGTTTTTTAGATTTTTGTTTCAACAATACATTAATTGTATCTTGGTAAACGGCTTTGGTCAAAAATTGGTAGCCACCACCTGACTGTATGACTTGAAACGGAAATTCGTCTTGTTTATATTTTTCTTGAATGACCTCAAGCAACACCATAATAGCTGCAACTGTGATAGGCGTATCATATATTTCTGCCAATACGTTTGCTATGTCTTCGGCAGTAATGGGCGTAGTGGCACAAAAAATAAGGGCTTCTATTTGTTGTTGAATGGTAGATGATGGCAGAAGCATAGTTTTGAAGAAGTAGATTTTAGATTTTCAATATTTGCTAAGTTTTTAAACCCTACACTATGAAAAATAATAGTACCCCTAAAAATAACTGTTTTCAAACATACAGACACTTTATTTGACAAAAAACAGTTATTTTTGACAAAAATAATATCATTGCTAAGACTTGTAGTCAAGCATAGCTTTTAAATAGTTACTTCCATGCACCTCAATTACTACTTCCTTCGCCAACTTTCCGCAGCACTTTCCACACAGTTAGAAGGATTGACCTTAGTGAGTTGTTTTAGCCAAAACAAAGACGAGGTAGTATTTGGTTGGGCAACTACCGAAAAATATTTTTGTATCAGGGCTTTATTGTCTTCAGATATTTGCTGCTTGTCTTTCCCAGACGACTACCGCCGCAGCCGAAACAACAGCGTAGATTTATTTCAAGGCGTTATTGGCTATGAAGTAAAAAGAATACGACAATTTGTGAATGAAAGGGCTTTTGCAATTTATTTGTACCCCAACAGCACCACCGCAACCGAAGACGAAAACAATACGCCCACACCAAAAATTTTGTTGTTCAAATTGCATGGACAAAGGTCAAATATTTTGTTGTTTGAACAAAACACCGAAGAAAATCCCGATAATACGGCTTTGTACGTAGTTACCGAACTGTTCCGCAACCACTTAGACAAAGATTGGGACTTGCGAATAGAACATATAGACAGAGCTATTCCACAAAATGCCGATTATTTTGAGCAACATGGGGCTTTCAAAACTTTCCCTACTTTCGAAAAAGGTTTTTGGGAATTTATTGGTAAAAAAAGTGATGCAGCACGTTTTAGTGATATTGAAACAGCCTTACACTATTTAGAAAATCCTACGTATTATGTACGCATCAATGACGATGAAGTAGATTTTTCTTTGTTCCCTACACCAGCTACGGCTACAGATATTGTTACACACAGCTACACTGCACCCATTACGGCTGCCAATGAATTTTATAGATTTTTTTCTCGGCGTTATTATTTTGAAGGTGAAAAAGCAAGGATTTGCAAGAAAATAGACACAAAAATCAAACAAACCGAAAGTTATATTCAGAAAACGGAGGAAAAACTCTTGGAAGTAGAATATAAAACGCCTTATGAACAGTACGCCAATATTATCATGGCAAACCTACATGATTTGCCCAAACAGCCTCTGCCCGTAGCCCAACAAGTAGAACTATACGATTTTTACAATAATACGACCCTTACCATTCGTTTGCGAGAAGGTTTGACACCACAAAAAAGTGCGGAGGTATATTACAGAAAATCAAAAAACCAGAAAATAGAAATAGATAAATTATACAAAAATTTAGAAGAAAAACAAGACTTGTTAAAAACTCTGCAACAGCATTTGCAAGCTATTGGTGAGCTAACAGAATTTAGGGCATTGAAAAAGTATTTAAAAGAATTTGAATTATTTGACGAAGGCGAAGAAGAATTACAATACCTTTTCCGCCGTTTTGAGTATCAAGGTTTTGAGATTTGGGTAGGCAAAAGTGCCAAAAACAATGACTTACTTACACAAAGGTACGCCTACAAAGAAGATTTGTGGCTACACGCCAAAGACGTGGCGGGTTCTCACGTAATCATAAAGTACCAAGCAGGCAAAAAGTTTCCGTACCCTGTCATAGAAAAAGCAGCCCAATTAGCAGCCTACTACTCCAAACGAAAAAATGATACCCTATGTCCCGTTACTTACACGCCTAAAAAGTTTGTTCGCAAGCCCAAAGGTTTTGCAGAAGGCATGGTGAAGGTGGACAAAGAACAAGTCTTGTTGGTAGCTCCTACGGAAGCTATGACGGATTTACGGGAGGATTAACCTCACTCCCCAGCCCCCTCTCCATTTGGAGAGAGGGAATTTATTGACCTTACTAAGGTCAAAAGGGGGTAAAACTCCCCTCTCCAGATGGAGAGGGGCAGGGGTGAGGTGAAAAATATACAAACAAACTTCATTTTTTATGTTAGTAGCTTTTATTACAGGTTTTTTGGGTAGTTTCCATTGCGTAGGTATGTGTGGAGCTATTGCCTTGTCTTTGCCGTACCGCAGTTGGTCGGGGTTATTGGCGTACCATTTGGGCAAAAGTTTGACCTATGCCTTTTTGGGTTTGCTGTTTGGATTAATGGGCAGAGGTTTGTATTTGGCGGGTTTACAACAAACTTTGTCGGTGCTTTCAGGCGTATTGATGATTGCCTTTGTGTTATTACCACAAGTGCGTTGGGCAAAAATGACATGGCTTGCCAATACTGTCAAGCAATTTTTAGTACCCTTTTTCAAGCAAAAAGGTTTTGGGGCTACCTTTATGATAGGCTTGCTCAATGGTTTTTTGCCTTGTGGCTTGGTGTATGCTGCTATTTTTACGGCTATAGCTTCGGCAGATGCGTTTTGGGGCAGTGCCAATATGTTTGCCTTTGGCGTAGGTACAATGCCCTTGATGCTTTTATTGTCAAAATCTCCAGATTTTTTATCTTTGCACCTCCGCAAAAAACTCTTTCAATTTATCCCTTACTTTGTGGTTTTAGTAGGAATTTTGTTGATTTTGCGAGGGCTAAATTTGGGTATTCCGTACCTAAGTCCGCATTTTGCACCGTATATTATTAATTGTTGTCATGCCTGATATTAAACAAAAAAATTTTTATTATCATTTATTTCTATGGATTTTACTATTATTATTTTAACATACAACGAAGAAAAAAATATTTTGGATTGCATAGATAGTTTTGCGGGCATTACTTCAAAAATCTTGGTAGTGGACTCTTTTTCTACAGACCAAACTATCTCTTTGATTACACAACGAAATATTAAATATTTGCAACATAAATTTGAAAATTATTCAAAACAACGTAATTGGTCGCAAGCAAATAATCCTTTTCAAACGGAATGGGTATTTCATATAGACGCAGGCGAAAGAGCTACACCTAACTTGGTGCAATGGCTGAAAACAATACAAAACATACCTGTAGAGGTTGCAGGTTTTATGTTCAGCCGACAAACCTATTTCTTGGGTCGTTGGATACGGTATGGCGGGCATTACCCCAATTATCACCTCCGTTTGTTTAAAGTGAGTCAAGGAAAGTGTGAGGATAAGGCATACGACCAACATTTTGTGGTAGAAGGCAAAACTCAAAGTGTACCCAATGCAGATATGATAGATTTTGCTGCGGACAATATCCAATCTTTTACGGTTAAACATAGCAAGTGGGCATTGATGGAGGCTATTGAACTAATCAAGCAGGGGCAAGCAGGAGAAGTAAAAGCCTCTTTGAAAGGCTCACCTATTGAGCAAAGAAGGTGGCTAAAAAATAATTTATTTCAAAAAATGCCTATTTTTTTACGAAGTATAGCTTATTTTATTTATAGATATTTCTTCAAAATGGGTTTTTTAGATGGAAAAGAAGGGCTTATTTTTCATCTCTTACAAGGATTTTGGTTTCGTTTTTTAATAGATAGTTTAGTTTTTGAAATTACCTATGAAATGGAAAAACAACAAACAGATTTGCATACTGTACTAAAAAACACTTATCAATGGGACTTAAAACCTTCAACACACCCTAACAGCAATGAATAAACTAATCTATATTATGGCTGCCTTTATGGTTTTTATCTTGGCAATGGTCTTGTATATGACATTGACGGTAAACGAAAAGCCCGAACCCAACTACTACGAAAAAGATTTGCACTACCAACGCCACAAAGACTCTTTACAAAAACAAGAAACAAAACAAGATACCCTCTAAAGGAGCATCAACTACAAAAACAAAGTTTTGTAGTTGATGTTTTAGCTATTTTGTGTTGCCTTTCCGAATACTTCTACCTGAATTTGTTGGTAGCTTTCTTTTATTCTTTGGCTTAGTTGTTCTGTTGCTTTTGTTTCTTTTGCTATGGCTGCACCTCCAACCGCAAGGGCAAATACGAAAGTAAAAATTATGCTTCTCATATACAGAATTTAGGGGTTAAAAACATCTTTTGCTTTTTTGATGCCACAAAATTACGATACTCATATTTGCTTTGCAAAGATTTCAGATTAATTTTTTCTTATTTTTTGTTAATAAATTTGCTTAAACGAATATAAAAATATAGAAACAATTTTACACCTATAAAATCTTTGAAGTTTTATAGGTGTAAACATATTTTACTTAATTCTTTGGCAAATCATTAGCCCATCTCGCAAGGGCAATAACGTATTAAACACTCTTTCGTCTGCCTGTACTTTATCGTTAAATGCCTTAATAGCTACGGTATCTTTGTCATTGGCATCTGTGATTACTTTGCCACTCCAAAGCACATTGTCCGCAATAATCCACCCGCCTATACGTACTTTGTCTATTACCAAATCGTAATAGTGAGAATAGTTCTTTTTGTCTGCGTCTATAAACACCAAATCTATGTCTTGCAAAGCTAATTGGGGCAGTAAGTCCATTGCATTGCCCAAGTGCAGTTGTATTTTGTCTTGTAAATTGGCTTTTTCGAAATTGTTGCGGACAAAAGTTCCTAATTCTTCGTTAATGTCTATGGTGTGCAGTTTTCCGTTTTCCTGTAAACCTTGTGCCAAACAAATGGCAGAATAACCTGTATAAGTGCCAATTTCTACCACCAAACGAGGGCGTAGCATCAAAGAGAGCATAGCTAAGAAATTGCCTTGTAAATGCCCCGACAACATACGTGGCATCAAGACTTTGGCGTGGGTTTCTCGACTCACAAATTTTAGTAAAGCAGATTCTTCGGTAGAGTGCTGTTCGCAGTAAGCTAAGAGGGCAGTGTCTATAAATTCCATGTGCAGAAAAGTTAGTATTGTAGAAAATTTTTAGGATAGTTGCTAAAAAACAAAACTAACAGTTTTTGAGGACTGTTAGTTTGTGATTATTAAGCTAAAGAAATAACTGTTTTACTTCTTTGCAGGTCTTTCCGTTTGTACTCTGATAGATTCATCATGTATGATTTTGAACAACTGTGCTACAAAATCTTTATCTATGCCCATTTTGGCAGCCCATTCAGGACGAGTTTGGAAAACTTGCAACCATCTTTCGAACTGGAAAATAGCCACACCATTGGCTTTTTTATAGTCGCCAATTTGTTCTACCAACTGCATACGTGAAGACAAAGCCTCTACTATTTCATGGTCTATACGGTCTATGCGTTTACGCAAGTCGTCCAGATGACTTACAAAATCTTGGTTGTCTGAACTTGTGCTACGGATACTGATGGCATTAAATATTTCGCCTAAACGAATAGGCGTTACTTGTTGCTCTGCATCACTCCAAGCCTTTTCAGGGTTGATGTGTGTTTCTATCATCAAACCGTCATAGTTCAAATCTAAGGCTTTTTGCGACAGCGGCTCAATGAACTCACGTTTACCGCCCACATGACTTGGGTCAAAGAAAATTGGCAAATTTGGCATTTTACTTTTCAACTCAATCGCAATTTGCCACATAGGAGCATTGCGGTACTTGTTTTTTTCGTAAGTAGAAAAACCTCTGTGCATGGCAGCTATTTTCTTGATGCCAGCCCCTGCAATACGTTCTATAGCCCCTAACCACAAAGCAAGGTCGGGATTGATAGGATTTTTGACAATCACAGGAATATCTACGCCCTTCAACACATCTGCAATATCTTGTACTGTAAACGGATTTACGGTACTTCTTGCCCCAATCCACAAGACATTGACACCATATTTGAGGGCTAACTCTACGTGCTGTGGTGTGGCTACTTCGGTAGCAATCGGTATATTTAACTCTTTACCTACTTGCTGAAACCACTGTAAACCCACTTCGCCTACACCTTCAAAAGTATTAGGACGAGTGCGGGGTTTCCAAATACCTGCACGCAAAATATCTACATCTTCTCGGTTATTGTCAAGAATAGCCTTACAAGTAGTTAATAATTGTTCTTCTGTTTCTGCACTACAAGGTCCCGCAATCACCACTGGTTTGCGTTTGCCTTTTACATAAATGGGTTTTACCCAAGATTCTAAAGGAAGTATTTCCATACACACTCAAAGGTTGAATAAATAATCTTTTAAAACTCAATTTTTGCAAGTTAGCTATAAAACTTTTTGAAAACAATAGGCTAATTCAATGAATAATTAGGTGTAATATTTCACAAGAATTTACGTAAATTTGCAGCACTTATTTTTAGGCATTCATGCTGTTCATGAAGTTAAATACTTGGTAACTTTTACAAATAATTTACAAAAAATGGCTTGTAATTTGCCTTAAATATGTTACATTTCCAAAGTTTTTAACGTATAGTGTTAAAAACACACATTTAGTTTAGTTCATCATTCGTTTTCTTAATATATGACCAATATGATACGATACGTGCTTGTAGTGGCGGCGTTGTTACTATTTTACAACGTACCCGTTTTTGCCCAAGACCCCTTAAAACATATCTTAGATGCAGAAGATAAGAAAAAAGCAGGCAATTTTGCTGGGGCAGTAGATGATTATGACAAGGCTATAAAAATAGACCCAAGTAATCCTGAATATGTTTTTCGTAAAGGCAAGACTTTTATCTTGATGAAAGACATGGACAATGCAATTATGTGCTTCGAGAAAACAGTACAACTCAAAAAAGAGTATGTAGAAGCTCATAAAAACTTGGCAACTTTGTATAAAAAGAAAAGCAAATTGCCAGAGGCGGTAAAATGTTATGACAATGCTTTTAAATATGAAACAGAAGCTCCTAACAAAGTAAAATACAAATTGGAGATTATTAAGTTGTTGGCAAAAATGAAGAAGTTTAATGAGGCGGGTAATCATATTAACGATGCCAAGCAAATAGCAGCCGATAACTTAGACGTTTTGTATTTTGATGCACGTTTTAACAATACAGTAGGCAAGTACGAAGCAGCCAAAGAAAGTGCCTTGAAAGCTACTACTTCGCCAAATTTGAAGTTAGACGACCCTAAGAACTACGCAAAATATTTCTACGAATTGGGTTTGGCATACTACCAAATGGAAAAATATGATGACGCAACCAAAGCCTTTGAAAAAGCTAACTTCGGTCCTTACAAAAGATTTATCTTAGAGATGTCGCCACAATATTTCCAAACTTTGGCTTATTCTTACTACAAAGTATTTGAGTTGGACGAAAGTGAAACATTGGCAGACAAAGCCTTGAAAATGAAGAAAGACTTTTCGGCAGCCCACGACCTCAAAGGACAAATAGCTTTGTCGAGAACAGACAAAAATGCCGTTATCAAGGCAAAACAATTAGCCATAGAAGCTGAAAAAGACCAAGTGAAAAGGGCTCAGTTATTCAAAGAATTGACAGAGATGTTGTTTGATGCAGGTAAATATGCAGATGCGGTAATGTCAGCAGACAAAGCTGTAGAAGCCAACCCGAATGATTACAATTCATTGTTTATCAAGGCTGTATCTTTGGCTCGTCTCAATAAAAATACAGAGGCAATAGACCTTGTTCAAAATATTTTGAAAATGCCGGGTGTGATTCAAGAAACCAAAGCCCAATACAATTTTGCATTAGGTTTATTTTATGGCAAAACAGGCAATACGAAATTAGCTGATACTTCTTTCAAAAAAGCCGTTTATGGTCCTTTCAAATATGCAGCCATTGCTGAATTGAAGAAAATAGGTGATGATGTGGAAGGTGAAACACCTGAAACTATTGTTGAAACAGGTGGCGATGACGAGGAAGTTGATAAATAATCTTTTTGCTTCTTATTCATACTATTCAAAAGATGTAATCTTACAAAAGGTTACATCTTTTGTTTTTTTTGGTTAGTTTTGCCGATTATTTTATAGAAAATAAACCATGCGTATTCATTTCATCGCTATTGGCGGTAGTGTCATGCACCAGTTGGCTATAGCTTTACACCAAGCAGGACATTTGGTTTCAGGTTCAGACGACGAGATTTATGAACCTTCATATTCACGCCTACAAAAAAACGGACTGTTACCCACAGCAATAGGTTGGTTTCCCGATAAACTAAGCACCAACATAGATGCAGTGATTTTGGGTATGCACGCCAGAAAAGACAACCCCGAACTGTTGCAAGCCCAACAGTTGGGGCTTAAAATTTACTCTTACCCCGAATATATTTACGAACACAGCCGAAACAAAGAAAGAGTGGTAGTGGCGGGCAGTCATGGCAAAACCACGACTACTTCTATGATTATGCACGTTTTGAAGTACAACGGCTATGATTTTGATTATTTGGTAGGGTCCACTTCAGACGGTTTCGAGCAGCAAGTACGCCTGACCGCAGATGCCCCTGTGATAGTGATAGAAGGTGATGAATATTTTGCTTCGCCTATAGATTTACTGCCTAAATTTTTACATTATAAACATCATATCGGTTTGCTTACGGGCATAGCTTGGGACCATATTAATGTCTATCCAGATTTTGATGACTATGTAAAACAGTTTGAAAAATTTGTGGTACAAACCCCCAAAGCTGGTACATTGGTGTATTGCGAAGAAGATAACTTAACAGCTTTGGTCTGTGGTTCTAACAAAATAAGAGAAGACGTAACAAGTTTGCAGTACCAAACACACCCCTACAGCATAACCAACGGATTGACGTACTTACAAACAGAAAAAGGTAAAGTTCCTTTAAAGGTTTTTGGGCAACATAATTTACAAAATATCAGTGGGGCAAAATTAGTTTGTAACCGTTTGGGCATTACAGATGAACAGTTTTATGCAGCTATTCAACATTTCAAAGGAGCAAATAAACGGTTAGAATTATTAGCCAAAAAAGGTAATACACACATTTTCAGGGATTTTGCTCATGCACCTTCTAAAATGTTGGCTACTACACAAGCCGTAAAAGAACAATTTGCCGAACAGCAATTAGTCGTTTGTGCAGAACTGCATACGTTTAGTAGTTTGAACAAAAACTTTTTACCACAATACGCCCATACTTTGGCAGAGGCAGATGTGGCAGCCGTTTACTTTAATCCTAAAACTATTGCCCATAAAAAATTAGCAGCTATTAGTGTAGAAGATGTAAAAAATGGTTTTCAACGTGCTGATTTGCAGGTGTTTATGGATATAGAAGCCATGAAACAGTTTTTACAAAACCAAAATTGGGCAAAAGCCAACTTATTATTGATGAGTTCGGGTACTTTTGATAACGTAAATTTGGAAGAACTGCAAAGTTGGATAGGGTAAATAGAAGTTATTAAGGCTTGTACCACACCCTTTAGGGTGTAAGGTTAATTATTTGAAAATCAAATAATTAAATCACAGACTAAAGTCTATGCTACAAATCTTAATAACATCTATTACTTTTTAAGCTATAAAAGTTTTAGAAATATTACAAGTCTGTAGTAATAGGTTTAAATATAAACACCATTTTGTCATGTTTCCATCAATAGAGGAGTTAAAAGATTTGAACAAAAAAATAGCTCCAGACCGCAAAAAATTTATAGATAAACTCAAAAAAACTAAGCCGAAAGACTTAGATGACAAGGTGCATGATTTACATGATGAAGCCTTTGATACGATGGACTGTTTGACTTGTGCCAACTGTTGCAAGACCACCAGCCCCATTTTTTATGAAAGGGACATAGAAAGATTGGCAAAATCTATGAAAATGCGACCTTCGGACTTTATCCAAAAGTACCTGCACATAGACGGAGATGGAGATTATGTGTTGAATGTAGCCCCTTGTCCGTTTTTAGATGCAGATAATTATTGTACGGTGTACGAAGCAAGACCTACGGCGTGCCGAGAATACCCCCACACGAATCGCAAACGTATGGTACAGATTTTAGACTTGACCCTGAAAAATGCAGAAATATGCCCTGCCGTTTTTTGGATTGTAGAAAAACTAAGGCAGTTGCCATAATGTTGGTGAAAGTAAGCCATTTTGAAGGTGTTTTTTCGAAAATTAACCCACTATTTTACTTGTTTTCTAAAAAAACACCTATATTTGCAGTCCAAATTTAAAAGCTACTGATATGAAAGTTTGTGATATTACAGGCAAAAGAGTACGTATCGGGAATAATGTTTCTCATGCTAATAATAAAACGAAACGTACCTTCACGCCAAACTTGCAGAAAAAGAAATTCTACATTCCAGAAGAAGATGCTTGGGTTACTTTAAAAGTATCTACCAATGCGTTAAAAACTATTGACAAGTACGGCATCAGCGAGGTATT
The DNA here is from genome assembly GCA_947457925.1 of Cytophagales bacterium. Lineage (GTDB taxonomy): Bacteria > Bacteroidota > Bacteroidia > Cytophagales > Thermoflexibacteraceae > JAAFKA01. The sequence continues at coordinate 2,570 of CANGYA010000087.1, read as the reverse complement.
TAAGAAGATGGCTAAAGGCAAAAAATTCTAATGCTGGTCGCACCTCTGTTCAACATCTAAAAAAATTCTACGACAATGGCAAAAAAAGGTAATAGAATCCAAGTAATCTTGGAATGCACAGAACACAAGAATACGGGAATGCCCGGTATGTCTCGTTACATTACGACTAAGAATCGTAAAAATACTCCTGAAAGATTGGAGTTGAAAAAATATAACTCTGTTTTGAAAAAATACACTGTTCACAAAGAAATTAAATAACCACTATGGCTAAGAAAGTTGTTGCAACGCTGAAAAAAGAAGGTAGTACACAAAAATTTGCCAAAGTTATTAAGGCAATTAAGTCGCCAAAAACAGGTGCTTATACCTTCAAAGAAGAGATTGTTCCAGAAGAACAAGTTAAAGATATATTGGCAAGAAAATAACTACTTGCTGCTAAATTGTTGTTAGAAGGCTACAGTGTGAGAGATACTGTGGCTTTTTATTTTGGTAAATTTTTTGAATTATTTTGTATTTTAACATCTCACTGTGCTTTTTGCACACACCTTTCACTTCCTTCCTATGTACCACGTACCTGTTATGTTGCAAGAATGTATAGAGGCTTTGCAAATTAGACCTACAGGTCATTATGCAGATTTTACCTTTGGCGGTGGCGGACACAGCAAACCTATTCTTGAAAAACTCTCTACAGGCAAACTGTATGCCCTTGACCAAGACGATGACGCTGCACAAAACGCCAAAGCATTGAATAACAAGCAATTAGTTTTTATTAAAGCTAATTTTCGCCATGCAAAAAAGTTCTTGCGTTTATATAAAGCTCCTTTGTTAGATGGTATTTTGGCTGATTTAGGCATTTCTTCGCATCAAATAGACACCCCCGACAGAGGTTTTTCTACTCGTTTTGAGGGAGAATTGGATATGCGAATGGACAAACAGCAAGAACTAAGTGCCAAAAAAATCATTAATTCGTATTCTGCCCATGACCTTCACCGTATTTTTGGAATGTACGGAGAAGTGAGAAATGCAAAGACATTGGCAGAGGGAATTATACGTACCAGAGCCACGCAAAGCATACACACGACTACACAACTCAAGAATGTATTGCAACAGTACGCACCCAGAGGGGCAGAGTTCAAGTATTTTGCACAAGTGTTTCAGGCTTTGCGGATAGAAGTGAATGATGAACTGAAAGCCTTAGAGGAAATGTTACTACAAACTGCCGAATTATTGAAGCCGAATGGCAGGTTAGTTATTTTGACTTATCATTCTTTGGAGGATAGATTGGTTAAAAATTTTATTCAAAAAGGAAAGTTTCATGGGGAAATAGAAAAAGATATTTATGGCAATTACTCTGTGCCATTTACAGCCGTACACCGCAAACCTTTGGAAGCAACGGAGGCAGAAATAGCTCAAAATAATAGGGCAAGAAGTGCAAAATTGCGTGTGGCGGTTAAAAACTAATTAAACACTTTTAAAGCCTCTTAGCTTTAAAAGTGTTACAAAAAATTGTACTTTTCTAATATTAATTGTACTTTTCTAAGAATTAACAAGATTTATTTAGCTTGCTACTTGCTTTTTAAAATCCTTTTCCCCTATCTTTGCCTCGTCATTATAGCTAATTGACTTTTTTGTTACTCCCAAATTACTTTTTAACAATGAAAACAACTCTCAGCAGGTATGCTATAAATACACACACACACACACACACAATGTTGGCACGTTGTTAAGCTATTTTTCTTGATGTGTATGTGCTTAGGGTTCGCAAAACTATCATATACCCAAAACTTAGTCGTTACGGCTTCACAAAGCAATGCCACCACCAATGATATTATTACTTTTTATGCTACCTTCTATGACCAAAACAGTGGTTGTGTAGATGAAGGCAGTGTAAATTGGAACTTTGGTACAAATGCCGTCATTATAGACGGTGCAGGCTCGGGTATGGTACAAGTCCGTTATACTTCGGCAGGTACTCGCAGGGTTTCTGCTAATGTAAATGTAAACTGCAACGGTGGCAGACCAAGCAGGTTAGGAAGTACGGTTACAGTGAATATCACCCAAGCTCCTATTACCATTTCGGGTAGAGTGGCTAACCCTTGTGGAATAGGTATTGGTGGGGTTTCTTTACAAGGTTTCCCTACGTCAGTGGTAACAGATGCCAATGGTTATTATACAACTACAGTTCCTTATGGTTGGTCGGGCAGTGTGAGTGCCGTTAAATCTCCTATCCAATTTACCCCTTCGCAGCCTGTAGTCAATACCAATACTGACCGTACTCTCAATTTTTCGGTGGTGGGTGGTGCGTTGGAATTTGCAGCATTAACAGTTACATGGACAGACGATACATCAATAGGAGATGTAGTAACTATTGGAGGATTAGTACCCGGCTATTCATATGTTTATTCTTACTTCCATAAACCAAATGGGCAGTGGATAGAAGAACCTCTTATACCAGATTCTTCAACTTTTGTAATGCAAATAAGCCACGACGATAATAGTCCTTTTTGTATAAGAAGAGTTTGTGGTAATATAACCCCTATTTGTGCTTACTAATCATCACCCCTAAAAAAAAT
>CANGYA010000086.1 GCA_947457925.1 Cytophagales bacterium | reverse complement strand
TTATGAACCAGCTTATTAGACAAGTTTTTGCTATCGTAAAAGCCAATACAAAATTTGAAAATGGCTACAATTTGGCGAAAATGGTACAAGCAAAAAATGAATAAATTTTTCACTTTTTGCTTGTTTTTCAAGACAGTTCGTCATCTTTTTACGAGTGTAGAAACTTGCAATTTTGCTGTTTTTACAAAAGATAACATCTTTGCGCATTGAACTAACTACTACTCATATTAATAATTGGTATTATACTAATTTTTGGTAACTTTCTTTTCCCACCAATATTCTGCCGAAGCCACCCTGAATAAATAAGTGCCTTTGGGTATATTTGCCATCATAAGTCTTTGTACTTGCTGAATCAAGACACTTTGCATATTTTTTTCAACTAATAACTTGCCATCTACACTCATCAAAGTTACTACAATGTCTGCGGTGGCAAGAGAAGTCTTGGTGATGTACCAAGCTAACTCCTCATCAAAAGGATTAGGCATAACAAGCAATTCTCCAAATGTTTCGTCCATTCGGGCAGCCACAATAGCAGAGTAATTAGCTATTCCATTCACTTCTACCTGTTTGATACGATAGTAAGTAATAGATTTTGGAGGCGTGGCATCTATAAAACTATAAGTTTGTAACATAGCCGTATTGATTCCTTGTTCTTCGCCTATTGTTACCCAAGATTGTGTGTCTGTACTTCTTTCTATCTCAAATTTTTGATGATTACTTGTGGCTATGGTTGCCCAGAGAATAGTTATTTGCGAGTCCGTCTGTTTAGCTTTGACATACACCCAAGTAACGGGCAAAAGAGTAGGGCTACAAGTACAACGGGTAGCAAGAGGGCTTACCGTACCAGCTTGCGAATCAAAGAGATTGGGTGCAGTAGCCGATAAATCACAAATATCTGCACTTGCCCCTACACTCCCCGAAGCATTTTGCACAGAACCTCCTGCTACATTGATTCTTCCACACTCTCCTGCTGCTGCTATTGTTCCGTTATTCGCAAAAGCCCCACCAACGGATAACACACTGTTATTCATCGTGATAGAAGCACCGCTATTATTGGTTACACTTCCGCCAATGGTAGGGTTGGTACTACCCAATGTAATATTGCCATTGTTGGCTAATGCTCCCGCCACACTAAAAGTCGTGCTGGGCTGTGTGGTAAGGGTAGCTGTAGCATTTACATTTACACTTCCTTCAAAAGCCAAACCGCCACCATTGATATTCATTGTACCGTCTAAAGAACTACTCCCTCCGCTACTTCCTATGCTCACATTACCTGCATTGCTTGTAAAAGTTGCCCCTGCATTAAAATTAAAATTGTTGATAAAAACTTGCCCTGTATTGATGAAGTTAGAAGTAGGATTCATGTTCAAATTGATTTTGGAAGCACTTGTGCCAAAACTACCCGAATTATTGAACGTGGTTTGTGCGGGTAAGGTAAGGTTAGCTAACAACCAACTTCCTCTATTGTCTATAGTACCACCTGTTGCTGTGCCGTTGAAATTAATACTTGATGAACTACTAATCGTAGCCCCAGATTGAATGATAATGCTTGTCGCACTATTCATATTATTGACCGTAAAACCACCTGTTACAGTTACACCAGAGGCAAAACAGACTTTACCGCCAGCATTCACGATAATATTGCCACTTTGCGTAGTACCAGACGTAACACATATTACATCTCCACTATTGGCTGTAATAGCCGAGTTACTTGCAGCTATATCAGCCGTACAGCTTGTGCATTGAGCAACTATTTTGATGTTAATACAAAATAGAGAATAGATGAAATAAATAAGAAATAAAAAACTTTTCATTATCATAAAAAGGTAATTGTGTAAGATATATAAATGGAGTTAGCAACAATGAAATAACAAGTGTCTGTTTTTCAGTAGATTAAATTAAAAATACCATCTATTGAAGTGTTTATAGGTCTTTTTTAACACAGCCTTATTCCATTTGTGTAAGATATTTTAGCCAAATTTACCATTTTTAGGGTGCATTTTTGTGCCTTATTGAAAAATTGCATAGGAATTGCGAAATATTTAATTTTCTTTTGCATTTTTGGCTTACCTAATTAAATTGTTACTCATGATGTTTTCGGCTCGACATACTTTTTCTTTGCTATGCCTTACTTTTTTTAGTAAAGTTGCTTTTTCGCAAGGTAGCCTTACTCCTAAATACAGTAATGAGTTTTTGGCGATTGGCGTAAGTGCCAGAGGTTTAGGCATGGGCGGAAGTATGACAGCCCTCACAGATGACGTAACGTCTGCCTATTGGAATCCTGCGGGCATCTTAAATACCAAAACTAAGTATGAAGCAGCCCTTACCCACAACCAATATTTTCAGGGTATTGCCAGCTACAACTATGCAGGTTTTACGACCAAAATAGACGACACAGGCAGCATTGGATTTTCGGTAATTCGCATGGGCATAGACGGTATTCCGAATACCTTGAATTTGCGAAACCCAGACGGTAGTTTTAATTTTGACAATGTGAGTTCGTTTTCAGAGGCTTCTTATGCCTTTATGTTTACGTATGCTCGTGAAAGTCATTTGATTAAAGGCTTGCGAACAGGGGCAAATGTGAAAGTTATTCACCGTACCGCAGGTATTTTTGCTACGGCTTGGGGCTTTGGCATAGACGTAGGCGGACAATTAGACGTGAAAAAGTGGAAATTTGGGGCTATGTTGCGTGATGTTACCTCGACTTTCAATGCGTGGAACTTTAATACAGAGGCTATTCGTGATGCCTTCGTGCAGACAGGACAGCAAATTCCCAATAACAGCATAGAACTTACTTTGCCCAGACTGTTGATAGACGTAGCAAGACCTTTTAGAATTACCCAAGATTTTAATGTATTACCCACCATAGGTTTTGAGTTTACGTTTGATGGCAAAAGAAATACACTCTTGAAAACCAACTTGTTATCTGGTGATGTACGCGCAGGTGTAGAATTTAATTATCAAAATATTGCGTTTATACGTGGTGGCATTGGCAATTTCCAACAAATACAAGACATTAACCGCCAAACTTCTACTACAGGCACGCCAAGTTTTGGGGCAGGTTTCCGCATCAATAAAATTACGGTAGATTACGCCCTCACCAATTTCGGCAACACCAATGCAGGTTTGGCATCTCACATAATTACGTTGAAAGGGCAGTTTTAATTTAAAAACAAGCACATCATTTAGCTAAACTCTAAAGGTTTTTGAAACCTTGAGGGTTTATCATAGATAATTCTTTTCTTTGTAGCCTAAACAATCTACAACTATGCGAAAAGTATTAGGCTGGATTTTTACACCATTTTTTGTTTTTTGGTTCTTTATAACCTTGTGCGTTTTTCACGTCTTGCAAGTCATTGCTTTCAACATTTTTGGCTATCAGGCACACAAAAGAGTTGTGGACATGATGGGCGATGCACTGACATGGTGTATGCGTATTTTTATGGGAACAAGGGTAGAATTGTCCCCACTACCAGACAATATTCCAATGGACAAGCCTTGGATTGTCATTGCCAACCACCAAAGTTTATTTGATGTCAATGTCTTGATTAGTATGTTAGCTGCCAAACACCCTAAGTTTGTGGCAAAAATAGAGTTGGCACAAGGCATACCAAGCATTTCTTACAACATTCGGAAGGGAGGTTCTATAGCCATAGACCGCAAGAATGCTGCACAAGCCATTGCAATCATGGAAGAGTTTGGCAGGTATATTCAAGCTAATAAATATTGTGCGTGCATTTTTCCCGAAGGCACACGCACCTCTGATGGCAAGATGAAACAGTTTAAAGTACGAGGACTTGCAACATTGTTCAAAGAAATTCCTGATGCTGTCATCATTCCTGTAGCCTTAGACGGTTTATGGGACATGGTAAGGTTTGATAACAAACCTATACAGTTTGGTGTAAAAGTAAAAGCTAGTATTTTGCCTCCAATAGAAAAAGAAGGTAAAACGTATGAAGAAATGGTGGTAGAGTGTGAATACAAAATTCGCCAACACCTCAATCAATTAGACGGCTATTTGCCAACAGAAGAAAAAAAAAACTAATTGATGTTCCAATACCGCCAGATGGTGTAGATTATACGCAAGAAAACGTAGCTTTTTTGACACAAAAAAACATAGGCTTGGCTTTGTCGGGTGGTGGTGCAAGGGGAATAGCTCATTTAGGCGTATTGCAGGCACTCACAGAGGCAGGTATCAGACCTACAGTAGTGGCAGGCACAAGTGCAGGCTCTATTGTAGGTGCTTTGTTTTCGGCGGGTAAAGCCCCTAATGAAGTGTTGAATTTTTTGATAAAAACGAATTATTTGTCCATTTTCCGCCTTGCTCGTAGTTTCAAAGGGGTGTTGAATATGCGAAAAACGGACAAGATTTTTAAGAAGATTTTGCAAGAAGATGACACTTTTGAGAAACTCAAAATTCCGTTCTATGTGGCTGCCACTTGCTTAGAAACAGGCACTACCGACTACTTTTCGGAAGGGGAATTGATTAGGGCTATTCAGGCATCTTCGTGTATTCCTGTGCTGTTTTCGCCCATGATTATTAATAACAAACACTATGTAGATGGTGGTATCTTGAATAATCTGCCTACGGAAGTCATCAGAGATAAGTGTGATTACTTGATTGGGGTTCACGTCAATCCATTGACCAACACGCATAAAGTAAGTAATGTAACGGATTTATTGGTGCGGACAGGCTACTTGGCGATAAGTGCCAATACCAAAAATTCCGCTAAGTTTTGTGATTGGTACATAGAACCGTACCCACTACACGAATACTCTATTTTTGATGTGGGAGAAGCCGTAGAGATGTTTCAGGTAGGGTATGAATACACAAAAGCCTTGTTACGTTCTCAAAGGTTGGCAAGTGAAGAAGTGAGTGGATAAGTAGGTACGTTGGCAATGGTCGAAGACCTTGGCAATCGTACCGTTGTGTAATGATTTTTATACGATTGTCAAGGTTTTTGACCATTGCCAACGTATAAAAGTCATAACACAATAGTTACTCAATTATTTACCCCGAATAATCGTAATAGGGTCGACTTGTGAGGCTTTTTTCGCAGGAAAATACCCCGCCAAAGCCGTTACCAACAAGCCCAAGACAAAAGCCGTTACATAAAACCAAGGATTGAAGTTAATCATCAGGTACTCGAAGGCTAAAATACCCTTGTTCACATTCACAGGAATATTACTAATCAATTTTGACAAGCCAAACCCCAACAACAAGCCCAAAATACCACCACAAAAACCAATAAACACCGATTCTGTCAAGAAAATAGCCTTAATATCCCTATCTGTATAACCTACGGCTTTTAGAATGGCTATATCTGGCATTTTTTCATAAATAATCATAGTCAAAATATTGAAAATGCCAAAGCCCGCCACCAACATAATAGACGCAATGACCATATAAATAGCCATATTTTGCAGTTTAAAAATGGTAAAAATGCCTTCATTGGCTTTTATCCAATCTTCGGCTTTGTAGTTGTAACGGCGTTGATAAACTTCGGCTAATTCGGCTGCTCTTTCTAAGTCCTTGATTTTGATGTTAATATCTGTAATGTATGCCCCGTCTGCCAACAATAATTTTTGGGCATTAGAAATGGTAATATACGCCCTTGTATCGTCTAAACTTGTAATGCCTGTGCGGTTAATGCCCACCACTTTCATCTCTAAGGTTACACCTTTAGGCGAACTTACCACCACAAAATCATTGAGTTTTGCACCCAGATTATCTGCCAAACCAGCCCCCAAAACAATTCCATTGCCTATGGTTTTGAGCTGATTAATGTCGCCTGTTTTCATGTATTTTTGGACATTGAACAAAAAATTCTCTCTGTCCACATCTATTCCCGCAGCCCTTGCCCCTGTTTGTGTAAGCCCTGCCCGAATGATAATTTGTAAACCCAAAAATGGTGTAGCCCCCAACACATCTTCATCTTCTTCCAATGCCTTAATAATCTGATAACCATTGCGGATACGTGGCGACTCTTCCAAATTTTTTTGGTTATTTACTACCAACCATTGATTATTTTTCTCCGTATTGATTTGTAGGAAACTACGTTCTAAAATGCTTTCTTTTACCGTTTGGTTTGCCTTGAACAGATGAATGTGTGCAGACAACTCAATGGTTCTGTCTTTGAAAAACGACTGAATACCTGTGATAATACCTGCCTGAAAAATAAAAGCTGCAATACCAAAAGTTACACCTAAAACAGCTACTAATGTTTGTTTTTTCTTAGATAACAAATGCCTAACGGCGATACGTATAATCGGATTGCGGTCTATTGTTTTTTGCATACAGCAAAGTGCTTAGTAATGTAAGGTGCAAAGATAGACTTTTTTTTAAGCACCGCACCGAAAACACAGTGTTGAATAAGTGTTTTCCTAAGTAAACATATAATTTTTATTTCACAAGCATCTTAAAAACTCATATAAAGCATTAATAATCAATTAATTAATGTAAGCTGCGTAGTGTACTGTACCCTTAGGCGGGGGTTGCCTCCAACTGCAAGGTCAGGAATATAATTTTTTAAATCAAAAAAATAGAATAATCATTTTTATTATGCAAAAAAATATACTTTAAAGTAACTAAAATTAACCTTGCAGTTGGAGGCAACCCCCGCCTAAGGGTACGGTACATTTATAAAAGCTAACCTTATCATAACTTTGTTATATAGCAATCATTTGCCATTTCGTTTTTCTTTCCGTACTTTGCCAACCTAAGTAGTTGATAACCTTACCCAAAACAATCATGCAGTTTTCTCAAACCACAGATACAATTTTAATGGTAAGACCTATACGTTTTGCCTATAATACAGAAACAGCCGAAAGTAATGCTTTTCAGAACTTAGATACGGCTTGTTCGCCAGAAGACACACAAGCACAAGCCGTACAAGAATTTGACAACTTTGTAGCTACGTTAAAAGCCAATGGCGTGAATGTCGTAGTGATACAAGATACCTTAGAACCACATACACCCGACTCTATTTTTCCGAATAATTGGGGGTCTTACCACCACAACGGAACAGTAATGTTGTACCCGATGCAAGCTGTAAACAGACGTTGGGAAAGACGCAGAGGCATTATAGACTTGCTGCGAGATTTTTTTGTGATAGACAATGAAATAGACCTTAGTCATTACGAAGAGGACGGTTTGTTTTTAGAAGGCACAGGAAGTATGGTGCTTGACCACACCCATAAAATTTGCTATGCCTGCGTTTCGCCACGTACTCACAGAGATTTATTACAGATTTTTCAGGAAAAAACAGGCTACGAAGTAGTTGATTTTGAATCTGTTGATGCACAAGGCAAGCAAATTTATCATACCAACGTAGTGATGTGTATGGCAGAAAAATTTGTAGTCATTTGCTTAGACACCATTCAAAACAAAGCAGAAAGAGAAAAAGTAGTGAACAAATTTGCAGCTACAGGCAAAACCATTGTGGAAATTTCTTTAGACCAAATGAACCGTTTTGCAGGCAATATGTTGGCAATTCACAATGACAAACAAGAATCCTTATTGGTCATGTCTGAACAAGCCTACAAAGCCCTTCGCATCGACCAAGTGGCAGCCATTGAGCAATATGCACGCATTATTCACGTACCTATTTATACCATAGAAACTAACGGTGGCGGTAGTGCAAGATGTATGATGGCGGAGATTTTTTTACCCAAAAAATAATATTTATTAGGAGTTAATTAATAAACTTTTTAGAATAGTATAGCTTGTTATGATTTGTAGCATAGACTTTAGTCTGTGCTTTTAATACATTGCTAATCAAGTAATTAATTCACAGACTAAAGTCTATGCTACAACTCTAATTTACAATTTACTCATTCATAATTATACCTAAGCACTCAAACAATATGGTAGGAATCATCATGGGCAGCCAGTCAGACCTTGCGGTGATGCAAGAGGCAGCCGAGTTTTTAGAGAGTATCGCCGTACCTTTTGAGGTTACGGTGGTTTCTGCACACCGCACCCCCGAAAGAATGGTAGAATATGCCCAAACAGCCCGCCATAGAGGTATCAAAGTCATTATTGCAGGGGCTGGCGGAGCAGCTCACTTGCCCGGTATGGTAGCTTCTCTCACTACCTTGCCTGTGATTGGTGTACCTGTCAAATCTTCTAACTCTATAGACGGTTGGGACTCTATTTTGTCTATTTTGCAAATGCCTTCTGGCGTGCCTGTGGCTACTGTCGCCTTGAATGGTGCTAAAAATGCAGGCATTTTGGCTGCTCAAATCATTGGTTCACAAGACGATAGAGTGGCAGAAGAATTGGCAAAATTCAAAAAAAGTTTGGCAGAAAAAGTAATGGAAAGTGTAGAGGCTCTAAAAACAAAAGACTGGAAACGTAAAAACATTGGTTTTTAATACAACTATCAATTTTGTTTTGGTAGCTGTAAATATAAAGTGTTGATAGTATCTTATACTTTCCAAGTCTAAAAGACTTGGAAAGTATAAAGGAAATGCTTGTACTGAACTATGATAATGTTTCATATTAAAACGAAACTTTTTTATACTAAAAACAATTACATAGCTATATAAATATTGGTAAACATGACTGAATTACTCAAAAAACATAAATGGTCTGTAGTCGGTGCGTTGTTAGGTAGCATCTTGGGTTATACTTATTGGTACTATGTCGGTTGTACTACGGGCAGTTGTGCCATCACCGCCTATTGGCACAATAGCAGCTTGTATGGGGCTTTTTTAGGAGGCTTGTTGGGCAGTTATTTTCCACTTAAAACCTCTCATAAAGAAATTCGATAAAAAAACAGCGAAAAATTTTTGTTTCCACAAAAAAACTCTATTTTTGCGTTCACTTTTGCGGGTGTGGCGAAATTGGCAGACGCATCAGACTTAGGATCTGACGGGCAACCATGGGGGTTCGAGTCCCTCCACCCGCACAATTAAGTTTGTCAAGGTATTCTACTTTGACAAATTTTTTTTGGCTTGTGTTGTCCTATCCTCTTTTAAACCGTTACGAAATTGGAAATTGTATTACAAAAAACAGACGAGGTAAATGCTAATATTAAATTAAAATTATTAAAGGCAGATTACCAAAATAATGTTGATAAAAAAGTAAAAGAGTTTGCAAAGAAAGCCGAAATTAAGGGCTTCCGTCCGGGTAAAGTGCCTGTGCCTATTGTGCAAAAGATGTTTGGAAAAGACATTAAAATGCAAGAGGTAAACGACTTAGCTAAAGACTCTCTTTTCAATTACCTGAAAGAAAATAATGTAGAAATTTTAGCTTCTCCGCTCATCAGCTTGGATACAATGGCAGATAATAAATTTGATTGGAGAAATGAAGACTTCGAATTTATTTATGAGGTAGGTTTAAAACCTGAAATTAAGGCAAACTTAGCAAATTTAGAAATTCCTTTTTATAATATCACAGTAGGCGATGCAGAAGTAGAAACTCTTATGAACCGCCTAAGAGATGTTAATGCGGATTTTACGCCGTATGAAGAAGTTGCAGCAGGACATACTGTATTTGGCTTGTTGAAATACGGTCAAGATACTTCACGTTTTGCTCATATCAAGTTAGAAGATGCTACTGAAACAGCAAAAGCTGCATTAATAGGCAAGAAAAAAGGTGAAACAGTTGCTATAGAAGTAAAAAATATTTTTGCTACAGTAGAAAAATTGGCGGAAGTATTAAGAATTTCTAAAGAAGAGGCAGAGAAATTAGATGTAAGTGGCGAATTGACTATCAGAGAGTCATTTGTAGCTATTCCTGCGGATATGAACGAAACTTTCTACAACAAAATCTTCGGTGAAGGTGTAGTTGCTAACGAAGAAGACTTCAAAAATAGATTGAAAGGTGTGCTTGAAAAGAAATATGCTATTGAGGCTACAGGCGTGGCTATCACGTATTTCCGCAACCAAGCTTTGAAAGAAAACAACTTTGAATTACCTGCTGCTTTCTTGAAAAAATGGTTGTTGAGTACAGCTCAAAAGCCTATTCAGAATATTGACGCTGAATATGGCATGATGGAAGAAGCCTTGAAATACGACCTGTTATTGAGCCAATTAGCAACAGATTTCAGTGTAGCTGCTCCAAGTAACGAAGAGATTGTGAAGAAAGTAGAAGATACTTATTTCTTAGAGTTTTTCTATTCTCGTCCAATGTTTATAGAAGGATTAACAAGTTTCTTTGCATACCAATTCTTGCAAAGCAAAGAAAATGAAAATATGGTGCAAAGTTTACGTGCTGCCATTATTGCAGAAAGAGTGTTGGCAGCTGCTAAATCTCAAATTAAGGCAAGTGATGTAACCATCAATGGTACTGAATTTGAGAAAAAAGAATTGACGAAAGTTGAAGAACCCGTAGAGGCTTAGTCAAATTATATAGATTACCTCAACACAGCCCCTTTCCATTTGGAGAGGGGCTTTTTTTAGCTTAAAGGTTAAAATTGTTCCTTAAATTTCAGCCCTTTGACTATCTTTAAAAAATAAATAATCCTTTTAAAACTGCTATTTTTTAAGTAGATTTGCGAAAACGAAAACGTATGCACTTAAAATTAAGAAATCCCCTTGCCTTTTTTGATTTGGAAACAACAGGCGTGAACATTGTTGCTGACCGTATTGTGGAAATAGCTGTTGTGAAGGTGGCAATCAATGGAGAAATAGAGAAGTTTCATAAAAAAGTACACCCTACCATTCCAATTCCTATAGAATCAAGTCTTATTCATGGTATTTATGACGAGGACGTAAAAGATGCTCCTACTTTCAAGCAAATAGCTAATTCTTTGGCTCAATTTCTTAAAGGAGCAGATTTGGCAGGTTTTAATATCGTGAAATTTGATATACCGATGTTGGTAGAAGAATTTTTGCGTGCAGGGGTTAATTTTGATGTAAGAGAAAGAAAATTTGTAGATGCCCAAAAAATATTCCACTTGATGGAGCCACGTACCCTGTCGGCTGCCCTTAAGTTTTATTGCCAAAAAGAATTGACCAATGCCCATAATGCTTTGGCAGACACCGAAGCTACATTTGAAGTGTTGGACGCACAAGTGGCTAAGTATGAAGGTGCTGTGATTAAAGACAAAAACGGCAAAGAATATACGCCTGTGGTGAATGACGTAAAAGTATTGCACGAAATTTCTATGTCTAATTCTGTAGATTTTGCAGGAACAATGGTGTATGACGAAAACGGCGTACCTCTTTTCAACTTTGGTAAGCATAAAAAACGTCCTGTGGTAGATGTGCTAAAAACAGAACCTACGTATTATGATTGGATGATGCGAGGAGATTTTGCTTTAGATACCAAACAAAAATTGACTGAAATTAAGTTGGGACAATGGACGAAAGTTAAATAGTTTGATTGCGAATTAGAAATTACGAATTTTACAAAGTGATATTGCTTTTGCTTACTAACAAGATTGCAGGATTTACAAGATGAAAGATTCGTAATTTCTAACTCGTAACTCGTAATTTCTAATTCGTAATTATTGTTGTTATGCACTCTCAAACAGAAGAAAATTACCTGAAAGCCATTTACAAAATTGCAGAAAAATCTGGCACAAAGGTCAGCACCAACGCCATAGCCGAAAGACTACAAACCAAACCTGCCTCTGTTACAGATATGCTTAAAAAGTTGGCAGACAAGCAGTTAGTAGATTATGAAAAGTACCAAGGAGTAGTGCTAACAGAAAAAGGTAAGTATATTGCTGTTCAGATTATTCGCAAACATCGGCTTTGGGAGTATTTTTTAGTCAATATTTTGGGCTTTACATGGGACAGTGTGCATGAAATAGCCGAAGAATTAGAACACATCAATTCCACTTTGTTAATAGACAAATTAGATGCGTTTTTGGAGTATCCGCAATATGACCCTCATGGCGACCCCATTCCAAACCACAAAGGAGAGTTTAGTTCAAGAGGTGCTTTTACTTTAGCCACTGCCAATTTGCACCAAGAACTGTTGGTAACAGGCGTAATTGACCATTCCACAGAGTTTTTACAGTACCTCAACACCATCGGGTTGGGCTTGGGAACAAACATTGTTATCAATCAATTTATTAATTTTGATAAATCGTTGTCTGTGGTCATCAATGGCAAAAATGGTATTTTTATTAGCCACCAAGTAGCTAAAAACTTATTGGTTATTGAAAAATAAGGCTTAGTTATTATTAGGGCTTTAAATCATTTGTAGGCAATACAACGATAAACGGAGCTAATAGTCCACCACCCGCCAAACGGTTATTGCCTGTAATAAACAAGTTCATGCCATCGGCAGACTCACAAATGCTTGTTACATTGTAGCCACCTGCTGCTAAGTCTATGTTTTTGACCACTACAGCTCTTTCTTCATTTTGAGCAATGACTTTTAAAATAATTCCTTCCTGACGGCTTGTGCCTGCCACTACTCTCACACCATTTTTGAGTGTATAACTTACGGCAGTATAAGTGCTACTTAGTGTAGGCGAGGCAAGGTCTGTAGTAAAACCTATGTAATTACTAAAAGTCGTATTGTTTGGCAACAGAGCTAGATTAGGTATGTATTGGGCATTGGCTACGGTGTCTATGGCTAAGGCAACTACGTTTACTCTGTTTTCTGTACTATTTTCTACATTAGCTATCCAATACTTCCGGTCTGCATAGACTATAGACCTGTCGCCTGTACCTACCAATGCCATGCGTTGCCCTTCTAT
Source organism: Cytophagales bacterium (assembly GCA_947457925.1). Lineage (GTDB taxonomy): Bacteria > Bacteroidota > Bacteroidia > Cytophagales > Thermoflexibacteraceae > JAAFKA01. The sequence goes on along the minus strand of CANGYA010000086.1, from coordinate 6,669 downwards.
GGGTACATTAAAAAAGTAGTTGGTAGAAGTTTTTACTAAATGCAAGTAACTGTCTAAACGTAAAAGTGGTTGTATGCCTTCGCCCAAATCTGTTACAATTTTTGTGCTGATAGGAATAGAAGTAGTAGCCGTATTTGCCAAAATAGTGAGGTAAACGGCATGAACATTGGAGGTCTGCGTATTGATACCTGCCGAAATCATGGCGTAACCTGTGTTGGTTAAGTTTGGAATGGCTTTGGCTATGTAACCACAACCGTCTTTGCTATTGTTGCAATTAATGTCTATAACTTTTGAGCTAAAAGTCATTGGACTGCTACTATTGCTCAAATTTAATTTGAGTAGGCGGTAAGTATATTTGCTTGGTGTGGCTCTGTCTTTAATGGCATCATAGGAGTTCCAAAACAAGGTGGCTTCGTTGTTTTCGACTAATATATTACTTGGAAAACCTGCGATAAGGGTGTCATACTGTTTGCTCCAAACTCTATTGCCCGAAGAAGATAATTTCATCAGAAACAAACTTCCTTGACTAAACTTGTTGGCAAGTGTTGGGTTAGAGATGCCTACCATCAAAGTTCCGTTGTCTGGCGTAGGCACAAGGTCTGTAACTAAGACATTCGTAGGCACAACATTGCCTTGACGGTTTGTGATAGTTTGGATAAATACCTTGACTAAACTCGGATTGACTACTTCGGGATTGGCGGTTGTGCAAGCCCACAGACCAGCCAAAGCAAATAAAATAGGTAAGGTTGCAAAAAAGTTATTTTTATAAAGTTTCATGTTCTTACAATGAAGTATATTTTACTTTGTTGGGCATTACTGTTTTTGATTGTACCACAAGTTATTTGGGTTATTTTTAAAAAACCTTGTACCGCAAGAAATACGTGATACCTACATTCACATTCACATTTTGAATAGTAATATCATCTATACTGTCGTAGGCATTGTATAAAAATACGTCTATATTGCCTTCTCCGTTGTTCATAAATCTTTTGGCTGCTCTATTAATATTGCCCACATTGTAGCTGTATCGAGCATCTAAACGTAAAGCCCACCTTGTGCCAATAGATTTGCTTACTCCAAAACCTACTAATGCTCCAAAATTATGTGTTTGCATCAAAGGCGTAGCATTTACACTTGTAGTGGAAATGGTTTTGAGAGAAGAACCTAAATAACGATAATAAGCTCCCGCCAAAATATAAGGTGTAAAAGTAGGTTGTTTGAAAAAATTGTATTGCAAATAGGCTGGTACTTCTAAATAATTCAAAGATTGAGCATATTGATATTCTAACCCACCACCTTGGTCTGTGGCTAAGAGTCTTTGATAGTTAAAACCTATATTTGTGGTAACTACTTCTGCAAACAAAGCAAAATGTCTATTGAAGTAGTAGCCTAAATTGAGTCCTGCCGTAATTCCTAAGTAATCTACTGTATAAGATTCTTCTTGTGAAATACCCGAAGCATTAGTATTATCATCATTGATTACATCTAAAACACTGACACTGTTGTTTTTTTGAGCAAAAGTAGCCAACCAACCTGCCCGAAAACCAATGACAATACGTGGTGAAATATATAATGTATCTAAAGAAGCCTTAAAACTTAACAAATCTCCTTGCCTAATTTGATAGTTGTGTTGGTTAGAAAGTAGATTTTTAATTTGCCTTTCTGCCTCTTGTAAACTGTCCATGAGGATATAACTTAGTGCCGAAAGTCTGTAAATATCAGTGATTCCGCCTTTTTCCATTTTCCGCAAAAGGCTTTTATTTTTAAGATATACGCCCAAAATTCTTGGTACAGAGTCTATTTTTCCTTTATTGTAAAAAGTTTCTGCCTCTTCGTAGCGATGTAAGATTTCTTGCACATTGTCTAATGGTAATTGTTGATTGGTAGTATTGCTGTCCTCATCTTTCAAAGAGTCTTGTTCTTGTGCATACATAAAGGTACACGTACACAAAAAACAAAGAATGAAAGCAAACAACCGCCATACAGCAGTGTATTTACAAAAAAACGTAAAAACAGAGAGAGGTAACTGAACAAAAAAGTAAGGTAAACGCACCATAAGAGCTATAATAATTCTACAATTTACTTGAAGTATTGACAAATAATAAATTTTTGGCACAAAATTTTAGTAAGACTTATGTAAGAAATTACTTAAATTTCTATGCCAAAGAATATCTACTGCAAACAAACATGAAAAAGTTATTACTATACTTTTTATTAGGGTTAATAAGCTACGAGGCAGTGTCGCAGACGAATAGGATAGACAGTCTGAAAAATCAGCTTACGTTATTGCCTATGGACACTACTCGCATACCCGTTTTAGTGCAGTTGGTCAAGAGTTTAGAAAATATATCTCCTTATCAGGTATTGCCTTATATTACTCAAGTCATTACATTGGCACAAAAACACCAATTAGCTGCACAAGAAGCCGACGCCTTATTGATGAAAGGTGGTTTGCACGCCAATCTTACCCAAGCCGATTCAGCTACTAAAGCCTATTTAGCTGCGTCTGTAATTTATGAAAAATTGCAGGATAAAAAAGGCATAGCTCGTTGTTATGTAGGAATGGGCTATGTTTACCACCAATTTTTTCATAAAAATGACCAAAGTTTAGAATATTACTTCAAAAGTGAAGATATTTTCAAAGAATTATCAGATGAATCACAATTAGCATGGCTTTACAATAACATTGCTTTGGTGTATGTCAGTATGAGCAACTATAAAGAGGCTTTGAGTTACCTTAATAATGCCTTGTCTATTCATACCAGAACCAAGCACAGCAGAGGAATTTGCCAAGTACAGCATAGTTTGGGCGATGCTTTTAAAGCCCAAAAAGACTATTTACAAGCTATTTCGTATTACAACAAGTCTTTGACATTAGCCCAACAACTCTATGACTATGTGTTAATGGCAGAAAATTACAATTCTTTGGGTGATGTATATTTTTTGATGGAACAGCCCCGCCAAGCCGTACCATATCTGATGCGTGGCTTAGAAATTGCAAAAAAAATACAGTCAAAAGACCAATTAGAGGGATTTTATGCCAAACTGTCTTCGGCTTTTGAGTCTTTGAAAGACACCACCAAAGCCTATAAATACTTCAAATTAGCCACCAAATACAAAGATTCTATTCATTCGGAGGGCAAAAACCGCCAAGTGGAGGAGTTGCGTACAAAGTTTAATTTGGAGAATGAAAAAAAAGAAAAAGAGTTGGAGAAAGAAAGAAGGAAATTTGAGCAAATAATTTTTGTGGCGGTAGTGGCATTGGTCGTATTGATTTTGGTGATGGTTTGGGTGGCATTGGTGAGGGGTCGTAAAAAAAATAGGCTGTTGAAAGAGCAAAACGATGAGATTAAAGCCCAAAAAGAAGAAATTTTACTGCAAAAAGAATTGGTAGAAGAACAAAGTAAGAGTTTGGAAAATGCCAATCAGGAAATTAGCCACCAAGCCACGCAGTTAGCCGAAACCTTAGAAGATGTAAAATTGATGAGTTTGTTGGGGCAAGAACTCACAGCTTCTTTAGAATTTGAAACAACATTTAAACGGTTATACGAATATATTAGCGAAACAATACAATTGGATTGTTTCCGCATAATGATTTTGAATGAAAAACAGGCAATTTTAGAAGATTCGTATTGCATAGAAAGAGGTACACGCCTCAAACCTGAAGTTATTGCGATGGACGATACATCTAAATTGAGTGTGAAATGTGTAAAAGAACAAACGGAAATTTTTATAGACAATTTTGTAGAAGAATACCCCGAATTTTTCCCAGATTCTTGTTTAATGCCAAATGTTAATTTGCCTTTGTCTATTATTTATTTGCCTCTTATTACCAAAGAAAGAGTAATAGGTGTAATTAGTGTGCAGAGTTATCAGACTAATGCCTACAATGAATTTGACCGCAACGTATTGCGAAATTTGGCTGCTTATACGGCTATTTCATTGGATAATGCCAGAGCTTACCAACAAATTATGGCTCAAAACGAGGTCATAGAAACCAAAAATAAAAGCATTACGGACAGTTTGCGGTACGCAGAAACCATGCAAAAGGCTATGTTACCGAATGAAACTACTTTCCAAAAACTATTTACACAGTCTTTTGTCTTGTATTTGCCCAAAGACATTGTTTCGGGAGATTTTTATTGGTGTACGACTTACGAAGACAGGATTTTTACGGCAGTGGTGGACTGCACAGGGCATGGTGTACCGGGGGCTTTCATGTCTTTAATAGGTATTTCTTTGTTAAATGAAATTGTGAAACAACGCAAAATTACTTCTCCTGCACAAATTCTCGAACAGTTGCATATTGGCGTACAAGTAGCTCTTAATCAGGCAGATAAAACGAATGATGACGGTATGGACGTTTGTTTGTGTGCTATAGAAAGGCTAAGTCCTTTTGATACGTTGGTGGTGTTTGCGGGGGCACATAGGCCTTTGTTATACAAACGCCAAGACCAGCCTCAAATGACGGTAGTGAAGGGAGATAACAAGACGATTGGCGGTTGGTTCAAGAACAAAAATAGAGATTTTACCAATCACGAAATTATTTTGCGTAGAGGAGATAGCATTTATCTATTGTCAGATGGACTATTAGACCAAGACAACCTGCAAAAAGAAAAGTTTGGCATAGAGAAGTTTACAGCTTTTTTAGAAAACTGTGCTTACTTATCTCTAACCAACCAACGTCAAGAATTGCACGAAACTTTGCAAAATTTTATGCAAAATAAGGCTCAAAGAGATGATATAACGGTGGTAGGGGTGAGTGTATGAAAAATTGAGTAAAAGGTTTTATTTTTAAAAAATATCGTACAACTATCAACAGTCAATATGGAAAGACCACCTATTAGTATTGCTTTTTGGGTATTAGATGCCCAAAAGATAGAAAGTGCTTTGATTTACAATAATTGGAGTAATGATAAATTGAAAAGCATTATTCAGGAATTAGAAACCGAAATGTATAAAATTTCTAAGAGTGATTTAAAAATTTTAAAGAATAAACTAAAAAGTAATAAGTATTTATTACCTGAATTACAACGGCATCCTCCTACGCTAAAATGGTACAAAGATGATTTAGACTACTATTTTGAAAAAAAAGGCTTTTTTAGTTCAGCAGAAATGGAAATGTCATATTTTGGGGATAAAGCTAATCGTAAATGGTATATATTAAATGTCTATCAATCTTTAAAAGCAGATGCTATTTTATCTGATTTTTGGTTTATTAACCCAAGACTAAACTTTAGCAATCAGTTTTTTGAGGAGTATTTACCTTTACACAATGAGTATGTGAAAAATAACCCTATTTTCCCTGAAACCAATTTGCCTATATTTCAATACGAAAAAGAAATGTTTGGCAAGAGGCTTTCTTTAAATGACGATTTGTTTAAAGCATTTCAAATTACCCCTGAAATTGCCGAGCAAATATTACAAAATGTACAAACTGATAATAATGTAGAGTTTGCAGCAGAAAGGGACATATTTTATCATGTTGTAGAAGAAATTATTAAAAAGAAATTTATTGTGATAGTCTTTCACCATGATTTCTTTTATTTTCATAATTCACACTCGGAGGTTTTTACCTTTTAAGACTAAACGTAATTAAAACAGCAAAACCTGTGATAATCAACCAGATTACACAAAAAATAATGCGAAATATACGGTAGTTGCCAAATTCTTCGTTGAGGTAGTTGGTATCAAAATAGGTTTTATTGTTGATTTGCAACCCATAAACTATTTCACAAAAAACATTATTTTGTTGCATACTATTGACAACTTCGGTAGGTAATAAAACCGTTATAGCTTTGCCCTCTTGCAAATCTTCTTGAATCCCTTGTTCTATGCAATGTCTGTAGCTTTTTTCTAAGTCATTGGTAATGTAAAAACAACGGTTTGCATTCTTTAGTTTTAGGTTAATGCTTTTGGAATAACCTTTTTTGCTTTTATTAGGGTCATCTATGCTAAATTCTTGGATAGAGCCAGTAAACCATCTGTAGTTTTTTGCAGGATACCCTTCGGATTTCCAAAAACTACTCAGGGCATATAACCCAGCACCAAAAAATAAAAGGGCAGCTAATCTGAAAAGGTAACGCACAAAATTTCTGAAATAAAACTTAGTGAAATAGATATTATTAAGGTTTTGTAACATAGACTTTAGTCTGTGTAGTTAAGGTTTTGTAACATAGACTTTAGTCTGTGTAGTAATTAATTGATTAGCAATGTATTACAGGCACAGATTAAAGTCTATGCCACCAACCTTAATAACTTTTAATACAGTAAATATATTGTGTAAGGTTTAGCATAATATTATAGGCTAATAATATTATGTCAATATGAGTGATATTTTTGATGAATATAATAAAATGTGCCGTTAGGCACTACATATTGGTAGGAAAATAACTACACCCACCCATTTATTGCTCCTTTAGGAGCATAAAGATGGAGGTGGGGTGCTTTTCTACCAATATGTAGTGCCTAATGGCACAAAAATAAAAGTGTTATTCATATTGTTATGTGCTAATTCTATTTTGTGGATTTTAAACTATACTTTTCCATTGTATAGATTTATGACAAATTAATTTCATTTACAAATTTTAGCTGTTCTTTATATTCTTCTGGTACAAACTGAAATATAATTTTAAAACGGTGAGCAAATGAAAGATTTTCATAATTAAG
>CANGYA010000085.1 GCA_947457925.1 Cytophagales bacterium | reverse complement strand
CAAGAGTGGTTTAAACAGCACCCAACTCTTTTAGAAAAAGGCAATCAAGCAACGGCTTCTACTCAACAACTCATTCAGAACTTCCAACAAGGTAAGTTACATTGGTCGAGGTTGTGGGCTGTTTTGCAGGTGATTTAAGTCTGTAAAAGACTTAGAAAGTTATTAAACCATCGGCAGGGTCTATCGACCACTGCCGAGGTTCAGTTAATTATACTTGATTTTCCGTTGGTTTTATATTTTTGGCAGAAAGTCGTTTAATCAAACTTGCCGTAATATTCAAGAAGTTAGACTCTGTGATGATTCCCACCAAATTACCTTTGTTTACGACAGGCAAACAACCAATTTGTTTGGTGGTCATAATCTCTAAGGCTTCGTTGATAGTGGCTTGTGGTGCAATCGTAATCGGATTTTTTATCATCAAATCTTCTATCAATGTTTTGCTGTCTGCTCCATTGCGTTTCTCCAATAAGAAATAACGCAGCAACATACGCGAAGAAATTAAGCCTACTAAGCTGCCCTTCATGTCTTCTACAGGAATATAACGGATACGCTGCCAATCCATAATGTCTGCACTAAGGTCTGGTAAGTCGTCTTTATTCACCGTAAACAAGTCGGTAGTCATAAATTCCTCCACCAAAATAGCCGAAGGTTCGTATTCTGCAATGTCTTTCATTGTTGCCAAGTCCCATGTATGCACAGGTAAGTTTTGTTTTTGGTAATTCATTGTTGCCGAAGTAATAGCTACCATTACTTCCTCTTTAGACGTTTCTTTGATAAGTTTTGCATAAGAGTTGAGCATCCAACGTGAGCCTGTGTAGCCTGTTTCGTTGCGGGCTTCTATGATACCCAAATACTTGTCAATGTCTTCGGTACTCACATTGGCTTTTTTCAAACCATGACGAGCCAATGGAAGTAACTCTTTGGCTATAAGTTCTGTATCATTAATTTTCTTGCCCATCCAACTGTATTTTACGCCTAAACCATTGCGGGCTGCCAACAAGAAATTAGATTTTGCTTCATCAAAATCCATTAGTTTTGTAACATCTTTGTACGCATCTTCAAAACCATTCATCACACCAATCCAAAACGCAGCATTAGACACTTCATCTACCACACTTGGTCCCGCAGGCAATACTCTGTTTTCTATGCGTAAATGCGGTTTTCCGTTAGGGCTAATGCCGTAACAAGGTCTGTTCCAACGATATACCGTAGAGTTATGAATATTCAAGGCTCTTAGGCGTGGCGTAATTCCTTGTTCTACACACTGCAAAACGTCTTCTTCTATGTCTGTCATAAAGATTACGCGGAAACGCATAATATCTTCTTTGTAAATTTCTATCAAAGAATCTTTCACCCACTTGTTGCCAAACATGACACGAGGGCTTCGTTCTCTCAAATGTTCGGTAGCTACTCTGGTGTCAATAGATTGGCGGAACAAGGCAATACGAGTTTCACTCCATAACCTTTTACCAAACACCAATGGCGAATTAGTGCCTAAAGCCAACACAGGGGCAGCTATAGCTTGTGCAGCGTTGTATTTGGCAGCAAATTCTTCGGGTTTTATCTGTAAATGCACTTGGAAACTTGTGTTACAAGCCTCTACTAACGGAGAATCTAACATGACATTCAGTTCATCTACCCCCTCTATCCGCAGTTCATAACGATTGCCACGCATATTGTTGATAGCCTCCATTAGCGAAAAATACCGCACTACAGGCGTAAGATTGTCCATATTAATATCAAACTTACGAATCGTAGGCAGAATCCCTGTGAGTACCACGTCCACATCGTCCATGTCGCCCAATACATTACGTAGTTGCCCCATGAGTTGGTTGATGTTGTTTTCCATGTCCGAAAAACAAGTACCTGTAAACGTCAGTGGCGGTACGTTTGCCTCTATATTGAACCGAGCCAACTCTGTGGTAAAGTCGGGGCTGTTGAGTTTCTCCAATACTTTGATATTCGTAGGCGAAGGCTTGCCATGCGAGTTTACCAAACACATTTCTTGTTCAGCTCCTATACGCATAGTGTCTGTTTCAAACCAACCTTCTTTGAGCATACGGTCAAGGGCTTGTACGTCCTTGAGTAAGAACTTGGTAAAGTTATTGAGTTCTTCTTGGGTTTTGGCTAATCTTACACTAAAATCTCCCATGATGGTCTTGTTGTTTTGTAGGTATGTTGATGACTTAAATATTAAAATTTTTTTCAAAAACAAATATTTTTTAGGTAGTTTTTTTAGAAACTTCTTAAAAAATAAAGGCAGGGTTTCAAAAAAGGGTAGTCCACAACAAGTAATGCCAATTATAGATTAGATGCAGTCCAAAGATGTCATCTTTTTAAGAGTGTCGCAACTTGCAATTTTGCTGTTTTTACAAAAGATGACATCTTTACGCATTGAACTAAATACTACTTATAATGGTATAATGCTACACAACGAAAAAATCTACAAAAACTCATTTCTCCTTAAAAGATAATGATAAAATTGGTATGTATGCCTATCTGTGTATATTTCAAAACATTGATTAGGCTAAATAGAATACATAATTGGTGTAAAATCTATTTGTTAGGCAATACCTTAAAAACTCGTGGGTCTTCTGCCAAAAAAACTATTTTTAGTGTAGATTTTTTGGGTTTGCTTAAATAATCTTCTTTGGTAGTTTCTATTTTAAACTCAATTTTTTCCCCTTTTAGCCATGTATGAGCATACAAACAGTACAAAGAATCTGTTGAACTTTTCTTTTTAGGTGTAATTTCTTTGGCATAAATGATGGCGGTGTGCGTAAGCCCATTATCAGTTAATTCGTCATCTTTTGCACTACTTATGGCAAGCATTAAAGATAAGGCAGCTACAAAGGCACTTATTACGTTACTGGTGAATATAATAGAGGTTTCGGCAGGGATTTTTTCTCCAGATGAAAAATGCAATCTGTTTATTTTTATTTCTTCATCAAAATCAACAGCCAATAACCAACTAAATATTTTTAATAAAAACATTGGCAAGAACCGTACACCGCCTATCATTAGTAAAACTATCAACAAAAAATTATTGTAAGCACCCGACTCTCTGAGGAGGACATAACAAAAACCATGAAAGCAATAAGCCACTATAAATGGCGTAGGCAAGGCTATGAGCAGGGCTTTAAAGGTTCTTAGGGTCATTTTTTGATAAAAAATTAGGTTTTCCGCATCAAAATTTTCCAACCACATAGGCACATAGAAAACATAGTTTGAATTGTATTGAAACTATATTTTAATTGCATAAGTAAAAAATAATTGGTGCAACTCTGTGTGGTCAGTGTTGTCTGCGTTCCAAAATTTATGTTAAATATATTTTTATTATAGTATCGTGCTATAAATTGTTATTATCTCTAACACCGATTGTCAAGGTCTTCGACCATTGCCAACGGTTCACAATACGTTGGCAATGGTCGAAGACCTTGACAATCGTATAACATTTTAAGGCACGATACTAACATAAAAATTACTTATACACTTTGATGCGGAAACCCTGTTCGTAAACTATATTCGTAATTTTTAATTAAAAATTGACTAATTAAGAATAGTTTACATACGCCAATACAAATCTTTCACTTGTTCTTTCGTAATTTTATTTTTCCAATCTGTTCCCAATGCGTGATTCCACATGTGGTGTAAAGCCAAAGCCACATCAGCCATTTTGTCCACTTCTGCATCTGTCCAATCCTTTGACACATTTTGAGGAATAAAAATATCATTTTTACGCACCATTTCCTTAAATTCTCTTACGCCTTCTGGGTAATAGTCTTCTAAATGGTCAAAAATAATACAGTTTGCAAAACAGTGTCTTGTCCCAAAAACATAAGACATACCATAAGAAAGAGCATGACACACCCCAACTTCTGAATACGTAAGGCTCAAACCACCAAAATAAGAAGCTACCATGAGTTTCTCGTCATTAATGGCAGTTTGTCCGCAGCTGTCATGCAAATACACCTCACGACACAAATCCAAAGATTTGTAACCATACGCCTCGCTAAAAGTGTTTTTCAAGTAACCCGTCATAGATTCTATACAGTGGATATACGTATCCATACCTGTATAAAACCATTGGTTACGGGGTACAGACGCAATCAATTCTGGGTCTAAAACAATTTGGTTGAATACTGTCCAATCACATTTTAAGCCCAATTTTTTTACGGGTCCCGTCAAAACGGCAGTCATAGACACTTCCGCCCCTGTTCCTGAAATCGTTGGTACGCCTACGTGATACACGCCTTCTTTTTTCACCAAATTCAAGCCTTGATAGAGTTGTGAAGAACCTTCGTTTTTTACCATCAATGCCAATGCCTTCGCAATGTCTAAGATGCTACCACCACCAATGCCAATGATACCCGCAGGTATGCCTTTTTGGGCTAAAATTGTATCTCTTAGCTCGTCTATTTGGTCTGTTGTGGGTTCGTGTGGGTCGACATCTACGAAAAATACCATGTCTTCGGCGTGAGCAGGTACTTTATTAGCTAATTCTTTGCCTTTGAAGTAGTTATCTACCACAAAAACCATGAATTTGTCGTTTTCGCCTCGTTTTTCAGCCAAAATGCTGTCTAATTGGTTAAATGTACCTCTCCCAAACGTACATTTATCTACACTTTTGAAGTTTTTAAACATAAATTGCATCAAATTTTGCTACAAAGTTAAACATTCAACCTTACGAAATACTTACACAAAGAGCTAATCTTTTTTATTCTACAGCTACAAAAACACCTTTGTATAGGCAAATTATTGGATTTAACGAACCTTAACTTTCAGTAACTTTTTGTAACAAGATTTTACTGTAATTTTATACTCAAACCTATAAAGTTGTCAAAAACCTTATAGGTTCAAAAATTTTAGCCTACACAAATCGTTGTTACAACAATTATTGCATTACTAACTATTATTTTATCAATTTTCACTTTTCATTTTCTATGCACCTATTTACAACACTGACCAAAAATACTACAAAATGGTTGGTTGTGGCTGGTTTGGGCTACTTGACGCTGAATAGTCAAGACGTTTTGGCTCAAAAAAAAGACGACAAACCTGCAACACCCGCCGCACCTGCTACACCTCCAAAACCCGCAACAGGCAAAATAAAGCCGTATGACGAGGTAATTACAAAAAATGCTGAAACTCGCAAAGGCGTATTTTCGGTACACAAAGTAGATGAAAAATATTATTTCGAAGTTCCCGATAGTTTATTAGAAAGAGATATGTTGATTGTCAGCAAGATTTCGGGCTATGTAGAAAATTTCAGTTTCGGTGGGGCTGGTATGGACGCACACTCTCAACAAATGGTGCGTTGGGGCAAACAAGGCAACCAAATTTTGTTGAAATACATTTCTACTTCTAACATTGCAGACGAAAATTTGCCTATTTATAAGTCTATCAAAGTCAATAACTTTTCGCCTGTGATTTGGGCTTTTGACATTGTGGCTATAGGCAAAGACAGCACGACTAAGGTTTTTGAAGCCAACCCATTATTTACAAATGATGTACCTTTGTTAAGCCCTATAACAGACGGACAACGCAAACAATTCCAAGTTTCTCGTTTAGATAATGCACGTAGTTACATTGCACAAGCCAAAAGTTTTCCACAAAACGTAGTAGTAAAGCACGTTTTGACGTATGCAGCCAATAATCCACCTGCTAACCAAGTGGCAGGAACATTGTCTTTGGAAATGACACAATCTTTCGTGCTATTGCCCAAAGTGCCTATGATGCCTCGTTTGGCAGACAAAAGGGCTGGTTTCTTTGCAGTGAATAAAACAAATTACGGTTCTTCTTCGCATGAGGCAGACGGCGTTTCGTACATTACTCGTTGGCGTTTAGAACCGAAGGACAAAGAGGCGTATTTGCGTGGCGAATTAGTAGAGCCTATCAAGCCGATTGTTTATTACATAGACCCTGCAACACCTGAAGAATGGCGACCTTATATCAAACAAGGGATTGAAGATTGGAATGAGGCTTTTGCGGTGGCAGGTTTCAAGAATGCAATTTTGGCTAAAGACCCGCCAACTGCCAAAGAAGACCCCGATTTTGACCCTGATGATGTGCGTTACTCTGTGGTGCGTTACATCACAACTAAAATTCAGAATGCTGTAGGACCTCACGTACACGACCCTCGTTCTGGCGAAATTTTAGAGGCAGATATTTTGTGGTATCACAATATTATGACTTTGTTGAGAAACTGGATGATGATTCAGTCTTCACAAATCCGTCCTGAATTGCGTACTGCGTACTTTAGCAAAGAAAGTATGGGCTTGGGTATCCGTTTTGTGGCTGCTCACGAAGTTGGTCATACATTAGGTTTTCCGCATAACATGGGTTCAAGCCATGCCTACCCTGTGGATTCTCTCCGTTCTACTACCTTTACAGACAAATACGGTGTGGCCCCGTCTATCATGGACTATGCACGTTTCAACTATGTGGCACAACCTACCGACAAAATTAACAAATGGCATCCATCTATTGGTATTTACGACAAATACATTACAGATTGGGGCTACCGTTGGTATGCGAATGTGAAACAGCCCGAAGACGAAGCAAAGGCTTTGGATAAAATGATTATGGCACATTGGGGCGACCCTATGTATTGGTATGGCAGGCAGACTTTTAACGAAATAGACCCTCGTAGTTTGACTGAAGCTATTGGTGATGATGCCGTAAAAGCAAGTAATTATGGTATCGAAAACCTCAAAAGATTAGTACCTAATTTGGTAAAATACAACCAGAAAGAAGGTGAGGAATTTGATGAATTAGAAGAAATTTATCAGGAAACAGTGAACCAATGGAACAGATACAGTGGTCATGTGTTGAAAAACATAGGTGGCGTGTACGAAACTTACCGCCGTTCTACACAAGAAGGCGTAGTGTATAAGCCTGTAGAAAAAGAAAAACAACAACGTGCCTTAAAATATTTGTCTGAACAAGTCTGGGCAACGCCAACGTGGTTAATCAACGAAGACATTTTGGCAAGAATAGAACACGCAGGCATTATAGAGAGGATTCGTAGCTCACAAATCAGTGCCTTACAACAAGTGTTAGACTTCAACCGTTTGGCTCGTTTGATAGAAATTGAGGCTCGTTATGGCAAAGAAAAAAGCTATACATTGGGCAATTTGTTTACTGGAGTTCGTCAAAGTATTTGGGCTGAATTGGCTACAGGTAAAAACATAGACACTTACCGCCGTAACTTGCAAAGAGGTTATTTGGAAAGAATGGAGTATTTGATGACACAAGAGCAAGCCCCGATGAATTTCCCTGCGGAGTGGGCAGACTTTTTGGGTGTTACGACTGTGGACGTTTCTCAATCAGATATTCGTGCTTTTACGCGTGGCGAATTGGTAGCTTTGCAAAAACAAGTAGCAGCAGCTTTGCCAAGATATGCAGCTAACCAAGATGTAAACTATCATTTACAAGACGTTTTAAAACGTATTGACAATATTTTAAATCCTAAAAAATAATTTTTTGATTTAAAACTAAAAAAACAGACCAAACTCACCTTTGGTCTGTTTTTTTATGTTGCAAAACCCAAGTATAATTTTGTAAGGACAAGGATATTTAGTAGTTTTATTGTGAACTTGTGTGCTTGAAAAGTACAAATTTTAATCATAGCACTTTTTTTGCTCTTATGTTATTCTAAATCCCTAATAATTATGAAAAATTACTTTTGGTTAATCCTTAATTTTTTGGTGTTAAATGTGATATTTGTTGTGTCTGTTTTTGCTCAAGGTGCCGGTCCTGTTCCAGACCCCACACCTATAAGTGAATCAGTACCTATTGATGGCGGAATAAGTTTCTTAGCAGCAGGTATTGCTTATGGAGCAAAAAAACTATATGACAAACGCAGTACACAACAATAATTCAGAAAAATATGCAATTCCCTTCATTCGAAAACGTATTGCTTACGGCAGAAAACGGCATTTTGACCATCACGATTAACCGCCCAAGCAAACTCAACGCCTTGAACCTCAAAACTATGCAGGAAATAGAGGCTGCGGTGGCTTTCCTTAAAAATACTCCCGAACTCAAAGGAGCTATATTGACAGGTGCTGGCGAAAAAGCCTTTGTAGCAGGGGCAGATATTGCCGAATTTGCAGGTTTAACGCCTCCAAAGGCAACAGAAATGGCGCACAGAGGGCATGACATTTTGTTTAGCATTGAGAGAAGTGCAAAGCCTATCATTGCGGCAGTCAATGGTTTTGCGTTGGGAGGAGGTTGCGAATTAGCAATGTCTTGTCATTTCAGGGTAGCAGCCGATAATGCGAAGTTTGGGCAGCCCGAAGTAAACTTGGGTTTGATACCGGGCTATGGTGGCACGCAACGCCTTACGCAGTTGGTAGGCAAAGGCAGAGCCAATGAATTGATGATGACCGCAGACATGATAGGAGCTGAAGAAGCCCTAAGAATTGGTTTGGTGAATCATGTTGTGCCTTTGGCAAATTTACAGGCGAAGTGCCAAGAAATTTTACAAAAGATATTCACAAAAGCTCCTGTAGCCATTGCCTACGTGATAGAGAGTGTAAATGCTGCGGTAGATACCAACAATGGATACTCGACAGAAGCAGAAAAATTTGGGCAGTGTTTCGCCACAGAAGACGTGAAAGAAGGCACTACTGCCTTTTTGGAAAAACGCAAGGCGAATTTTCAAGGGAAATAATAATATCATAACATAAGTTGCGTAGTGTACTGTAATCCCAAAAGAATACAGTAAACTACGCAACTCATCTTAATTAGACAACTATTCTTCTTCGTACTCAAAATAAATCACGTCTGTTTCGCCCAAGTCCGATTTTAACAAGACTTTATGTACTTTTTTACCGTCATGAATTTCTACGGCAGTGGTATTCGGAGGCATTTTGCCCAAGTTATATGCCATAGCAGCTAAAAAATTGACTGGTTGGTGAATATCCAAGTGAATCGTAAAATAACGAGCTTGTGCCTTGAGTTTGTAATACTGTGCCAACCATTTGCCATTGAAATTGATAGAAACAATGTCATCATCTATTTCTGCATCATCAAAAATTGCGAGTTTCAACTGCTTGTTTTTAACTGTAATAACCTTGCCCTTTTTAATAGTTCTGTTTTGTAAACTTAGCAATTTTTCGCCTTCCACAACCATTGTTGTATCTGTTTGGGCTGTTTGTGGTTTCCATTTTTCGAGGGTAATTGTCCCACCTTCGCACACTGTTTGTGTTTTACTCAATACGCCTTTCCAAGTGCCTATCATTTTATTTTTTAATGTATCTATCTCTAATTCAATGTGTTTGATACAATAATCTGCTTTTTTTACAATCGTATTTTCGTACTCCAATACACTTGTTTCGTCTAATACCAATAAATTTTTATTGCGTTTACCAATCACAGAAGCCCGCAACGCATATTTGCCTTCTTTTTGGCGAATAAACGAAAAACTATAGCCTTTAATTTGTTGTAGGCTATCAAAAGTTAATTTTACCTCAAAATGATAGTTATTAGCTACATTGTCTTTGCCCGTTTGTGTAATCGTACCAATCCATTTACCCGCCAAAGGGTGATATTGTGCAAAGGCAGTACACATAGAAACGACATAGCATAAAAAGAAAAATAATAGACGCATGAAGAAGAATTTTTTGAATGTAAATTACAATATAAACAGAAAATTACAAAATAAGAGCAAGGTATTCAACCTTTATTGTATGACATCTCAAAATATGGTAGCTATACTTTTTAGCAGATATTATAAAAACAAGCTATTCATAAAGTCTTTAAAACCTTATGAATAGCTTGTTTGGAATTACCACGATGACACGACTTATTGTTTATATTTTTTCGTGCTTTTGTACTAAAATTGTTCCTCCAATAGTACGTTGAATAAAGGCTTTTAGCAAGATTATAGATTTAGTTACTTGATAGCAGCAAAATGAATAGCCTCTGATATCCAAACAGGAGCATTTTTGAGGGCAGGCAATACGTCTTCGGGTTGTGTTACAAAAGTCCACATTTCTCTGTGTTTTTCTGCCATAAAATTTTCGGCAATGCACCTGTCCAACATTTCTTTCAGAGGGTCATAGTAACCGTCTGTATTCAAAATGACGATAGGCTTTGTAAAAAAACCCAACTTTTTCAGTGTAATCACCTCTAATAACTCTTCTAAAGTGCCTGTGCCACCTGCCAAAGCTATAATACCGTCTATGTTTTCCAAAAAAAGTTGCTTGCGAGTGTGCATAGATGACGTAATATGAAAATCTTTTACGCCTTTATGCGCCCACTCTACTTCGGTCATAAAATGAGGCATGATACCCACAATCTTACCGTTGTGAGCCAATACAGAGTCTGCCAACTGCCCCATTAAGCCTGTAGCCCCGCCGCCAAAGACAACTTCGATGTTTTCGTTCACCAACACCTTTGCTACTTTGGCGGTAGCCTCAAAAAAGGCAGATTTAATTTTATTGCTTGAGGCACAATAGACACAAATTCTTTTGAGTTCCATGTTGCTTAACGATTGCGATTTTAACACCAATAAAAAATTTAAGAACTGTAGAACGGACTTTAGTACGTTTAATACACTTGCCTAAACAGACTGGGCATCCCCTACTAAATTCCGTTCTACAGCCAATAGTTATTTATTTTTTCTCCCCAAAAAACAAAGATTTCAATTCTGTTGCTTCTTCTGGGTTCATTTTATTTGCCAAAATCAACCGCAACTGTCTTCTTCGTAAGGCACTTTCAAAAAGTCTTATTTCTTCTTCAGTTTCAGGCACTAAAATAGGCACAGCTATAGGTGTGCCGTTTTGGTCTACTGCCACAAAAGTCAAAAAAGCACTGTTGGTTTCTACTTTTGTACCTGTCGGTATGTCTTCGGCATACACACGCACAAAAATTTCCATAGAAGAATTAAAAGTTCTGGTAACTTGTGCCTCCAACGTCAAAACATTGCCTATTTTGATAGGTTTAGTAAACGAAACATTGTCCACCGAAGCCGTAACTACAATACGGTTAGAGTGTTTTTGGGCACAAATTGCAGCCACAATGTCTATGAGGTGCATCATACGACCACCCATCAAGTTATTCAAAGGGTTGGTGTCATTGGGAAGTACCATTTCTGTCATGGTTACTCGTGAGTCCCGAACAATTTTTTTCTTATTAGACATAAAATCAGTGAGCAGTGAACAATTATCAGTAAGTCTTAGTAGCCAAATTTTAATTATGTACGTTGGCAATGGTCGAAGATCTTGACAATCGTACAATAAATATAGTACCTAAAAATTAATTTAAAAGGTAATCAATTTGTCTAATTGTTGTTGAATCAAGTCATTGTACAAAGGAGTATTGATTTTTCCTTCGGTAAAATGGCTACGAATGGTCGCCAAACGTACTTTTATAGACAAGACTTCGGCATTAAGGTAGTGCAAAATATCTGTTAAATGACTTAAAGCCCAAACACCGCCTGTTGCTCCTGCCGAAACGCCAACCAAAGCTGTTTTTTTGCCTTTGAGGGCATTCGGATATTCCAAACCATCTATAAAAGTCTTTAATACACCCGGAAACGACCCATTGTACTCTGGCACAATAAACAATAATTTGTCAAATTTAGTAATTTGTTCTCTAAACATATTGAAAGTGGGGTGTTTTCCATTGTTTTCGTACAAAGCCGAAAAAGCAAAATCTGTAGGTAATAAAGCCAAATCCAAAATTTCGGCAGTAATGCCTTTTTGTTGTAACAACTCCTGATAATATTGAGCTATTTTTAAAGTGGTAGAATTGCGGCGGTTAGTCCCAGCTATAATTGTTATCATTGATGTAAATTAAAAATAAAGCCTATCATAGCACGTATGATAGGCGTGTAATTAACAGTTGCTTGAATTAAAATGTTTCGTGTGCCTATTGAATCACCCAAAGATTATGTTCACGCACATACCCCACTTCTCCGTCATAGCTCACTTTGTACCAAATATCTACTTTGTCCAATATCTTTACACAGTTCCCTTTGCCCAACATAGTTTGTAAGTTAGCACCTGCCGATGGAAAGTCCATACACAAGGCTTTTTCTGCCTTTATAATGCCTTTGGGGGCAGGAAAACCGAAATTGTACAAATATACAAACGGCATAATAAGTAACAATAACAAGATAACAGGAAATAAAACATCGGATAATTTATATTTGATACGATACCATAAAAACACACCACTTGCCAACATCACAGCCACAAAAGCCAACGTAATGAGTTTTTCGAAACGCCTAAAAACAAAAAACATATACTCTATATCCGTTGGTTTATGTCCTTTTAGTTGCTTTTCATCAGCTATTGACATTATTTTTTGTAAAATTTCTTCTTGTGGGTACAATGAATACGCCAGCTGTAAATAGTACAAACCATCTACTAATTGTTGCTGTTGTTCGGCTATCATAGCTTGCTTGAGCAACATACTTGCTGTTACTTCGCCTGTCTGTAACACCTGTACATACCCTTTCATTGCTTCCGAAAACTTCTTCCGTTCAAACTGATTATCTGCCTTTTCTAAGACTTCTTCCGTATGCTGTGCCAAAATTTGAGGCAAATAGCACCAAAACGAAATAATTATTAAGAATTTTCTCAAAATATTTTGCATTTCCAAAAATGGTTTCTACCTTTGCACCGCAATTAACGGTAAAGAAAATTAAAAAACAAATTTTCTGAACAGAACCGAAAAGTTGTAAATGAATCTGTAGCTCAGCTGGTAGAGCATAACACTTTTAATGTTGGGGTCCCGGGTTCGAGTCCCGGCAGGTTCACAAAATTAACCCTTCCTGCGCACATGGTGAAATTGGTAGACACGCCATCTTGAGGGGGTGGTGAGCGTAAGTTCGTGGAAGTTCGAATCTTCTTGTGCGCACACACACATAATACATTTAGTTAGTACAAAAATCTTTTAGAATCTGTAGCTCAGCTGGTAGAGCATAACACTTTTAATGTTGGGGTCCCGGGTTCGAGTCCCGGCAGGTTCACAAAGCAACTCACTGAAAGGTGAGTTTTTTGTTTTATAAGCCTTTCGGTTTTTAGTACATTTGCCTAAAGGCGAATGTACGGTAATAAACCCCACTTGTTTAGCCTCATTTCCTTCCTATAGTTTACAATACTTTTGCCTTTGGGCTTAAAAAATGCTTATTTTGAGAAAAAGTAGAAAGATTTTGCGTTTTTTTTCGTACTATTACAAGCTAAAATATTTTGTAAAAAAGTATTGTAGCCACAAGCCCCCTTTCAACCCACTGAACTCATTTACAGTAAGCTATTGGTTATTTCATGTTGGAAAAAACACATGCCTTTGTAGAACGGAACTTCGCAAATATCTCCGCAGGCTTGGTCATCTTCGGAGCTATATTTGCGTTTACAATGCCCTATCTCATTCCATTGTTGCCTTATTATGGGTTGACTTCGCCCAACGAAATAGGTGATGCCTTTGGTGGTTTGGCAAATCCTATGATTGGCTTTATTGGCGTTTGTCTTACCTTCTTGGCTTTCTTTATTCAGTTCAAGTCTAACGAAAGACAAAACTATGAGTTGGAAGTGCAGAAAAAAGAAAATGCGTACCGTTTCCTGCGTGAGTCTATCACAGGCTTAAAAGACGACATCAAGGCATTGCGTTATACCAAAGAAAGAGTTGTTTATCATTATTCAGAAGCTATTTGGAATTTTATGATGGACAATATGCTCCGAACAGAAGATATGAAAGGCAAAGAAAAGGTATTGAATCCTTTATTTTATCAAATTTCTTACATTCTTACCTTGTTTGAGCCAATTATTGCAGACATAGACAGTGCAAATTTAGAAAAGAAAGAAAAGTATCAGTTATTAGTCAATTTGGAAGGTTTATTTGAGGCTTCTTTTGAATTTGTGTTAGTCGTACAAGCACAAATGATAAAAGAAGGCAAAGAAAAGTCTATTCGTGAATTTGTCAAACACAAAATTATTATACCTTCTAAAAAAATAAAAAATGAGTTGCACGAAGTTTTAGAAAGGTACAAAGAGTCTGAAAAAGAACAGTTTGCAAGGGCAGTAACCAAAATAAAAGGCTCTAACTATTTAAAATCTTCACGTTTCACTAACGGAAAAGGCAATATACAATTCTACGGTAGCTTTGAAGAATATAAAGAAAATTACCCTAACTCTACGTTAAATGAACAAACTTACAATGACTATTTTGCGAATGATGACAACGTAAGCAAGTTGTTTATCAATGAATCTGTACGTTTGTTGATGAAGTTAGAGTTTATGAATCGGATTACTTTCCAAGTGCAAGTCAATGAAAAAACTTACACAATGGTTTTGGACAGACCTATAGCCGAAGAATATTTTGGAATAGACTTGATAGAATTGAAAATAGACAAAGATTTGTGGCGTGATGAGTTCGTGGGCAAATATGTGTATAGCCAAAAAGAACGTAATAAGTTTATGGAAAGGTTTGTGAAGGTTATGTAGTATTGCTGTAATTTTACCACAAGGATACAAGTTTTTTACCCATAATCTTAGTGAACTTGTATCCTTGTGGTAAATTCTTAACATACTTTCGATAACATATTGTAGTTCCTACACCTCTCTCCCCCTCCAAAAAGTCCTCAACGTACTCGTCCCATCTGCCTTTTTGTCTAACCGCACTTGCACCGCAATACGGTCATCATTTTTCATCGCATCTACGTGAGAAATAATGCCTACCATTTTGCCTGTGTGTTGCAAAGCCACCAACGCATCAAGAGCCACTTGCAAAGTTTTGTTGTCCAATGTCCCAAAACCCTCGTCGATGAACAAAGACTGAATACGAATGTGGTGGCTGGCAAGGTCTGAAAGCCCCAACGCCAACGCCAAAGACACCAAAAAACTTTCGCCACCCGACAAACTGTCCACAGTCCGCACCGTATCGGCTTGATAACGGTCAATAATTTCTAAATGCAAGCCTTTTTTTATTGCCGAATTTTCCGCCAAACTGTCCATTTGTTTGCGTTGCAACACATACCGATTATTGAAGGCTTGTAAGTGCAAATTTGCCAAACCAATTAACTGTTGTAATGTAAGTGCTTGAGCAAAATTGTTCAAGGTACTACTATTTTCCGAACCTATTAATTTGTATAATTCCTCCCATTTGGCAGTTTCTTGGTGTTGTTTTTCCAAATTATTTGTTAGTTGAGTAAGGCGTTGAGTTTGTTGCCCGAAGTTTTGTAGCTGTTCGGTTATTTTGCCAAATAGCTGCTGTTTTTTTTCTGTATCTTGTTGATTTTGAGTAATTTCTGCTTGCAACTTTGTTCGCAATTCAGGCAAATTCTTGATTTCATCTTCGCCTATGGCTGTTTGTTGCATCAATTTTTGTTGTGCAGCTTGTTGGTGTTCCCATGATGATTCAATTTGAATTGTTTTATGGGCTATTTCTTTTTGCTCTTTTTCGTACAAAAGAATAGTGCTTGCAGACAAAATTTTGCTTTTTACTTCTTTTAAATCCACAAAACCTGCGTGTAATATTTTAGGCTGAATAGTATTAAAATATTTCATTGCAAGCTGCTTTGTGTCTTCTAAAAGTTTTTCTGTATTCTCTAAAATACCTTTTTGTGTATGCAAATCTTGGCGTATTTTTTCGCTAACAGCCTTTGCAGTTTGTTCTTTTTGCTGCAAATTTTGGTAGTCTGTTTTATATTTTTCTAAGACTTTTTGCGTATTTTGTGTACCAAATAAGTCTTGCCTGTCGTTTTTTAGTTTCTGAATTTCTTGGGTTAAACTGTTGTGTATTGATTGATTTTCTAAGAACTCAGCATTTTTTCCTAATAAAACAAGGACATCTTTGCATAAATTTAGCTTGTTGTTCATACTTTCTACAGTGTCCAAAATATTCTGATATTTTTTTTCTGCTTCTTGAGCCTCTTTTATTAAATTTTCAAAATTTGTTTCCTGCCAATTTTTATCTAAGGAATAGGAGTTTATCAAATTTGTAATACTTTCATACAAGTTTTCTTTTTCTCTATTATAACTTAGCAAATTATTATTAAGTACACTCAATTTCCCTTGTAACTCTGCTATTATTTTATTTTTACTTTCGTTATCTCTACGTAAGTCTTTTAATTTCTTTTCGTTATCAGATAATGCTATTTCATTATCTGATAAACCTATTGCAAAAGTGACTGAACGAAAAGGGTGTTCGGTAGAACCACATAAAGGGCATTGATGTCCTTCTTGTAGGAGTTGCCTTTCATGTTCATATCCTTTAATTTTTTGTTCTAAAACAACTGTTTCAGTTAGACACTTTACCAAATCTTCGGCTGCCTTAATATCCTTTCCTAATAAGTGTAGTGTGGCTTCTTCTAATTTTAATTTGCCTTTAATACCCTTTATTTGCTCATTGATGGCTTTGCAGCCTGCTTCTTTTTTTTCCCAATCATCTTTGGTTCTTTTTATCTCTATTAAATTTTCTATTAATTTTTTTTGCAAATTTCTATCTTTTTGCCATTCTATTTGTGTTCTGTTATTCAGGCTCTTTTCTTTGGTAGCTAGATAACTACCTTTTGCTTGTTCATACTTTGCTATCATTTTTTGATTATCTGCCATATTTGTTGGTAATGCCAACAAATTAGCTGTTGGATTTTCCTTTCTAATTGCTTGGTTTAGTTGCTGCAAATTGTTGTCTAAATCCTTTTTTAAAGGCGATAATTTATCAGACAAAATCCTTTCGTCTTCTTGTTTTCTATTAATTTCCTTATCCAAAGGAGAAATGATGTCATAAATCAACTGTTCTTGCGTTTCTTTTTCTTGCAACAAGTCTTTCAATGCTTTTTCGGCTGCTTGTTGGGCTGCCGTAGCTTCATTTTCTTTTGCTTGTAGGTCAGTTTGTTGTTGGCGAAGTTGCTCTATACTTTTTTCAGTATTTTCTATATTTTCCTTTTTTTCGTTTAATTTTTCTATTTCGGACTGAAACGGCACAGCTATACTATGCCAACGCAACTGTTCGGCTTTTAGCTCAAAATTTTTAGCTTGCTCATCTAACCTTGATAACTCTTTACGCAATTTTTCAGTATTTTCTATACTTTCTGCTAACTGTCCCAAAGTTTGTTGGCGAGGTAATAAACTTTGCAAAGCCGTTTTATGGTTAGCTATTTCTTCGTTTAATCTAATTTTTTGCTGCTCCAATTCCTCCGTTTTTTCAGGCGTAAACATCAAATTTTTGAGTTCATCTAACTGTGTTTGCAAGGTTTCTAATTGCTGTTTTTCTGCCTTATGCTTTTCTGCAGCCTTTTTAGAAATTTGTTTGTAAATGCTTGTCCCCGTTATTTTTTCCAATAATTCGGCTCTTTCTTTGGGTTCTGCTTTTAAGAATTTGGTAAATTCTCCTTGTGCCAATAGTACAGAACGAAGGAATTGTTCGTAGTCTAATTTAACTATTTCGTGTACTTTACTATCTATTTCTTTGTGTTTTGTTACGTTGTCGTTTTGGTCTTGCTGATTACCAAAAAAACGGCGAACTTCCTTTACTTCTTTTTCGGGGTTCAGTTTTCCTCTAAAACTTCTTTCTGCTTCCCATGTAGCCAAATACGCTGGCGAATTGTCATCTACTTTAAACACCACTTTGGCAGAACATTCTGCTGTATGGCGTGCCATTACAACCTCAGCCAAGTCTTTTCCCTCTAAATTTGGGTGTCTTGGACTACGTCCATACAAAGCCAGCGTAATAGCATCTAATAAGCTACTTTTGCCTGCCCCTGTGTTTCCTGTAATCAAAAACAAGGCGTTTTCATTAAAAGGAGATTGCGTAAAATCAATATTGGCATTACGTAAAGATTGTATATTTTCTATTTCTATTTTTAGTATTTTCATAATTTTAAATGGTTTAAGCTCACTATCACTGTAGAACGGACTTTAGTCTGTTTAAAGCACTCTTAATTTAAACGGACTAAAGTCCGTTCTACAGAATTTTTTATTCAGGTAATCACTCAATTACTTTCTTCCTTCGCCATTTCCACCAATTCATCAAACAAAGGCAATAGGTTTTTGAGGTGTTCTGGCGTATAGCCTTTTTCTAAACAAAGTTGCTGAAAAACATCTTTCGCAGACAAATCTTGTAGCCTTTGCGACTGCTGGAGCATCGTTGCCCAAGTCATATTTTGCTGTTGTATGCTCTCTATTTTGGTGCGTAACAAGGTAAAATCATTGCCTTTTTCTTGGGCTGTTT
The DNA here is from genome assembly GCA_947457925.1 of Cytophagales bacterium. Taxonomy (GTDB): domain Bacteria; phylum Bacteroidota; class Bacteroidia; order Cytophagales; family Thermoflexibacteraceae; genus JAAFKA01. The sequence goes on along the minus strand of CANGYA010000085.1, from coordinate 1,186 downwards.
GTAGGACTACTTCGTGGGCATTGGGCGTGGGTTGCTCCAAATGCAATAAAACTTCTGCCCAAGTTGGCGTATGCACCTCAAAATCTGTAATAGCTTGACAAACTTCTGTCAATGTTCCTTCAAATCTTTTCAGGGTCTTGTGTAATTGTGTAGGTACGGGCAATGCTTGAATATTTTTTATGTTTTTGCCTTCAAAATCTATCATAACTACCATTTTTTCGTCTTTTCTTTCACTGAAACTTAGCGGAATAGGAGAACCCGAATAGTAAATATTTTTTCCGCCTACTTGCTGGAAACGGTGCAAATGCCCCAAAGCCACATAATCAAACACCGTTGTAAAGGCAGAAGGCGGCACAATACCCAAACTTCCCATGTAAATTTTCCGTTCTGCGTCCTCATCTTCGTTATTATCATCACTATTGGCAGAACCACCTTGTGCAAACAAATGACCTGTAGCTAACAGAGGCACATTGTCGGCATACTTTTTTTCTGATACTAAATCTGCTAATTTTTTATAATGTGTGCTAATAGACTGCACTATTTGTACTTCTCTTTGGGTAATGCCATTATTGTTTTTGTCATATTCTATGTCCTTATCTCTTAGGAACGGAATGGCAGCTACTACCGCCACCACATTGCCTTTTCCGTCTTTTATTTCAATCAATTCATCTGTAATATTTTCCGTAGCTCCACCAATAATATGCAGTTTCATAAACTTCAAAAGGTCTTTGGGAGCATCTAAACTAAAGGCAGAATCGTGATTACCTCCCACAATTACCGCAGCTTGGCAATGGGAATTAAGTAATTGAGCTAAAAAATTATAGTACAGTTCCATTGCCTTATTGGGTGGGTTGGGTGTGTCAAAAACATCTCCAGCCAATAGTAACAAGTCTATTTTTTCGGTGTCAATCGTCTGTAACAACCAATCTAAAAAGGCTTGGTGTTCGTCATATCTTTCTTTTTCATATAGTTTTTGTCCTAAATGCCAGTCGGCAGTGTGTAGCACTTTCATAGTTTATTATCTTTTTGGGAGTTTGTAAAGTTATATTTTTTAAACAAAAAAACACCACAACTAAGGTTTTAATTTTATAGAAATTTTTACACCTCACCCCAACCCCTTTCCAAGTAGAGAGGGGCTTTTTGAAGTTACTAACAAACTATTAGAGTTTATGAATAATTTTTTGTT
>CANGYA010000084.1 GCA_947457925.1 Cytophagales bacterium | reverse complement strand
GAATTGTTATGCGTAGTGTTCAAGAATCCCTATAAAGATGTCATCTTTCTAAAAGATGACATCTTTATAGGGATTCTTGAACACAATCAAACTTATTTCTTTGAAAAAATTAGTTTTACTATAAGTTTTTAAGGCACGATACTATAAAAGATTACATCTTGAATACTAACAATTATTCTATAAAAGAACAAAAATATGATTTTTACAATTTGGGAAATAAAGAGGAGAAAAGCAAGTATTTTCGGCTTTTTGTAGGATTTGCTCTATTAAGCATCAAGACTTTCCAAGTTTAGAAACTTGGAAAGTCTGAAAATGCTGCGTCTTAAAGAAGTGCAGTTTTAAACAATCAAAGCCCTCTTATAGAGTTGTATCGTGTTTTCCAAGCCATAATACAAAGCATCTGCAATGAGGGCATGCCCAATAGAAACTTCTGCCAAATGCGGTAATTGTTGGCGGAGGTACTTCAAATTCACTAAACTCAAATCATGTCCAGCATTAATGCCCAACCCTAATTCATGGGCTAACATAGCACATTTACGGTACTCCGCTACGGCTTGCTCAGGATTTTTCGGATAATCATGGGCATATTGTTCTGTGTAAAGTTCTATACGGTCTGCTCCCACTTTGGCTGCTCCCTCTATAAATTTTTCTATGGGGTTCACAAAAATAGAAGTTCTGATGCCCTTTTGTTTCAACTCTACAATGACTTCTTTGAGATACGCCTCATGCGTAATCGTGTCCCAACCTGCATTAGACGTAATGGCGTTGTCGCCATCTGGTACTAAAGTAGCTTGTGTAGGTTTTACTTGCAAGGTAATTTCCAAATAACGACCTTTCAAGGGGTTGCCTTCTATGTTAAACTCTGTAGTAACTATTTGGCTCAAATCAAACACATCTTGGTAACGAATATGCCTTTCGTCTGGGCGAGGGTGTACGGTAATACCGTCTGCCCCAAATCTTTCACAGTCTTTGGCTACCTGTACTACATTTGGCACATCGCCTCCACGAGAGTTGCGAAGGGTAGCTATTTTATTGACATTCACACTTAATTTAGTCATAAATACATCAATGATAGTTCAACCATAATAGAGATAATAAAACCTATAAGTTGTGATGAACTTATAGGTTTTGGGTTTTATGAATAAATTGTATAACAGACTTTAGTCTGTTTGTAAAGAGTTGATAAACAATTCTCACAGACTAAAGTCTGTGGTACAAAAAATTATTCACAAACTTTATTTTTTTCTAAAAAACAATCTGATTGGCGTACCTTCAAAATTAAAAAACTCACGCATTCGGTTTTCCAAATAACGCATATACGGTTCTTTGATATACTGCGGTAAATTACAGAAAAACGCAAAAGTCGGCGTTTTTGCAGGGAATTGTGTAACGTATTTAATCGTAATAAATTTACCCTTTAAAGCTGGTGGCGGATAGGCTTCTATAGCTGCCAATACTTTTTCGTTCAATTCAGATGTAGAAATTTTACGACTCTTGTTCTGATACACTTCCACAGCCTTTTCTACGGTTTGGAAAATACGCTGTTTGTTTACTACCGAAGCAAAAATGATAGGCATATAGTTGATAACGCCTAATCTATCACGCATTTCTTTTTCCAATTTGGCTGCCGTATTCGAATCTTTAGCCACTAAATCCCACTTATTGACCATCAAAACAATGCCTTTGCCGTACCTGTGAGCCAAATTCAAGAGGTTAAGGTCTTGTGCTTCCAAGCCTTTGCTTGCGTCTATCATCATGATACACACATCACTTTCTTCTAGGGCTTTGATAGACCGAAGGATAGAATAAAACTCAATGTCTTCTTTAATTTTGGCTTTTTTGCGAATCCCCGCCGTATCTGTCAAAATAAAATCATGTCCAAAGGCTTTATAATGTGTATCCAATGAATCTCTGGTTGTTCCTGCTACGTCTGTAACGATACTGCGTTGATAACCCACTAAGGCATTCAAAAATGAAGATTTGCCTACATTCGGTTTACCCAAAATAGAAATTCTTGGTATGCCTTCGTTGGGGTCTTCGGGGTCGTTTTGCGGAAAATGACTCACCACTTTGTCCAACAACTCACCTGTTCCCGAACCATTTTGAGCCGACACCGTAAATACATCGCCCAAGCCTAAAGCGTAAAACTCACCACCATAATTCGATTTTGCAGGGGTATCTGCCTTATTTGCCACTACATAAACGGGTTTTTTAGACTTCCGCACCACATTCGCAAAATCCTTGTCTAAATCTGTAACACCCTCTTGCAAATCCACCATAAATAACACTACGGTTGCTTCTTCCAAAGCTACCTCTACTTGCTCTCTGATAGCTGCCTCAAAAACATCTTCAGAACCTTTCACATAACCGCCTGTATCTATCACTGTAAAGTTCGTATTCAACCATTCAGCTTGTCCGTATTGGCGGTCTCGGGTTACGCCACTTACGTTGTCTGTAATAGCTTTGCGGTCTTCTATCAATCTATTAAAAAAAGTAGATTTTCCGACATTAGGTCGTCCTACTATTGCTACTATATTTGCCACTTTTATTGGTCTTTTAAATGAAGTCGCAAAGCTAACGAAAAAAATCCTTAAAACCTATTGATTTTGACCAAACAGCTTTGTTTTCAATTAACCTATCTCCATTGCCTTGTTAAAAAAGCTATTCAAAGGGTGTAATAACTGTGCAGCTTTTACAATTTCATTTTGTAGAGTTATTGCCGTTAAGTCCTCTTCCAAAGGGTGTGTTACAAAAAATCCTTTAAGCTTTAAATAATTAGCCAAAGGGTGGTCTTTGGGGTAATCTTTCGGTATTGTTTTAAGACTTTCTCCTTGTAGCTCGCCAAAAGTATTTTTAAATTGATAATTATTAATAATTGCTAAAAAATCTTCGCTATTATAGTCTATTTCTTGGCGTATCTGTTTCAACAAATTGGGCGGCGGCATATACGCACCTCCACCCACAAAACACTGTTGCGGTTCTATGTGAATATAATACCCTGCCCAGTCAGATTGTCTGCCTCCTCTCGCAAAATACGCCCCAAAATGTGTTTTGTAAGGTGCTTTATTTTTACTGAAACGGACATCTCTGTTTATTCGAAATACAGCATCTTTGGGCTGCATATCGGCTATGTCTGCATCAAAAACTATGATTTTTTCTTGGCAACCCGCCAAAAATGCAATCCATTCTTCGCGAATTGCAGCATAACGACTGCGATTTGCCTCAAACCATTCTCTATGGTTGTTTTCTTTCAGGTCTACCAAAAAAGATAAAATCGGAGCTAAATAGTGCGACATAGGCTTGAAAATCAAAGATGGTGGAAACAAATATAAAAATAAGTATAACTATTTAAGTAGTTTTGTATCTTACGATTGTTATTAGTAAGATAATGCAGAAGGTAATGATAAAAGATTTTGTAGATAGTTTCATGCTATTATTCATTTAAAAAACCTCACAAAGTATTAAAACCTTGTGAGGGCTACAATTATAAACTCTTTATAACCCAACCAATGCCTTAATTTTACTTTCGCATCTGCTTTTTTCTTCAATTCACTATCATAAATATTTTTAAGCTATATTTTAGAATTAAAAGTATGAGTAATAAAATTAGGAATTAAGTAAACATTATCTCCCCAACTTTGAAAAACAAAACTTTCTAATTCCATTATTTCTTTTTCATCACATACAAAACCAACACTTTCCCAAAAACAACGCATAGCGGCATAACCTGCAATAGTTGCATTAGTATCAGTATATGCACCTAAAAAACTACAAATTTGGATAGAATAGTTACCTTGCACTTTGCTTAAAGCATACTTTAATCCATTTTCTATGCCTTGACACCAATCTGAATAAGTGTTTTGTAGATTAGAAGATGGGAGAAATGCTATTTCATTTTCAACTAAATCATCTTTTTTAGTTACTAATAAACTGATATTAGCAACATAAGGTAAACCGTTTTTTTGTCTAGCCCAACGATAGGTAATTGGTTTATTTTCCATTTTTAATAAAATTAGTACTGAAAACTCTACAGTTTTTTTAACTCATTGATAATCAGTATTCTATTAAAATTACTATAATAAAAAGTTGTGTTTTTAAGTCCGTTAGGACTGACATATTTATAGAAAAAAGTATATCTTTCCATCAAAACTCCTTTAGGAGTGAAATCTTAAGGTCAAAAATGTCACTCCTAAAGGAGTTTTTGAGAGTTGTATTTATATTTTTCTATAAATATATCAGTCCTAACGGACTTAAAAACACAATTTTAAAGTAGTAATTTTTATAACTTCTTGTATATCAAATAGTTATATGTAATTGAAAAAATCTGTAGAGTTTTCAGAATTAGTAATACTATAATCCTGCCAACGCCTCCTCCAATGCCTTAATCTTACTCTCTGCATCTGCCTTCTTCTTCAATTCGCTATCACGAACTTCGGGTTTTGCATTTGCCATAAACTTTTCGTTACCCACTTTTTTCATTACACTTTCCAAAAAGCCACGTTGATAAGCCAAATCTGTTTCTAAACGCAATTTTTCGGCTGCAATGTCCAATTTTTGAGGCAAAATTACATAACATTCATACAAATCAACCATAAAAGAATTTGCACCTTCTACTTTTTCAGTAGTTAATTTTAGGGTTACGTTTGCCAATTTTTTGATAATTCCACCCCAATAGGTTATTAAATCTTCGTTTTTGGTACGGATTGACAAAGGCAAAGTTTCTTTTGGAGAAAGCCCTTTGCTATTTCTTAAACTACGAACTTGTGCAATAATCTCAAATGCAGGATTTGCCAAAGCATAATAAATAGCCTCACCTTTTTTCGGATTAAATTTCGGATATTCTGCAATACAAATACTGTCATTAGGTTTGCGAGTTGCCAAATTTTGCCAAATTTCTTCGGTAATAAATGGCATAAATGGGTGCATCAATTTCAACAAAGTTTCAAAAAACTCTATGGTACGTTTGTAAGTCAATTTGTCAATAGGTTTTTCATATTCAGGCTTGATACATTCCAAATACCAAGAACAGAAATCTGTCCAAACCAATTTGTAAATAGCTTGCAATACATCAGAAATACGATATTGTGCGTATAAATTCTCAATTTCCTCAATTTTATCATCAAGTAACATTGAAAACCAACGTACAGATACTTCATTTTCAAAAGGTTGGTCAATATCTGCAACTTCCACACCTTTAATTAAACGAAAGGCATTCCAAATTTTATTACTAAAATTACGTCCTTGTTCACAAAGTTTTTCGTCAAAAGGCAAATCATTGCCCGCAGGAGAACTAAAAAGCATACCTGTACGCACACCATCAGCCCCATATTGTTGCATCAACTCAATAGGGTCAGGCGAATTGCCCAATGATTTCGACATTTTACGACCTTGTTTATCTCGTACAATACCTGTAAGATATACGTTTTTGAAAGGTTGTTTGCCCCTGTATTCGTAGCCCATCAAAATCATACGTGCCACCCAGAAAAATAAAATTTCAGGTGCAGTAATCAAATCATTTGTAGGATAATAATAGTTAATCTCCTCATTATCAGGGTCTAAAAAACCATCAAAAACCGAAATAGGCCACAAAGCTGAACTAAACCACGTATCCAAAACATCTTCATCTTGGCGTAATTCTTCTATTTTGATGCCTGCAATTTTAGTTTTGGCAATTTCAAAAGCTGCTTCTTTGCTTTCTGCCACTACATATTCTCCATTTGGCAAATAGTACGCAGGAATTTGTTGTCCCCACCATAATTGACGAGAAATACACCAATCACGCACATTTTCCATCCAACTGCGGTACATATTCTTAAACTTCGGAGGTAATAATTGAATGTTGTCATTCATTACATTCTCTAATGCAGGTTCACACAATTTTTTCATTTCCACAAACCATTGCATCGACAATTTTGGCTCAACTACTGCATCTGTTCTTTCAGAATAACCAACATTATTTTTTACATCTTCCGTTTTTACCAACAAACCTAATTCATCGAGCAATTTCGCAACTTTTTTACGAGCCACAAACCTGTCTTCACCTACAAAAATTTGTGCAGCAGCCGACATTGTTCCGTCATCACTAATCGTATCAATTACTTGCAAATTGTGTTTTACACCCAAATTATAGTCATTAATATCGTGTGCAGGCGTAACTTTTAAGCAACCTGTACCAAAATCTTTATCAATATATTCGTCTGCAATAATTGGAATTTCACGATTTATCATCGGCACAATACACTTTTTACCAACCAAATGCTTATATCTTTCGTCGTCAGGATGCACACAAACCGCAGTATCTCCCATAATGGTTTCAGGTCTTACGGTGGCAATGGTAATATATTCTAACCCCGCAAGGGCTTCAAGCCCTTGCGGGGTTTCTGTACCAACCAATTGATACTTTACATAATACATTTTCGACTGTGTTTCTCTGTGAATAACCTCGTCATCGGCTAAGGCAGTTTTGCCTTGCGGGTCCCAGTTTACCATTCTCACACCTCTGTATATGTAACCTTTTTTGTGCAAATCGACAAAAACCTTGATAACTTGTGCTGACATGGGTTCATCCATTGTGAATTTTGTTCTGTCCCAATCGCAAGAAGCACCTAATTTTTTAAGTTGTTCAAGGATAATTCCACCATATTTATCTTTCCACTCAAAGGCATATTTCAAAAACTCCTCTCTTGATAAGTCTTTTTTCTTAATGCCTTTATCTGCCAACATTTTCACCACTTTTGCCTCTGTTGCAATGCTTGCGTGGTCTGTTCCTGGCACCCAACACGCATTTTTGCCTTGCATACGTGCTTTTCGTATCAAAACATCTTGAATGGTATTGTTTAACATATGTCCCATATGTAGCACACCTGTTACGTTTGGCGGAGGAATTACAATGGTGTAAGGTTCTCTGTTATCAGGTTTTGAGGCGAAAAACTTGTTTTCAAGCCAATAAGCATACCATTTGTCTTCGGTGCTTGCAGGGTTGTAGGTTTTTGGGATTTCCATTGCTAGTATAGCTTTTTGTTTAATGTCGCAAGGTAAAAGATTTAGTAGGATTTTGCAAAAAGTTTTTCTGGTTTGGGAAATTTTGCTACCTACAATTTCCCTACAATCTTCATAGTTTCCACACTTACCCAACACACTTTTGCAGCAAGTTAATCACTTGCTTCTTATAGGCCGAAGATTCAACTTTTAAATGCAATTTTATTTTTTCGGAATATATTGTCTAATTAAGCCATTATTTCTCGGTTCACTGCTGCGATTAAGTCTTCGTTCCCACGAATGATATGGGTTAGCAAAGCAAATCTACACACCAATTTCTTTTATATTTTTTGATGATTTGTAAAGTGGAATACCACCTCAGTCTTTTCTGTTAAAGAAAGTAAAGAAATTTACCACTGCATTTTGAATAGGTGTACCCAACTTTTTTTGCAGGTTTTCCATCTAATTTTTTCAATGTAACACAAATCAAATTTTCAACCACGAGTAACGATGGACTTGTTTAGTTGAAACGTAATAGCATAAGTTTAGTACACTGATAACACTGATTAGAGTGATTTTTACGGATAAAAATTAAAAAATCAGTGTTTTATCCGTAAAATCCCAATTCCATTGCGGGTGTCATCTGTGTTCCCAAATGACGCTATACAAAAGCAACTAAACAAGTCCGATAATAAAACATTGAAATTTAAGACCAATATCAAGGGTAACGGTGTAGCACAAGTTACGCCTCTTCTGAATGGTACAAAAGGAGTTAGCCACTGGGAGGTACTACCCAATAAAGACAAAATTTTATCGGTACATTCCGAAAGTGTTACACAAGAGGAGGTAATTAAAAAAGTAACAGAAGTAGGCTTTAAAATAGAATTTCTATCTATCTAAGCCTATTACTCTAAAATATCAAGTTAATATTTAAACTTTTGGCTAAACTATTTGCTTTTTTCAACAAACTATTTATTTTCGTATCAACTTACAATTTCGTAAGGATACATCAAAAAATAAAAGTGATGAACTTAACAGAGTTGAAACAAAAATTTGAAGAAGTAAAAAATATTAAGGCTATTGTTGGAGGTAGTATTGACAATGCACCCGAAGAAAAAGAAAGAGGTGTTTCTATAAACTCGGTTGGAGGTAGTATTGATAATGCACCCGAAGAAAAAGAAAGAGGCATTTCTATACCTTAATAAACTCTAATACAAAAATAAAAAAAAATGTCATCTTTTGTAAAAGATGACATTTTTTGACACCGCCAAAGCTAATTACTTCCACTTTACTTCATCAAAAACCTTTACGGCTTCAGCATTTAACTTACCTAAAATGCTCAAATCCAACGTATCAGCCTTAAATTTACCGAAACTTTCTAAGGTAGCCGAATAAGGAAGACCTCCTCTAATTGGGTACTCTTGGTTTGCCTCTGCATATACTTTTTGGGCTTGGTTACTGCTCAAAAACTCTATTAATTTCACTGCATTGTCTTTGTTAGGAGAATATTTGCAAACACCTGCACCGCTAATATTGGTATGTGTGCCATACTTGGCTTGGTTAGGGAAAATCACGCCTATTTTTGCAAATGCTTTTTGTTCGGCTTCTTCTTTTGAGTTTGCCATTTGTCCCAAATAATATGTATTGACCACAGCTACTTCACCTTCGCCTGCTGCCAATGCCAAAACTTGGTCTTTGTCGCCACCTTTAGGCTCACGAGCCATGTTTTTTACAATACCTGCTGCCCATTGTTTAGCTTTTTCTGCCCCTTCGTGATGAATGATAGCTGCTAATAAAGATTGGTTGTAAATATTTTCCGAACTGCGAATCAATACCTTACCTTTCCATTGTGCTTTAGTTAAGTCTTCGTAAGTGCTTAATTGCGAAGGTTTTACTTTGTCTTTGTTGTAAATAATTACTCTGGCACGTTGCGTTAAACCAAACCATTGGTTTTCTGTATCTCGCAAGTAGGCAGGTACATTTTGGTTCAAAGTTTCGCTGTTAATAGCCTGAAACAAGCCTTTTTGTTTGATAAGGTACAAAGCCCCTGCATCTACCGTAACCAAAACATCGGCAGGAGAACTTGCTCCTTCTTGCTCTAATCTTGCCAATAATTCGGCAGCTTTAGCTTGCACTACATTTACTTTAATGCCTGTTTGTTTCGTAAATTCATCATATAACTGTTGGTCGGCAGGGTAGTGGCGGTGCGAATACACATTCACAACTTTTTCTGCGGTTTGGGTGCTGTCCACTTGTGCAGTACCTTCGTTGCTTTGGTTAGCTCCACCTTTGCAAGCTACCAAAAGGGCTAAAAGCAAAGAAAAGTAACCTACTAAAAGAACTTGTTTTTTCATGTTTTATTATTATTTAGACTAATTAAAAATAATTGTGCAAATATTAGTCTTTTGTAACTACTTTCAAAATAGTTTCAAAATTAAAATTTATTTAGAAAGGATTAAAATTTATAATACGAAGTTAGTAGGGCTTATAGAATAAATTTTACTGTTTGTGTTAATATATTGAAAATTAATTAATTGTTAATACCTATTGAGCCTTCTAATGCAATATTATACAAAATATATGGAAACCATATTTTAGCTTTTTAATAAAAACTAAAATATTTTTCACAATTATATTGCATACAATATAATTTTTCAAAACCTTTGTAGTATGAAAACAGCCAGCACTTTTGAAGGACTTTTGATAGACAATCAGTTGTGTTTTCCTTTGTATGCACTTTCTCGAAAGGTAACGCAGTTGTATCAACCTTATTTGCAAGAATTAGATTTGACTTATCCGCAATATTTAATTTTGTTGTTTTTGTGGGAAACTCCAAAGGCTACAGTAGGCGAAATAGGGGAGAAGTTGCATTTAGACACAGGCACACTTACGCCTTTGCTCAAAAGAATGGAGCAAAAAGGCTTACTGACTCGCCAAAGGGATACGCAAGACGAAAGAAAAGTTTGGATTATATTAAGTGAGGCAGGTGAAGTCATGCAAGAAAAAGCTAAGGAAATTCCCCCAAAAATGTTTTGTGCCTTGCAACTCAATCCAGCAGATTTTGAAAATTTACGCAATGCCTTGAACAATATGCTCAAACAATTATAGTTGCTTTTAGTCCTTAAAATATGCAAATTTTTAAATTAAATAATTGATTATCAATAACTTTTAATATTTACTAACTCAACATCATTACAAAACATGGAAATCTTATACACCGCACAAGCTACGGCTACAGGCGGAAGAAACGGAAAAGTACAGTCTTCAGACGGCGTGTTAAATTTAGAGGTACGTATGCCTAAATCTTTGGGCGGCGGTGGCGGTGAGTACACCAATCCCGAACAGTTGTTTGCGGCGGGCTATGCAGCTTGTTTCGACAGTGCCTTAAATTTAGTAGCTCGTATGCAAAAAGTGGCGGTACAAAACACAGAGGTAACAGCTAACGTAAGCATTGGCAAAACAACTACAGGTGGGTTTGGTTTGTCTGCAAAATTAGAGGTAAAAATCCCTGATATAGACAGAACAGTAGCCCAAAAGTTATTGGAAGCTGCCCACCAAGTTTGCCCTTACTCTAACGCAACCAGAGGAAACATAGAAGTAACTTTGGTGTTGGTATAATTAAACAGCTAATCAAAAGATTATATAGGGAGCTATAAGATATTGCTAATCAATATTTTATAGCTCCATGTATTTGATAAGCAACCTTGAATTACTAATTACGTTATTTCAATCAAGTTTTTACCTCAAAATAAACGACACAACTTTGGAAAAAGACGAATTTATGACACTAATCAGGGCTGGCGAATCTGAAACTTTAGACTTTAAACAGACCATTACAGCACAAAAAATAGCACGTACTTTGGTGGCGTTTGCCAATGCGAAGGGCGGAACTATTTTGGTGGGGGTGTCAGACAAAAAGCACTTATTAGGAATAGATATAGCCGAAGAAAGTTATGTGATAGAAGAAGCTGCTAACAAATATTGTGTGCCTCCCGTAGAAATAGTGTTAGAGGAATATGAAGAAGACGACAAGAGTATTCTGGTGGTGCAAGTGAAAGAAAGCCTCAATAAAAACCACCAAGCCCAAGACGCACACGATAAGTGGCATTTGTATATTCGTATGGGGGACAAAAATATAGCTTTGAGTAAACTTTCTTGACAATATAAATAGCCTAATCAATATCACTTTAAAGATGTAATCTTTTCAAAAGATTACATCTTTAAAGTGATATTGATTTTAAAATATTTTTTATTTCTTCAACTCCAAATCTGCCAATAAACATTCATACATAGCTTGTTGATAATTCATTTCGGCTTCTTTTAGTGCAGTGGCAGCATTCAGTAAATCGAGGTTGCTGTTGGTGCCTTCTTTGTACTTTACTTTGGCTACTCTTAAAATTTCTGTGGCTAATTGAATGTTCTGTTCGTGCATTTGTAGGCTCAACTGTGCATTTTTGAGGCTTGTTCGGGCTTGTTGCTGTTGTAGTTGCGTAGCATTTTTGAGTAAAATCTCTTGATTTGCCAATTTCTGCAACTGTAGTTTTTTCTCTTTAATTTGGTGTTTTTTCAATAAACCATCAAAAATAGGGACTTGTAGGCGTAGCCCCACTGCCGAAAAATTGTACCAATTTGTAGGGTTAAACACACCGCCCACAGTAGTTGTACCTGTATTCGCCCCCAATGTTCCAAACAAATATGCCGAAGGATAATAGCCTGCTTGCAAGGTTTTTATCTCTACTTCTTGCATTTTTTTCTGTAAGGCTAAGACCTCAAAACTAATAGGGTTATGATTTTCTGCGGTTTGATTTGCAGAAATATTAGCTATAAAATCGGCTAATTTGCCTGTGAGGCTAATATTTTGTTCTTGTGGGGCATTAAGTTGAAATTTGAGCAAGGCTACGCCTAAGTCATTGATTTGCAAGAACTTTTCTCTTTCTATTTTGGCATTATTCAGCAAAACCGTAATTTTATCTACGTCCAATTTTTCGGCTATGCCATTCTGGAAAGCTGCCTCTGTATCTTTAAGTGCCTCTGTAAGTCGTTGAATATTCGCCGCTATCAAGCCCAATCTTTCTTGGTTCATTAACACTGTGTAATAGGCTTTGCTTACGTTAAGTGTGATTTCGGCTTCGGTTTGTTGTTGGGCTTTACTGTTTAGTTCCGTATAAAGTTCAGTTGCCTTTGTGCCTATCAAATACGTTCCATTAAAAAGCAGTTGGCTGGCATTTACTTGTAAAAAACCGCCATAGGGGGTTTGCAAACTCCCTACATTGACGTTATTGTCTGTATTGTTAGGCAAAAATAAGTTGGGTTGAAAAAAAACTCTTTGCAAACTGGGGTGAAATGCCATTTCTGCCCCACCGTTAATTTGTGGCAAGTTACTGGCTTTGGCAGCTCCCATTTTAGCCTTTAAAATTTCTTGGTCTATTTTAATATTGGCTATTTGTGGGTGATTCGTTAGGGCATATTGAATAGCATCTTTGAGGCTAAAAGCCTGAAAATTAGTGCTTTGCCCAAAAGAGAAATGCGTAGTTATAATAAAAAAGGTATAGCCTAATAATAGTTTTTTCATACAATAAAGGTTATTAAGATTTGTAACATGGATTTTAGTTGGTGTGATTTAATTAATTGATTTTCAATTTATTAACCACAAAGAATAAAACTGGATATTTGCCTTTAGGCTAATAGTTTTTGTTGTTAAAAACTGCAAAATTCGCCTAAAGACGAATTATACTGTTTGCTTGCTTATGGCAACAAAACTACATAAAGCTACAGGCTTTCACAAACCTTAGTGTTTTTACTTGCAACTTTCCCCTAAAACCTTGTATCTTTGGCACTTCAAAATTAAAACTACATCTGAACAGTGAAAAAGATTTCTATTGTATTAAGTGGCGTGGCTTTGGCTACCGTTATGGGCTTGGCTACATCTTGTAATAATGCAGGTACGCCAGCATCAACTTCTACGTCTTCAACCACTTCGGTAGCAGCAGGCGATATGCCGATTGCCTACGTAAATTCTGATACTTTATTGACAAACTATAAATTGTTAGATGATTTACGTAAGAGTTTGGAAGAAAAACGTGAAAAAGCAGAAAAGCAAATGGCAGGACAAGGCTCAAAGTTAGAAGAAGAAATGGGCAGTTTCCAACGCCGTATGCAAGCAGGTTTATTATCTAATAACGAAGCTAAATCTCAACAAGAAGATTTGCTAAAGAAACGTGATGACTTGATGAATTTAGAAAAAACTTTGACGGCTGGTTTGATGGAGGAAGAAAAGTTAATGAATACTCGTCTATATGATTCATTAATGAGTTTCTTAAAAGACTACAACAAAGACAAAAAATATAAATATATCTTGAATTACACCAAAGGTGGTTCTATTTTCTTGGCAGATGAAGCCTTGAACATCACAAATGACGTAACAAAAGGCATGAACGAAAGATATGAGGCAAGTAAAGCAGCTAAATAATTCTTTTTGAACTTTTTACATAAAACACACTATTGAAAATTACCCTTTTCAATAGTGTGTTTTGTTTTTATTAGCTATTAGACATTATTAAGCCCAGTGTAACATAGACTTTAGTCTGTGTATTTAATGTGTTGTAAATTAACTACTTATTACACAGACTAAAGTCTATGTTACAAAACTTCATAAACTCTATTTTTTGTCATACGTTAAACCCACTACGCCTGTACTCTTAAAATGCTCTACGTGAGTGAGTTGCCAATTAGTTTCTAATGTTTTTTGAGGAAATAAAGGTACGCCTTCGCCCAATGTAACAGGAATTACGGACAAAATAATACGGTCTAAAAGTTGGTGTTGCACAAAATAGCTGACCAATTCGCCGCCGCCTACTAACCAAATGTCTTTGGTGGTAGTTTGCAAGGTTTTTTGGATAAATTCGGGTAGATTTTCAGCTAAAACAAAGGTAGCTGGCGTATTGACTACATAGTTTTTGTTGTGTGTAACTACATAAGTATTTTTGTCTGCATACATCCAATCTAAACCAAAACTTAGCAGCTTTTCATACGTAGCTCTGCCCATGATAATTGTGCCTACGGTTGCCAAAAAATCTTTGTAGCCGTGGTCTATTTGGTCGGGATTGGGTAAATTATCTAACCAATCTAAGTCCCCATTTTTGCGAGCAATAAAACCATCTATACTTGCTGCAATGTATAAAACCACTTTTTGCATATTGTATCATTTTTTAATGTAAAATTATTGGCTGCAATGATAAACCACTTTTTTTGATAAATCAATAGTAATGATAAAAATATTTTTTTAGTGTATTTTATCAATTCGTAATTCGTAATTAAAAATTCGTAATTTTTGAAATATTCCTACAAAGATGAGCAAGGTTTTTTTATCGGAAGTAAGGGTTTATCATGGATAATATTGTACAACAAGAACACAAATACACAAGAAAAAACTTGTGCCTTTAGTGTCCTTGTACTAAAACTAACGATACATAGACAACTCTGGACACAAACTTACAGCTTCTTGTGCAGTTTTTGTGCTACCCGTTTCTTGCATCAATCTTTGTAAAGGGCTTTGTGCATCTAATTTAATGCCTTCTTCCCAATACGAAGCCAAAGAAGTTTTCAAAGCAAAACCTTGACCGTATAAAGCCTTAGCTATCAACTCTTTATCTTTGGCTACGGCAGCAGCTTTAGCGTAGTATTGGGCTGCCAAGCTAGGCACGCAATAGGTACTGACAACGTGCATTTTTCTGTTATGAAAATTCGTAGCAAATTCTGTATTGACATTAAACGGATAACCATTCGGCACGCCATCTCGCAAAGCCCCTAACAAACCGCCACACTGCCAAATAGCTGCATTATACAACCAAAACGGTGAATACAACATACCGTTTGCCATACTGATATAGGCTTGTGCTTGTTCATCTCCACTACTTGACTGTGCTTTTTGGGCTAATTCCGCCAATTTCTCTACCACCTGCACCTTTGTTAGTTGCTCAAACTGCGGATTTTCCAAAGGACTTTGTTGGAAAGTTGTTTTGACATTCGGGCATTCGTCTGCAAAAGAATACACCATACTACTACCACCCAAACCATTTTCGCTAATACCCAATAGGAGAGAAGCTCCTGAATTCCAAAGAATTACCTTGTCGGCTTGCTTGGTTGTGTCATTAGGATTGTAGGCTTTTGCGGGGTCGCCTTTCCAATAATTGGCAGCAATGGCTTTGTATTTGGCTGCTGCCTCTACAAATCTGCCTTCTCTGCACAATTTTGTAGCTTGTACGTCTTTGATAAAGTCTAAACGGTAGGTTTCGGACATTCCCAAACTACCTACTAATAATTTTTTCCATGCCTCCGAAGGTTCACCTTTTAGATAACTTGCCAAATTGTCTAAATCTCCTTGTGTCATGTAAAAATCCATGAGCATACCTGCCACATCTGCCTGTTTGGTGTACTGAAACGTAAGCACTGCCTTTGTTAAGTTGCCTTGTGCCAAATATTTACGCCCTAATTCACTGCATAACAGTAGTCTTTGCCAAGAATTATTGTCTAATTGTTTGTTTTTCCACAAATTAGGCAATACCGCAGCCAGTTTGTTTTCGTGTTCTTCTGTAATGGTTTCGGCTTGCAAGACCATTTTCAACGCCTCCAAATACGCAGCTTGTTGCAAAAGTCCTTCGTTGTTTTTGGCATATTGACGAGCCAATGCTAAATTATCATCTACCAAACCATAGGCTTTTCGCATGATTTGTAAATACACAGCTCCCAAATAAAACAAAGAAGATTTGTGTTTTTCACCAATTTTTAAAGCAACTTTTTCCAATTCTTTTAAGGCATAATCATTTTCTATGTCAATAGCTTGATTAGGTGTAACTTGTGCATACAAAACTTTATGCTTAGTAGCACTATTCAAAGAACCTTTGTTGCCTCCAAAAAGATTTTTGAAAAAGTTTACGATTGCGTCCCAAATTCTACGGAAAAAACCTTTTTCTTCTACTACCGCATCAGTCGCATTCCATTCTCCGTAAGTCAATTTTGCACTGTCTAACGCCACTTTTTGCTGCAAATAAGGCAAAAATGTATTACTTTCGGCTGCTTTTACTTGTCTTAGTAGCATCACTTGTAGTTGTTCTTCTGATGCCCCTAACTCTAAGGAACTTTCCAACAAATTCGCATCTATTTGATTATAAGACGCAGAACGTAATAAGAATAAAGCTGCACGCAGTTTTTCATCAGTTGTATTTTTCAAGGTTGCTTGCCATGCCGTTTCATCAAAGTTGCTGTACCTGTCTGTTTCAAACAATGCCATATTTTTGAATGCCATACAACTTAAAGAAGGTTCATTCGCAAACACTTCGGCAAATAGTTGGTTAGCTCCTGCTTTATCTTTTAGTTTTTTGAGGGCAAAAGCCTTGTGCAACAGTGAACGGTAATAGATATAGTTTTTGGTGTTTTTATCGGCTAATTCATCAAAATATTTAATACAATCATTCGGGCTGACTTGATAGTACGCCAATCTGATGATTTGAAAAGCCAATCTTTGTTTGATAAATGCGTTGGACGTAGTTTTTAATTTTTCCAAGCCTTCTTGCAATAAGGCTTGTGCTTTTTGTGAAATTGTATTTTTATTGGCGTTTTCTTCTGCCTCCCAGCCGTATTGTTGGCTTACTAAAGGTTCGCAGGCTTTGGCAAACAACAAATATTGTAGGGCTTCGCTGTCATTTTTTTCAATCAAAGCCTTTGCAAATGGATTATTGGGCAAAGGATTTTTCTTTGTGCTTAGGGCTTCATACAAAAAGTTCAACTGTTTGAGGTCTGCCTTATAGACAATTTCGTGAAAAGCCTGTAAATCTGTAACAGAAGGATACAATTTTTGCCACTCTTCTATATTTTTTTCATTACCAGGGAAACAAACATCTTCGGCATACGGCGAATTATAATAGTAGTTACTAAAAGCAGAGTTGCCCAAAAGATTAATACCAAAAATATATACGTTTTTATAGTCTGTAAAAACACAAGATTGTGTCTTACTGATAGGTAGCACACTTAGCCCTGTAACAAGGGCAGTACACACCAAAGGTTGCACAAAAAATTTATGTAAGGTTTTCATTGGCAAAAAATTGATTATTTAGTGTAAACTTAAAGTTTTTTGGCAAAATAACCCTACTGATTGGTAAATTTTTATGGGTAAAATAGGCTTTTATTTGTAAATTTGTTGAAAATGAACAAAAAATGAACAAAGAAAAACGTAAACAACTATTAAAAATTAGCTGGGAATTGCGTAGTCAAGTTGAAGCCAGCTATTTGAATAATCCAGCCAAAAAAGGTGATAGTGAGTGCTTAGAAAAACAACGTATTCTTTTGGCAGACATGGCTTTACATCTTTTACAAACGTCAATTCACCCAGACGAAATACAGTTGGATAAACTGTGTAACAACCTTCATGCTATTCTCACAATCACCGACCAATTTTTGCCAGAGGCAGAACTAAAAAAGGCTGCTGTGAAATTGTATGAAAGTTAAGCTATTATGTGCTAAGAGATGTTGCGATTTAGGATAAATAGAGTATAGTAGAAAATATACTACGTTTTATCTTTTATACTTAAGAAAAGGAAAAATATATGACAACGTATTAGTACTTGGGGATTGGAGATTTATCACTTCTATAACCAAAATCTACTACCACAAAACCACAGGTATTATTCGTTTTGAAACTGATAATGGTGATATTTGGGAATTAGAATAATAAAAAATCAACCACAATGAACAATAAAATTCCTCTCACAAAATCTTATTTAGACAAACTAACTTTTGATATTGTAGGGGCTTGTATAGAAGTTCACCGAGAACTTGGTGCAGGTTTGTTAGAAAGTGTTTATCATAAATGCTTGGTTAGAGAATTGCAGTTGCGAAAACTTAACTTTTCTAATGAATTAGTTATTCCTTTGAATTATAAAGGCTTGGAATTAGATGCGGATTTGCGTTGTGATTTTTTTATCGAAAATTGTATTGTCTTAGAAATCAAGGCTGTTAATGCCATTGCACCTGTTTTTGAAGCACAATTAATGACTTATATGAAGTTGCTAAAAGCCCCAAAAGGAATTTTAGTAAATTTCCACACAGATAATATTTTTTATAAAGGACAGAAAACTTATGTAAATGAATTTTTTGCTAAGTTGCCTGATAAATAAAAAATTAAACACAAAAAAAAGCTATGTGTTCTATGTAACTATGTGGTAAAAAATTAACCACATAGTTACATAGAACACATAGAAAAAAACTTATGAACATACAACTTTTACAAAATCTCGCCAACTCATTACAAGGCGAATTTTATTATGACCAAACTATGCGTACTCTCTACGCAACAGATGCGTCTGCATACAGAGAAATGCCCTTGGCGGTTGCTTTGCCAAAAACGGAAGACGACATTCTAAAACTTATCAACTTTGCAAGGGAACACAAAACTTCGCTAATTCCTCGCACTGCGGGAACTTCATTAGCTGGGCAGGTTGTAGGCAAAGGAATTGTGGTTGATGTGTCCAAGTATTTCACTAAAATATTGGAAATCAACGAGAAAGAAAATTGGGTACGAGTACAACCAGGGGTAATTCGTGATGAATTGAATATGTATTTATCGCAATTTAACAAGTATTTTGGACCCGAAACCTCAACCGCAAATCGTGCAATGATTGGTGGTATGGTTGGCAATAATTCTTGTGGCTCAAATTCTGTGGTTTATGGCAGCACAAGGGAACATACTTTGGAAGTTACAGGGTTTTTGAGTGATGGAAGTAAGGTTACTTTTAGCCCCACCCCTAACCCCTCCCCAAAAGGAGGGGAACTTAACTCCCTCCCTGTGGGGAGGGCTGGGGTGGGGCTTTTGAGTGAGATTTATCAACAAATGTTTTCCATTCTCTCAAACCCTGAAAATCAAGCCGAAATTCGCAAAGAGTTTCCAAAATCGTCTATTCCTCGTAGAAATACGGGATATGCTATTGATTTATTGCTTGAAACGAAACCTTTTACGCCTGAAAGTACAGAGGAGTTTAATTTGGCAAAATTGATTTGTGGCTCGGAAGGAACTCTGATGTTTTTGACTGAAATTAAGTTGAATATTGTTCCAAAACCGCCAAAAAATGCAGCTTTGTTGTGTATTCATTGCCATTCGATAGACGAAAGTTTACGAGCAAATTTGGTGGCGTTGAAATATAATCCTTCGGCTTGCGAATTGATAGACCATTATATTTTGGAATGTACAAAAACTAATCGGGAACAGTTGCAAAACCGTTTTTTTGTGCAGGGAGACCCACAAGCATTATTAGTAGTGGAAATTGCAAAAGATGACAAAGCCGAAGTAGAAAAAATTATGGCGGACTTAATTGCAGACCTTAAAACGAATAATTTTGGGTTTCATTATCCGATTTTGTGGGGTGAAGATTGCAAAAAAGTGTGGACTTTGCGAAAAGCAGGTTTGGGTTTGTTGTCAAATAT
>CANGYA010000083.1 GCA_947457925.1 Cytophagales bacterium | reverse complement strand
TACCTGTAGATTTTTTACCATTTTTATTAATATGTTTGTTTTGACAATGAGGACAAGTTATCATTTTTGTAAAAATTTAGAAGGTTTTACAATATAACTAACTCATTGTCAATTTGTTATTTATCATACATTTTTTACCACAACCAAAATTCGTTTCCATTGACAAAGCAACTACGCCTGAATTACTTTTGATGTAGGGGAAATGTAACTGCAAATCTGAAGATTTGCTATAACAAAACGAGGAGAGGACGGCTGTAGCCTAACTCTTACTATAACGTGTTTTTAATTATCTGATAATCAAATAGTTTTTTAAATACGTTATTTGTGCTTTTTTAGAGTTTTTTCTATTAATGCTCCGCACAACAGGGGCTTCCAAAAAATATTGAAAATAGACGAGAAAGAAAAACTTATAGTCTAATTACAAACGCCACAACTACCACCTTTCTTAGCACAGTGATTACAGTATTTACAATTCTTGCAAGAACGACAATTTTTACTGCCTTTGCAACCACGCATAACTTCAATAGATGAATCAGCTTGAGTTACGGTTACCAGAAAGCATAGTATGTAGGTGGTAAGTAGTTTCATAATTAATCAAAAATAATTTTCCCCTTAGAATAACCATAATTACTTTCAACAATTAAAACAACTTCCTCGTTAGTAGCATATTCATAGCAATACTTTGTTTGAATAAAATATTTTGTTCCTTCTATCTGATATAGGTCTTTTGCTTTTCTTGTTAATCTTACAATAAATTTTCCAGTTTCCATTTTAGTTGGTATAAGTATAATATCTACTTCCTCAATGTCCCCATCTTTCTCCAGCACTTTTGTAAGACTATTTTCAGGGGTAACACCTACATAGAAATCACTAATATCATAATCAGAGCTTAGATTATTAGTGATAAAAAGAGATAATATAATAGTAAGTATTTTCATGTGAAATTATATAATTATTACTCTTAACTAAGTATTAAGTTGTAATAAATAATAGTAATAAAGTTTTTATTAATGATTTAATCAGTATATTCGTTTAAAGAAGGAAATTTCACTTCTTTATCTATATTACTAAAGTAGATTGTATCTAAATCTGCATCAAAAAAAAGAGAATGAGACATTTCTTCAATAGTAATTCTGCCTTCAGGAAAACCGTCTTTTTCTGTACCATCATATTCAGGAATATATCCTATCACATATTTAGATACATTTCTTACACTTGCAACAATGAAATTTTTATTTCTTTCATTTCTATCTGTTTTTCTATATAGTTCTTCAACCAAAAATTTATTTTTAGATTTTATCCTGATGAAATTTTTTTTATATTTTTGTCGAATATAAATATACATACAAGTATCTGAATCTATAATATCTTCTACTTGATTCAAAATCAATATTTTTGGGTTTTTTTTGAATTTTTTTTGATAATCAATTGTAAAATAAGCATCTGTATTTAAAGTATCAAATAATATATCTATTTTGTTTTGTTTAGCTATATTTTTTGAATGAACTTGTATCAAGGAATCACGTTTTTGGATAGCTTCCTGAAATAGCATTTCAACAGACTTTTTCTTAACGCAAGAAGAAAGTAATAAATAGAATAATAAAAGTAATACTTTTCTCATAAAATTATCTATAAATTTCTACTTTTATAGGGTCACCATCCACTATTTTAACTCCAAGAGGCTCATTTATATTAGCATCTACCTCACCATCTAATATATAATTAGGATAAGCCTTGATTTTTTTATAATATCTATCTTCTTGTTTTCGTTCTCTATCTTTAAGAGTAATTTCCTCTAATTGCTCAATAGAATATGCAGTGGGCAATTTCTGGTATATTTGAAATAAAAAATAAGCAATAAAAGCAAGAATTATTGTATTTACATATTTGTAAGCATTTACAAAAAGTAATTTGTAATTAAATTTTACCATTTTAAAAAATATTTAAGAACTTTACTGAATTTTAACATAAGCAATATAATGAACTAATTATTTTAGTCATCTGCAAAAAAAGTAAAAAATTATTAAAATAAAAAATATTTCGTTTGTTATTTTATCCCCGTTGTGCAGAGTCTCAATAGAAAAAACTCTAAAAAAATTACGAATAATGTATTTTTGCGTACAAATTGGCTTTGTAGTCTTTAAGACTTAGAAGGTTTAAAAATATTACCTATACAGACACTTATAGAGAACCATTTTTAAGTATTCTTATCAAGGAATTAACCCCAAAGTACGTCGAATAGCTAAGGTTTTAAGCAAACATTCTTCATATTCTTGTTCTGGCACTGCGTCATACGTAATGGCACTACCCGCCTGAAAAGACAAATATTGCAAGGCTTTTTGGTAAAAAATGCTGCGTATCACTACATTGAAGTCAAAATCTCCGTTACTTTTCAGACAGCCGATTGAACCTGAAAAAATCCCTCTTTTTGTCCGTTCTACTTCTTCTATAATTTCCATAGCTCGTATTTTGGGTGCTCCAGTCATGCTGCCCATCGGGAAGGCATTTTTGATAATTTCAAGAATTGGGGTGTCTGGCTTTACCTCTGCCGTAACCGTAGAAATCATTTGGTGGACTTGTGGGAAGGTGTAAATACCAAAAATTTCAGGCACTTTTACTGTTCCTGTCTTGGCACTGCGGGCAAAATCATTGCGAACCAAATCTACAATCATCATATTTTCGGCAATTTCTTTTTCGCTGTTTCGCAACTGTTTTTTGAGAGCTTCGTCTTCTGTGCTGTCCTTACCTCGTCGAATTGTGCCTTTTATGGGCTGTGAAATGATATTTGTACCTGTCTTTTTTATAAATCTTTCTGGCGAAGCTCCCATCACATACAAATCTGCTGCCTTGAGGAAAGTGGCAAAAGGCATAGGCGAAAGTGCTTTGAGGCGTAAGAAAGTAGCCAAAGGATTTAACTGCACATTTTCTGCAAAAAACTCCATGCAAAAATTAAGTTCATATACATCTCCTTCTAAAATATAATTTTGAATTTTTTGGACTGCTGCAATGTATTCTTCTTTCGTAAATTTTTGTTGTAAAACAATGTTGCTTTTTGAAATAGTTGTATCAAATTCAGTAGCTTGTGATAAAATAGTAGTATAAATAACAGCTAAATCTCCTTCACCCAAAATTTCTATACTATCTGTTTTGAAAATGATGGTATAAAGAGGCTCAAAAAATAATACATCTGGTACAGCTAATAAGTCTGTATGATGGCTGTATAATTTTTCTATTTGGTTTTTGAGGTCATAACTAAAGAAACCAAATAATTGATTATCAGTATTTTTTGGTAAATAATTTTCTATTTCTTCCAAAGTAGAAAACTTTTGTTTAGCTCCTATGCCTATCTTGGTTTCAAAGGCTTGGTGTGGGTAATGATTGAACAAAGGAGAATTACCATCTAACAAACAATAATAGTCGTATTGTTGGGCAAAGATGAGAGTTTGTATAAATATTTCGTGATATTGGTGAGAAGTAATATTTATTTTCATATTATTTTTACTAATTAGGGGATTATTTTTAGCAGATTCGCCCAAAGGCAAATATACTGTTTTTGTCTTATTACTTAACGCAAGTTGCGTAGTGTTAGTTTAGCCCCACCCCCGACCCCTCCCCATAGGGAGGGGAGCTTGTAAGTAATTGATTTTTAAGCTCCCTCCCCTGCGGGGGAGGGCTGGGGTGGGGGCATTTAAAGCACTACGCAACTTACGTTACTTATATTTTACGCTAAGCACACAACCTACAAAAAAGACTTTAAGGCATTAAAGGTTATTAAGATTTTGTAGTATAGACTTTAGTTAGTAAATTAATTAATTGATTATCAATATGTTAAAAGCAAAGACTAAAGTCTATGCTACAGACCTTAATAATCTCTATCAAATAGCTAAAATTACAAAAAAATATGTAGTTTTGAGCATAAAACTACATACGTTGTAAGCCGATGCAATTAATAAGAGAATTAGGCTCGCCGTCTTGGACTCGCAATGACCTGATAGCTGCCCTACACGAATTTACGACAATTTATCCCAACAGACCTGTAAAAGACAATGACGGAGGTATGAAAGCCCCACATCTATTTGCTACATGGTTTGCAACTAAACAGCTACAGCCCAAATACATTATAGAAAGTGGCGTTTGGAAAGGGCAAGGAACATGGTTTATGGAACAAGCTGCTCCGCAAGCACAAATCATAGCCATAGACCCTGTGCTGGAAAGATTGGTGTATAAGTCGCCAAAAGTTACTTACCAAACCAAAGATTTTACCAAAACAGATTGGAGTCATATAGACAAAGCACAAACTCTACTGTTTTTTGATGACCACCAAAACGCCTATGAAAGATTGAAGGCGGGTAAAAAGTTTGGGTTTAAACATTTTTTATTTGAGGACAATTACCCCGCTTCACAAGGAGATTGTTATACCTTGAAAAAGGCTTTCATGCACGCAGGTTTTAAGGGTGAAGTGCCTGTGCCTACGGGCAGATTGGAGAAAATCAAGGCGGTATTGAGTCCACCAAAGGCAGAAATTATTTTACCCAATGCCGATGATGCTACCTATTTGAAAGAAATTTGCAAAGTTTATTATGAATTTCCGCCTGTTTTTAAGGCAGATACTACACGATGGGGAGATGCTTGGATAGATTTTACATACCCTACACCTTTGCCTTTGTTAGAAAGTGTTGGCGAACCTCACCAACAGTTGTTTAAAGAGGAGGCGAAGTTTTATACTTGGTTTTGTTATGTGCAGTTGCATTAAGACCTCACCCCCCAACCCCCTCTCCATTTGGAGAGGGGGCTTTATGTTTTTTTGACCTTAAAAGGTCAAAGAAAGTCTTTCTACAAATGTAGAGGGTAGTTTTGTAGCTCTGTTGAAAAAACTTGCCTCATTTTTGCAAGAACTCAAAGAGAAAAAATTACATTTGTTAAAACAACAAGTAGATTAAGCCCATGAAAAGTAGGATACGTACTTATACCTTATCTCCCGCAAGTATTCAGGGGAAAATCCGTATTAGTTTTATTACTACGGTGTTTTTGATGTTTGCTCTTACGATTTATGTGTTTGTAGGTTTTTATAATATCCTCAAAAGAGAGCAAAGCATCAATAAGGATATTGGAAGTATTAAATTTTTTAGTATCAAATTTAGTAATGCTGTTAATAAGGTTTATACAGATGTATTGACTTACTCTGTTACTCGCCAGCCACACTTCCGCAATGAAGCACTGAATATTTTGAGAGATGAATTAGACCCTTCTTTTGATACCTTGTACCAATTTGCACAAAATAGCCAAGATGTTTATACTCGTACAGCTTCGATGGAGTTGAGTGAGTATTACAGTAAATTTAAAGAATTGACCAATGGTTTAAGTCTGATTCCTGCCGAAGAATTAGAATTTTATGTAAAAAGTAGAATCACGCCAATTACCTATAAGATTAACAAAGAAATTGATATTTTGACCATTACACAAGTAAAAAAAGAGGCAAGTATTCAGCAACGCCAAGCTGCTGATTTACAGAACTTTTATATTTTATTGGGGGCTTTGTTGTTGTTGGTCTTATTGATTAGCTATGCCGTAAGTGATAGGATTATTTATACGGTAAAACGCAATTTGGAAACATTAGACAACTATACAGAGGTTCTGAAATATGGTAATTTGCCCGATAAAGTGCAAGTAACACAAGATGAGTTGCAAGATATTTTGGACGATATTTCTTACTTAACAGACAACTTGAATAAGCTAAAAACTTTTGCACATGAAGTAGGGCAGGGAAATTTTAACACAGAAGTTGTGGTTTTCAATAATTCAGGAGAGTTAGGGACGGCATTGGCGGAGATGCGGAGTAGTTTAAAACATATTTCTGAACAAGAACAAAACAGAAGTTGGCTCAATACGGGTGTATCGAGATTATCGGAGATTATTCGCAAATACCCCGACAACATAGATGAATTATCTGATGACTTGTTAGCAAATTTAATTGAATACACAGACAGCAGTCAAGGCGGTATCTTTTTGTATAACGGACAAACACAGTTGTTGGAACTGAAGGCGTGTTATGCGTATGGTCGTAAGAAACATATAGAGCAAGGCATAGAAATAGGAGAGGGCTTGTTGGGTACGGCTTTTCAGGACGGTTTGAGTTCGGTGATTACAGATATACCCAAAGATTACTTACGCATCTCGTCGGGTTTGGGCAAAGCTGCCCCTAAAAGTTTGGCGATGATACCCCTTATTTCGCAAAATATTCGTTTGGGAGTCTTAGAAATTGCTTCTTTTAATGAATACAAGCCACACCACATAGAGTTTTTGGAAACTATAGCACGTATTTTTGCCTCGACAATTACCAATATCATTACGAACCAACACACCAAAAGATTGTTGATGGAGGCACAAGAAAACGAAAAAAGACTGCAAGCTCAAGAAGAAATGCTACGCCAACAAGCCGAACAAGTAGAGGCGGTAAAAGAAGATTTACAACACAGGTACTACGAATTAGAAACCCAAAGCAATGCTTTGAGGCAAACGATAGACAATTTAACACTGCCGATTCTGAATATTTCGGTAGAAGGTGTGATTATTTACCTAAATCCCGCAGCAGCTCGTGTGTTTGATGCAGATACAGAAACTTTGTTGCATTACAATTTATTCAAATTGCTGCCTTCTTTCCAAGAAGAAGTACAGTATTTACAAGAGAATACTCTGGTCGAAAGAGTGGTGTACCACAATGTTAGCAGTGGACGAGGACGCACAACGCCTTACCAAACTACCGTCATGAAAATGGCAAGTAGCAACCATGAATTAGCCTTTACATTGTTTTTCAACAAAGCCCAAGAGAATGTTTTAGCATAAAACTTTGATAATCAATTACCTTAATAATTTTATGTTTGTTTCATTTCTTTTGGCAGTTTACAATGGTGCAGCGTATTTGGCAGAAGCTATAGAAAGTATTTTAGCCCAAACCTATACAAATTTTGAGTGTATCATTGTTAATGACGGTTCTACAGACGCAAGCTCGCAGATTATAGCCGAATACGCTGCCAAAGACAGCCGTATCGTAGTGTTGAATGCACCGCAGAATCAGGGTTTAATAGCTTCCTTAAATTGGGGCGTAGCTACTGCCAAAGGCGAATACATAGCACGTTTAGATGCAGACGACATAGCCCTTCCACACCGTTTGGCTACGCAAGTGGCGTATTTAACCGCAAATCCAGAGGTAGCTTTATTAGGGACGGGGGCAGAAATAATAGACGAAAAGGGTAATTTTTTGCATACCCAACATTACCACAAAGCACAAGAGGCGATGTGGGTGCATTTGTTGTTTCACAATATTTTTATTCACTCGTCTGTCATGGTCAAAACGGCTGTTTTGAGAGAATTTACTTTTCAAAACGAAGATTATTTGGCAGAAGACTATGCCGTTTGGCTAAAAATAGCCGAAAAATATAAGGGGGCTATTCTGCATGATGCTTTAGTGAAACACCGTACCCACGAAACTAATATTACGAAGGTAAAATATGAAAGGCATTTGCAAACGGTGTATCGTATTTTTGCTCGACAATTAACGGATTTAGGCATTGAGGCAAGCACAGCACAATTGGAATTACATAGAAAAATAGGGGCTTATCAACTGTCTAATGACCTTCAATTTTTACAAGCTGCTGCCGATTGGTTGTCTTTATTGTACCAACAAAACCAACAAGTCCAGAAATACCCCGAACCCTACTTTACAAATTGGCTACTCTTGCTTTGGTTAGATACAGTTGCTTTGAATCTGCCACAAGGCACAAAAGCACACACCATTTTTAATCAAGCAACGATTACAAAGGCATTGCCTTGGTATAAAAAACTGCGTTGGGCTTTGCGGTTTTGGGTGGGAAAGTAGATTAGGTTTCGGTTGTGGCAAAAAATATATGATAACTTACACCCCCAATGCCACCAAAGTATTTTGTTTGTCAATAGCTAATTGGGCTTGCATAGCCTCCAAAGAAGGGAATTTTTCTTCGCCCCTTAGTTTTTCTACAAAAAATATAGTCAATTCTTTTTCGTAAATATCTTGGTTAAAGTCAAAAATATTGACTTCTACGGTACGAGCCAAATCTTCGCCCAAAGTGGTGCGTCTGCCTATATACAACATTGCATTATAGGTTTGTTCTTCTATTTGTACTTTAACCGCATAAATGCCTTCGGCTGGCACTAATTTGTGGGCTGGAGGCTGAATATTTGCCGTAGGAAATCCAATAGTCCGCCCAATTTGGTTGCCTCGCACTACTTTTCCTGTCAAACTGTAGGTATAAGTCAAATACGTATTGGCTAAATCTACCTGCCCATTTTCTAAGGCTTGGCGAATTTTAGTGCTGCTTACGCCTATATCGTCTATGTCTTGTTTCGGTATTTCCTGCACCGTAAATCCGAATAACCCTTCATTAGCTTTCAAATATTCAAAACTGCCTTCTCTGTTTTTTCCAAATTTATGGTCATACCCAATAATCAGTTGTTTGGTATTAATTTTTCGTACCAATACATTTTCTATAAAATCTTTGGAGGTTTGGGCAGCAAAATTTTTATCAAATGGAATCACTACAAAATGGTCTATGCCAAATTTAGCTACCAACTCTATTTTTTCTTCTAAGGTCGTCAGCAATTTCAAATCTTTTTGGTCTGGAAATAATACCAAACGGGGGTGCGGGTGATAGGTAAGCAAGACACTTTCTGCCCCATAGTTGCTTTGGGCTTTTGTAGCCGAAACAACTTGCTGCAAAATTTTTTGATGCCCGAAATGCACCCCATCAAACGTACCACTTGTAACTACCGCATAATCAAGTGTTTGGAAATCGTCTAAACCGTAGTAGATTTTCATAGCTTAGTAATTTGTGTTGAAAGAAGTTGTTTTGACCTCACCCCCTACCCCCCTCTCCATTTGGAGAGGGGAGATTGTATGTCAAATTTGCCCTTAAAAGGGCTACCCCCTCTCCAAATGGAGAGCAACTGAATTGGAAAAGGCAAGGGGCTGAGGTTTATTTTGCCGTTTCTACCGTAAAATTATGGTTAGTATAGATACAAATGTCTGCTGCTATGGTCAAACTTTCTCTTACTATCTGTTCGGCAGTGAGGTGCGTGGCGTGTTTTTTCAGTGCCAAAGCTGCGGACAAGGCGTAGTTACTGCCCGAACCAATGGCTGCTACTTCGTGGTCTGGCTCTAAAACATCTCCCGTCCCCGAAATTAACAACAATTCTGTTTTGCTACCCACCAACAACATTGCCTCTAAATGTCTTAACATTTTATCTTTTCGCCATTCTTGGGCTAAAGCAATGGCTGCTCTGCGTAAATTGCCTTTATAGGCGTTGAGTTTGCCCTCAAAATTGTCTAATAACACGAAGGCATCGGCTGTAGAACCTGCAAAACCTACGACCACTTTGCCTTCTTGGAGGGTGCGTACTTTTTTTACAGTAGTTTTGGCTACGGTAGCTCCCATTGTGGCTTGTCCGTCTGCCCCAATCACTAATTCGCCATTGTGCATGACTGCCACAACCGTAGTGGCGTGTATTTTTGGTGTTGAAGAATCCATCTCGTCAATAAAATAAATGTAAAAATAGGCACAAGTACGGTAGTTTACAAGAGTTTGTAGGCAAATGATAATAATTTTGGATTGTAGTAAAGAATGTATGATTCCTAATTTACTGATAATGAGTTATTTAAAGGAACACAGATGACACGAATGACGCAGTTATTCACTGTTTTGGTTTGGCTGTAAATATATGTCTAAACTTCTTTTTTCGTAAAGCATTGATAATTAAGTATTTAATTATCATATATTTTTTATCACAACCGATATAAGTAAAGGAAACAATGAAACGTAATTTACTATTTTATAGCAATTATAGATTAAATACAGTCCAAAGATGTCATCTTTTTACGAGTGTAGCAACTTGCAATTTTGCTGTTTTTACAAAAGATGACATCGTTACGCATTTTGTAAATGAACCACAAGGACACAAGTTCATTAAGAAAATAATAAAGGTTTATTATTTTCTCTTACTTATTCAAAATAGTGTTTTAAATATAAAGGAGGATTGGCAATAAGATAAAACCACCAAAACAAAACCTTTGAACTATTAACAGCCAATACAAAGCAAATCAATAGTTCAAAGGTTTCATCTATTTTCAAAAGTATCTTTACGCCCCTACCAACAAACTTTCGCCTGTCATGTCATTAGGTTGTTGGATACCCATTAATTCCAAAATCGTAGGGGCAATATCTGCCAATTTGCCTACTTTCAGGGCTTGCGATTTGAGCAAATCATCTACCAAAATACAAGGCACAAGGTTCGTCGTGTGTGCCGTATGTGGCGAACCATCAGGGTTTTGCATATATTCGGCGTTGCCGTGGTCGGCTATGATGAGGCACGTATAACCATTGGCTTTTGCTGTTTCTACGGTGTCTTGTAGGCACTTGTCCACCGCCTCACACGCAGACACTACGGCAGTAAATACGCCTGTATGCCCCACCATATCGGGGTTGGCGTAGTTCAAACATACAAAATCTACCTCTTGTTTTTTGAGTTCTGCCACTATTTTGTCCCGAATCTCGAAGGCACTCATTTCGGGTTTGAGGTCATAAGTGGCTACCTTTGGCGAAGGACACATGATACGGCTTTCGCCCTCAAATTGTGCTTCTTTGCCCCCAGAAAAGAAAAATGTAACGTGAGGATATTTTTCGGTTTCAGCTATACGTACTTGCTTTTTGCCCGCCTTTGATACGACTTCGCCCAACGTATTTTTTACGTCCTCGTCTTCGTACATCACTTTTACGTCCTTGAATGTGGCATCATACCTCGTCATGGTTACGTAGTACAAAGGCAAAGTTTTCATATTTTGTTCAGGAAAATCTTGCTGTGTGAGGGCTTCCGTAATTTCTCGGCAACGGTCTGTGCGGAAATTGAAACAAATCACTACATCATCGGGCTGAATAGTGGCTATAGGCTGCCCGTTTTCGGTGATGACTGTTGGTAAAATGAACTCGTCTGTTACCTTTTTGTCATAACTTTGTTGAATGGCTTGCTGTGCCGAAGTTGCTTTTTCGCCTTGTGCATTTACTAAACATTGGTACGCCAACGCCACTCTCTCCCATCTTTTATCTCTGTCCATTGCATAGTAACGACCTGATACAGAGGCTATTTTACCGTTGGGTGTGGTATGAAGATGTGTCGATAAGTCATTCAGAAAACCCAAACCCGAAGTAGGCGAAGTATCACGACCATCTGTAAAAGCATGAACAAAAAACTTTGTACCTGCCTCTTGTGCAATCGTACACAAGGCTTTGAGGTGTTCTATGTGCGAATGTACGCCACCGTCAGACACCAAACCAATGAAATGCACAGGTTTTTGGTGAGTTTTGGCGTGCTGTAGGGCTTTTTGTAGGGTTGCGTTGTCTTTAATAGACATTTCGGCTACGGCTCTGTTGATTTTGTCTAAGGTCTGCACCACCACACGCCCAGAACCCAAATTGAGGTGTCCTACTTCGGAGTTGCCCATTTGTCCTGCGGGTAGCCCTACGTCTGTTCCCGAAGCCGAAAGTTTGGTGTGTGCGTATTGTGCAAAGAGGCTGTCCATAAAAGGCGTGTGGGCTGCGTCCACTGCCGATACTTTTTTGTCTGTGGCTATTCCCCAACCATCGAGGATAATTAGCATTACTTTTTTGTTCATATACCCAAAAAGATTAATGCCTGAAAGTTATTGATTTTTTGACTAAAAAGTAATTTTCTGTATAAACCTTTCTGCTTCGCGTTGTGAGTTAAAATAAATATTTACTTTATTGTAGTCGGTAGAAGCCATGATATTAAGTTGTACGATATATTCATTTTTGCCTTTTATTTGCAATTTACAATCATCTTTAATGACTTTAATGACCTCCACTCCGTCCAAATTCTCAAAATTAGGGTTGGCAGTTTTAGCATCTTCTACCAAGTAAATCAGATAGGCGTACTGTTCGGTGTCATCTAACAAAACTTTTTGAGAAACCAATAAATGAGATTGGTTCGTAAGTTCTAAATGCACTTCGTTCAACATCTTATTATTTCCCCCACTAAATGCCTCTATACTCATATCAATAGGCTGTTTTGCCCAAATGATATTCACATCAGGCAACAATTCGGTGTGTCTTTGGTGTGTATAACGTGCATAGAGCCTGTACAAATACACAAAAGCTACCGTAAAAATCACAATTAAACCTATTAATTTGTATTTATTCATGATGCTAAAAAAACGAATGAAGTACCAACAATTTACAACCCAAGGGCTGCATCACAAAATATTATGCAAAATTCTCGACATTTTTGAGAATATCCGTATTAAAAATCTTAACATTCCTTAATTTTTTTTAATTTCCCATACAACCTTTTTGCTATTGATGTACCCTTTAAGACATATCAGTAGCAAAATTATGGTACTAACCCCCTACTTTACACATACACAGGTTGTGCAGATAGAAACAGACTTAGTGGCTCGGTGCTTGGCAGAAGACCGTATGGCTCAACGGCAGTTTTACGATAAATATTGTGAGGCAATGTATAATGTGGCTTATCGTATTCTGTTTGACGAAGACGAGGCTGCCGATGCCCTCCAAGAGGCTTTTGTGGCTGCGTTTGCAGACTTAAAAACCTACAGAGGCGAATCTACTTTGGGGAGTTGGCTCAAAACCATTGTGGTTCGCAAGTCTTTATACAAACTCCGCCACCGCAAACACTACGAAGATTATAACAAAGTAGGGCAAGAAGGCGAATACGAAGGGCAAGATGCCTTGACTGGAGAAGTGCTGGAAAATGCCATCAAAACTTTGCCCGAAGGCTACCGTACTGTTTTCACCTTAATAGAAATAGAAGGGTATTCGCACAGAGAAGTGGCAGAACTACTGAAAATTTCGGAAGGAACAAGCAAATCTCAACTGTTCCACGCTAAAAAAATGTTACAAGATTTGCTCAAAGACCTTAGACCTTAATTCCTACCAACGTAATGTCATCTCGTTGGTGTTCGTCTCGTTGGTGTTCATCTAAAAGTTGTGCCAAAGCCTTTTCTTGTGTAGCAGTGGACAAATAAGCTACTTCCAACAACTTTTTTTGTAATTTGGCAGTGCCTAATTTCTCTTTCTGTGAGTTGGCTTGGTCTGCATAACCGTCTGAACACAAATACAACATTGTGCCTTTGGGCAATAACAATTCGTGGTTATGAAACACTCTTTCAGCTTCTTTCTGGCGACCTCCGATTGACTTTGTATCACCTTTTATGACCGTAAATGTTTCATTTGCAACATAATACAAGGGTCTTTTTGCCCCTGCAAAAACAACTTTTCTTTCCAAACCATTCGCATTTTCTATCATACACAAGGCAGCATCTATCCCGTCATCATTCACGTTGCCTTCTTGTTGCAGGGCTTTTCGTATGCCTTTATGCACAAATACCAAAATTTGGGCGGGGTTATGGTTGTGTTGGTGCGTAATACTTTCATTCAGCAAAGCTGCTGCAATCATAGACATAAAAGCCCCCGGTACACCATGCCCTGTGCAGTCTCCAATAGTAAAAAAGTTAGCGGAAACTCCATTTTCTTCGGTATGGGCAAACCAAAAAAAGTCGCCAGAAACAATGTCTTTGGGACGAAATAACAAGAAATAATCCAAGTATTTCGCAATGTCTTCTCTTGAAGGCAATACGGCATACTGTATTCTTTCTGCATACCGAATACTGTCTTGTAAATTTTGGTTGATGTACTCAATTTTTTCTTTTTGCTGCTCAATTTGGTACTTTTGCTCACGAATTTCATTGTTTTGCACTGCTAATTGTGCATTGATGCGTTGTTTGTCGTGGTATGCCTTAAAAACATATAAACTCACACCAATAATCACAATAAGAGTACCTAATGCCACAAATAACAACAACCTATCAAACTTCAATTCGTTATCTTTTTGTTGTATTTCTAATTCTCTTAGCCTTTTTTCCTTGTTTAATATAACTATTTGTGCTTGTTCTGCTTCTATCAACTGTTGGGCTTTGGCTTTGTCGGCTTCTGCACTTGCCAATTCTTTGCTTTTCGCTGCTAATTCTTTGTTTTTGGCAGACAAAGCCACATTTTTTTGCTGTTTTTCTTCGGCTATTCTTGCCTCCATTTCTTTCAGGGTTTCATCTCTTTCTTTTTCGTGGAGGTCTTCGTACATTTTGCGATATTCAAGGGCTTTTGCTTTATTGCCCATTTGTTCAAACGTAAGGGCGTATAATTGAAAGGCTTTGGCAGAAAGTTTTACTCTTTCCAAAGACACAATCACATTCAAATTTTCTTTGAGCAAAGCATGAGCTTTATTATTTTGTTGGCTGTTGATAAGCAAATCGACAATTTGTAAAGTTGCCGTTGCATATCCCTCCTTGTCTTTGGCTATTTTGTAGAAACGGGCAGCACGTTGTAAATTTATAATGGCAGAACTGTTTTCTTTGTTCATCACAGCTATTTCGCCCAGCCCTTTGTAACATTCTGCGATAACGAGGTCTTGCCCTATATTCGTGAATTTTTCTATGCCTTGTGTATAAAGCAAAGAAGCCTGTTCGGTATTACCTACTTTGCGGTATTTTTCGCACAAAGAAAGTAGTAATTGCCCTGCCTCCTGCATATTATTTTGGTTCAATGCGTGCAAGTATTTTTCTTTAATCCTACTCACATTCTCTTGAGCAAAAGTCAATGTGTTGGCAAACAGGCACACCCAAAGAAAGAGTAGCAAGTGGGGCAAAATTTTCATGGATAATCCTAAATTACTTATTCCAAATATACATTTTTTTAGTTAATACTACTTTGTAGTGCAAATTTTTTTGTAATGATAAACTATTTTGCACTCAAAAAACTAATTTTACTACAGGCAAATTTGATAATATGAAATACCTATAAAATTCTTCATAAACTCTATTATCTTTGTCCAACACCTAAATTTAGCTTTCACTATGGCATTTCAAATGAAAAGTACCTACGTAGGCGACTTACGTACTACCGCCGAACATCTCAAATCAGGCGTTAAAATTGTAACAGATGCCCCCACAGACAATATGGGCAAGGGCGAATCTTTCTCCCCAACAGACTTATTATGTACGGCTTTGGCTACTTGTAAAATGACCACAATGGGCATTGTGGCACAAAGAGAGGGCGTAAACGTAGATTTATCGGGTATGACCTGCGAAATAGAAAAAATCATGTCTGCCGAACCGCCACGCCGCGTAGCCGAAATTGTGATAAAACTTCACCTGCCTATTGCAGATACATTGACCGACAAACAAAAAACTATCTTACGTAATGCAGCCCTCAAATGTCCTGTAGCTTTGAGCCTTGCACCAGAAGTCAAACAAACAGTAACTTTTAATTTTTAGTAGCCAGAACTAACCTACCTACGACTATAAGGTTTTGTAGTGTCGTGCTATAAAGTATTATATGAAAAGTATTTAGAACTAATATTTCTCAAAGAAATGTTAGTTCTTCTGTAAGTTGTTAAGGCATGACACTAGAAAACCTTATAGGTGTACCATGAAAACTAATAGTGTTTTCTCTATATTTTTTTGCAAAATGATAGAGAAAACAAAATACTTATCAAAAGGTTGTTATAGTAATTAAATGACAGAAAACATGACAACATCTTTTGTAGGTAAAAATTTCTTGGTAGTGGGTGCAAGTTCTGGTATTGGTTATCAAATAGCTACACAACTTTTGGCACAAGGAGCTACCGTTTATTCTCTCTCTCGCAACACTCCTGCGAATTTGGCGGTACATCATATAACGGCTGATGCGACTACCTTACAAGGCGACATTGCTGGTTTGCCCGAAGTGCTACATGGTTTGGTGTACTGTGTAGGTAGTATTAATCTAAAGCCTTTTGCAAGGCTCTCCAAAGAGGACTTTTTGAAAGACTATGAACTGAATGTTTTGGGGGCTGTCAATGTGTTGCAAGGTAGCCTGAAATCTCTCAAAAAATCAACCGAAGGTGCTTCGGTGGTGCTGTTTAGTACGGTGGCAGTGGGTATGGGTATGGGCTTTCATGCAAGTATAGCTGCTGCTAAAGGGGCTGTAGAAGGCTTGGTAAGGTCTTTAGCTGCTGAATTTGCCCCTACAATTCGTGTAAATGCCATAGCCCCCTCACTTACTAATACGCCCTTAGCAAAAAACTTATTAGCTACACCCGAAAAAATAGAAGCTGCTGCTAAAAGACACCCTTTGAACAAAGTGGGTACAGCCGAAGAAGTAGCTGCAAGTGCCGTCTTTTTATTATCGGACAATGCACGTTGGATAACAGGACAAATACTGCATATAGACGGAGGTATGTCTGCCATAAAAACTACTTAATACGTATAGTTGTTAGTCTATGTATTTTTATGAAATTTTCAAAAGCTAATCTTATGATTAGCTTTTATTTTACATATACTTTTCACTATATATTAAGGTTGTTTTTTTTGTTTTTTTATTAAAAAAATAAAAAACAAGTTATTGATTACTAAGTTTTTAGCTACTAATAAAATATGACTTAAAATTATTTAATGTTTTTTTTAAAAGTGTTTAACAAAAATAAATATAGCTTGCTGCTTTACTATCTGTAATAGATTCACTATCTTTTCACAATCACTTAAACAAATCCAAAACAACATTCTATAATTACTCTTTACAAATAGTAAAAAGACTATATTTCGCATGAAAGAAAACGATATTCAGGAAAACGACCTTACGGCTACCCCTAATGCCTTTAAAGACACCTATACAGCAACCGAAGTGCTTGAACTACAAAAAGAGTTGTTAGCCAAGCAGAGGGCAATGGAAGAAAGAATGTGGGTAGATTCCACGTTGAGTAAGTTCGATGATATTTTGCGTATGAATTATGACAAGTCCTTAACGGAGTTTTCGGAAGTGGTGATTTATCATATCTCTAAAATAACAAATGCCATTCGCGGAGCATTTTACACCTTAGTACACCAACGTATAGAAGCCACAGGTGGGTATGCGTGTACGATTAACTCTTTGGGCAGTAAAAGTTTTGAGATAGGCGAAGGGCTGATAGGGCAGTCTGTGAAATCTCAAGAGATACTTTATTTGACCAACCTACCACAACAAAATCTTTCGGTGATGTCGGCATCGGGGGCTGTAAGTGCCAGAGCTGTCATTATTGTACCCTTGATTTTCAATGAAAAGGCGTATGGCGTTGTAGAGTTATTGTATATTGGTGAATTAGAAGAAAAATATCATAGTCTTCTTAGTCGTTTGAGCCGAAATATTGCGACTATGTTGCAGAGTATTCAGAGTAATGGCGAAACGAAACGACTTTTGCATGATTCTATCGAACAGGCAGAGGCTTTGCGTAGTGCAGAGGAGGAACTTCGCCAAAATATGGAGGAAATTCAGACAATTCGTGAAGACATAGAACGTAAGAATGACGACCTCCAATCACAAATCAATTTGGGCAATGGTTTGAAGAAAGAGTTAGAAACTCGTATTCACATCATTAATCGGACTACATTGGTTACAGAATCGGACTTGTACGGTACTATTACGTATGTAAATGAAAAGTTTTGCGAAGTAACCAAGTATAACGCAGACGAGGTAGTAGGAAAACCACACAGTGTTTTACGCCACCCCGACAACCCCAAAGAGTTATTCAAAGAACTTTGGACTACGATTAAAGCTGGTAGAATATTTCAGGGAACTTACCCCAACAAGGCAAAAGACGGCAGTACGTATTGGGTAGAGGCTACAATAGCCCCTATTTTGGACGAAAATGGTCAAATTGTAAAATATATTGGAGTACGATACGATATTACGGAAAGAGTAAACAAATCTGAAGAAGTAAGCCGATTATTACTACAAACTCAACAAAATATGGAGGAGTTGAGGGCGCAAGAAGAGGAACTCCGCCAAAATTTGGAAGAAATGCAGAGTATCCAAGAGGAAATAGAACGTAATAATAAACTATTGGCAGAGCAAGTGGTGGTTACGGAACGAATGAAAAAAGAACTGGAAACTCGTACCAGTATCATAGACAAAACCACTATTGTTACAGAGGCAGACTTGTATGGTAACATTACGTATGTGAATGAAAAATTCTGTTTGGTTACAGGTTATACACCAGAAGAAGTGCTGGGCAAACCGCACAAGATTCTTAGACACCCCGACAACCCGAAAGAGTTGTTCAAGGAGTTGTGGACAACTATTAAATCTGGCAAGGCTTTTCAAGGTACTTACCCCAACCTTACCAAAGATGGCGGTACGTATTGGGTAGAGGCTACGATTGCCCCTGTTTTTGATGAAAAAGGTGCTATCATCAAATACATAGGTGTACGATATGATATTACGGAAAGGGTGCTGCAAGAAGAAAAAACAAAACAACTTTTGTTGCAAACCCAACAAAATGCCGAAGAAATACGGGCGCAAGAAGAAGAACTCCGCCAAAACATGGAGGAATTGGCTGCTACACAAGAAGAAGTGCAACGCATGAACAAAGACCTTGAAATCATGATTAATGCGGCTGATGAGTGTTTGTTTATCATTGAACTCTCCACAGATTCTAAACTTATTAAGTGTAACCAAAAGTTCTTGGTTGCTATGGGCTACATGGACAGTGAGTTGCTCAATAGTGATTACAGAATCCTAATGGATACAGACGAGTACAACAACTACTTGGAAACATTGAGCCAACTACAGACGAGCAAAATTGTGAGAAAAGTGGTTAAGAGGTACAAAAAGAATGGCGAATTGGTGCATTTAGATGCTACCTATTATCCTGTGATGAATAAATATGGACAGTTGGTCAAAATATTTAAACTTAGCTATAATATTACAGAATATTTGCAAAATGCGACACATTCAACCTTGCCATTCTCTCTGAATAGTTTGACAGATACGGCGATTGTTTTGGCAAATAGAAAGGGTAAAACTACGTGGATAAGCCCTTATTTTACCGAATTTACAGGCTATTCACTATCAGAAATGCTTAATAAAACGGCTGGATCTATGCTACAAGGTGGTGATACAGATACAGAAACTCGTCAGACTATTACTAAAGCTATCACAGACGGTACTACCTATCAGGGTAAAATTATTAACTATGCTAAAAATGGAAAACGTTTTTGGTGTTACATGAACTTGTCGCCTATTGTTGGTGCAAATCAACAGATAGACGGTTTTGTGGCAGTAGAGCAATTTGAGTGGATAGATTAAAGTTTTAATTTAGTGAAAAATAGTTCCCCATCAATAACAAAGCCTGAGAGAAACTCTTAGGCTTTGTTGTTGAATCAAACATT
Source organism: Cytophagales bacterium (assembly GCA_947457925.1). GTDB lineage: Bacteria > Bacteroidota > Bacteroidia > Cytophagales > Thermoflexibacteraceae > JAAFKA01. The sequence goes on along the minus strand of CANGYA010000083.1, from coordinate 248 downwards.
TATTTTTAAGTAAACAGCTATCAATTTTTACTCTGATAACTGTCTATTGATAAGTTATTCCACCACCAACCTTTTTGTAGCTGTTTGCTCGCCGTCCTGCACTTTTACCAAGTACACTCCCGCAGCCAACTGGCTCACATTCAAGTTAGTGCGTAAACTATGGCTTTGTGAAGTTTCTTTGTAAACCTCTCTGCCTAAGGCATCTACTACTACTAACTCTATTGACTTTTTAGTATTCACTGATGACT
>CANGYA010000082.1 GCA_947457925.1 Cytophagales bacterium | reverse complement strand
ATTATTCATAAGCTATATGTTATCTTTTAAACAAAAAAATATAATTAATTTTTAAATTAAAATTATGAAACTATTTTTTATTCTTTTCTTAACCGCTGCTTCCTATATTTCTTTAGCACAACAATCTGCTGTAACAGAAACAGGCAAGGAAGTAATACTATATGATGATGGTACATGGAAATATCGTAGTGATGAAGATACTGTAAAAACAGAAATTTCTACAAATCCTATTAGTTTTAGCAAAAACTCCGAAGCAACTTTTTTGCTAAAAAGTAATAAAGTTAATATGGGATTTTGTATAAATCCTAAAAAATGGTCTTTCAAAAAAGCAACAAGTAACGAAGCTGCCGAGTATGAATTACAAATAAAAGATGGCGATTTATATGCCATGATTATCTCCGAGAAAATAGAAATTCCCCTCGATGCTTTAAAGTCTATTGCCTACAACAACAGCAAAGAGATTGTATCAGACTTGAAGATAGTCAAAGAGGAGTATAGAATAGTCAATGGAAAGAAAGTATTATGTATGCAAATGAATGGCACTATACAAAGTATAAAATTTTCTTACTATGGATATTATTTTTCTAATAGTAATGGAACAGTACAATTTATTACTTACACATCACAAAATCTTCTTAATAAATATTTACCAGATATTGAAAACTTACTAAATGGTTTGGTAGAACTAAAATAAATAACTTGTGTGTTTACTCTCTGTTTGATATGAAAGTTTAAAAACAAATTTTACTTTTTTAAACTTTCTTAACAAGCCCCAAGCAACTATTTTGGCGAACAACTTGTTGCAAAAAAGTCTGTTCTTTGGGGCAGTTTATTGTTACATTTACGCACAACTCTCATGGAAACCCAGTGTATTGCATTTCAGCAAACCAATCAGTTTGATAGAATTTTTTTAGATTATATAGCTCAACAACCAGCTTTACAACCATTTTACGACTTATTTCCTACGATAGAAAATTTTGAGCAGCAAATCACATTACAAAAAGCCAAAAGTTTTTCAGCTGCACAAAGACAACAACTACACACTGCCCTACACAAACAGTACAGCCACTTGCCCAATCCGCCCCAATTAGCCTTAGATTTATTGCTCAATGAAAATACTTTTACCGTAACCACGGGGCATCAACTCAATATTTTTACGGGAGTTTTGTACTTTCACTATAAAATTATTACGGTCATTAACGCAGCCAAACAGTTGCGAAAAAAATATCCACAATACCATTTTGTGCCTGTCTATTGGATGGCAAGTGAAGACCATGACGCAGCCGAAATTAGTTATTTTAAATTATTTGGTAAAAAATATACTTGGGATACTACAAATTTTAGTGGGGCTGTTGGTCGTTTTTTGCCACATTCTTTGCAAAATGTGATAGATGAAGTACCAGAAATGCACCATTTATTTGTAAAAGCCTATAAAGAAAGTAGCACATTGGCAGAGGCTACTCGTTTGATAGTCAATGAATTATACGGACACGAAGGGGTATTAGTGATAGACGGAGATGATGCGACACTAAAAAAACAATTTGGGCTACATCTCCAAAAAGAACTGAAAGAACAAACTTCGTTTCAGGCGGTACAAAAAACTTCGGCAGCCTTAGAAAAATTGGACTATAAAACGCAGGTTTTTGCAAGAGAGATTAATTTGTTTTACTTAGACAATAACTTACGGGAAAGAATAGTAAAAGAACAAGAAGGTGAAAAAGTAATTTATAAGGTATTGAATACATCTTTGCATTTTTCAGAACAGGAAATTATGCAATTAGTGGAGGAAAGTCCCGAAAAATTCAGCCCCAATGTCATTTTACGACCATTGTACCAAGAAGTGATTTTGCCAAACGTATCTTACACAGGAGGCCCTGGTGAGTTAGCCTATTGGCTACAACTCAAAGGTGTTTTTGAGGCTTTTGAAGTGCCTTTTCCTATTTTGTTGCCTCGTAACCATGCTTTGTTTATTCACAAAAAAGACATGGATAAATTAGAGAAAAATGGTTTAAGTATCGAGGATATTTTTCTTTCGCCACAAGAATTAAAAAATAAATTAGTAAAAGTTTTACTACAAACTCCTTTGGATTTAGCCGAAGAAAAACAAATTTTCCAACTAAACTTTCAAGGAATTGTTCAAAAACTAACTTCTGTAGATACTTCTTTACAAGGTTATACGCAAGCACGTATTAAAGAAGTAGAAAATATAGTAGAACAGTTGGAAAAACGACTACAAAAAGCACAAGAACAAAAGTACGAAACAAGCATTAAACAGGTGCTATCAATTCAAGATAAACTTTGCCCAAATGGAGGTTTACAAGAGAGAAGTGATAATTTTCTTAATTTTTACTTGAATGACTCTGCATTTTTAGATAAGGTAAAAAGCATTTTACAACCCTTTGATTTTCAGTTTTTTATTACTACTTATTAAACAAAAAGTAGTAACATTTTTTCCAAAATGTTACTACTTTTGTTAGCTACAATACCTTCATCAACATTCTTATACTAAACGTAATAACCAAAATAGCTACTAAAATCAAAGCTGTTTTTTGAGGTAATTTACCCGCCAGCCTCGCAGCCAAAGGGGCAGCTATAGCTCCTCCCACAATTAAACCCAAAATAACGTGCCAATGACTTACACCCAACACCGAAAAAAAGACTACAGAAGAAGCCAGCGTAACAAAAAATTCGGATAAACTTACCGTACCCACCACAAAGTTAGACCTTCTACCATTAGACAATAAGGTAGAAGTAACAATAGGTCCCCAACCACCACCACTAAATGCATCTAAAAATCCTCCGATAAATCCTAAACCTCCTATATTCTTTACTTTTTTACGTACTATTTTTTTGCGAAATGCAATTAACACTAACCTCCCCCCCAACAACATAGAGTAAATAGCTAAAATACTGTAGGTCAATGTTTCAAATTGACTACCCAGATACGACAATAATAAAGCCCCTAAAATTGCACCTAAGACACCTGAACCAGCTAACCAAAATAGTAATTTTTTATTAACATTACCAAATTTATAATGCGAATAACCTGTAATGCCACTCGAAAACATTTCAGCCGTATGAATACTCCCACTAATGGCAGGAAGTTTAATGCCCAACAGCATCATACTTGTAGCACAAGTAAGTCCATAGCCCAAACCCACTGCCCCATCAACTAATTGAGCAAAAAAACCTACTAATAACATTCCATAAAATTCATTAGGTATTTTTGTAACTAATCCTTGTAATTCATTGAAAGACAAGATAGTAGAAAAACCATAACCAATAAAAACCGCCAAAAATAAAGCCGTTAATTGAAAGGCTAATTGTCTATATCTTTTAGTTTCTTGCTGGTCATTCTGTGTAAGTACAGAAGTTACTTGGTTCAAAACTGTTAATTTTTTCTCAATTTCGCCTCTATGTTTGTTCCTAAAAGTATTCAAATGTTCTATACTTTCAGTAATAGAATCGGGAATAGCCTCCTCCAAATGTTCTCTAAGGCGACGAGCCAAAATAGGAGATTTTCCATTAGTAGAGATAGCAATTTTTAAATTTCCTTTATTAACTATAGAACCCAAATAAAAATCGCAAAGGTCGGGTTGGTCTGCTGCATTGACTAAAATACTTGCTGCATTGGCTTTTTGCTTAATCTCCTTGTTCAATACGGTATTATCTGTAGCTATCACTACAAACTGTATGTCTTGCAAATCTCTATCTTCAAAGGCTCTTTCTTCCCAAACAATATGTGGGTGCTTTGCCAATACTTGTTTTAATTCTTGGCATATTTCTTTAGCTATAATCTTTAAACTAATTGCTTGATTTTGTTTCAATAAAGTATTGGTTTTTTCTAATCCTATTTTGCCACCGCCAATAATAAGAAAATTAAATTTTTCTGTTTTTAAAAAAATAGGAAATAAAGTATTTTTCATAATTTTTAAAGTTAAAATATAAATTACAATATAGACTTTGTAGCATAGGCTTTAGCCTGTGGAGTATCACAGGCTAAAGCCTATGCTACAATTTTTGTTTTGTGGTTAATTACTTATTCGGTTGTGGTGTAGTCCTCAAATACGGCTTGATGACTTTATGACCTTTCGGGAATTTTGCAGAAATGTCCTCCGTCTTAATTGCCGTTGTAACAATTACATCTTCGCCATCTTTCCAGTTTGCAGGGGTAGCCACACTGTATTGGGCGGTAAGCTGCAAAGAGTCGATAACACGCAAAATTTCCTCAAAATTTCGCCCCGTAGAAGCAGGATAGGTCATGGTCAGCTTAATTTTTTTGTCTGCACCAATGATAAATACAGACCTCACCGTCAAATTGTCTAAGGCGTTGGGGTGTATCATATCGTATAGATTAGCCACTTTTTTATCGGGGTCTGCAATAATTGGATAATCCACCACCGTATTTTGCGTTTCGTTGATGTCGGGTATCCACTTGTGATGCGACTCCACTGTATCCACACTAATTGCAATGGTTTTGACATTTCGTTTGGCAAATTCCGCCCGATATTTAGCTACCGAACCCAATTCTGTGGTACACACAGGCGTAAAGTCGGCAGGGTGCGAAAACAATACACCCCAACTGTTGCCCAACCATTCATGAAAGTTGATTTCGCCTGCTGTAGTTTGTGCAGTAAAATCTGGTGCAATGTCGCCTAATCTTAAAGACATAGTTTTAGTTTTTTAAATGTGAAAAATTAATATAATTTTATTTTATGAAAAATAATAAAACGGATAATATCTCTATCATAAAAATCTTTTCCGTTTTTTTGTTGTTGATACCAATTTAGATAACCACCTTCTATCTGTAAATAGTCATTGAAAGCATAATTAACAGCCAAATAAATACGATTTTGGTCAAATACATTGTATAAAATATTTTCGCCAACATTTAACATAATTTCATTACTAATTTTTAATGAAATAGTGTTAGTAGTTATATTTTTATTTTTCCAAATAGGTATATCTGCCCCTAATTGATACCTCAAACGAAAATTAGCAAAAGTATAGCCATCTACTAATTCACCTTGTACCACATTATGAAAGAACCGAGCTTCTATTTTATATCGTTGGAGCAAAGTACCCCAACGATATTTTTCTCTACGAGCTAAAGCCCAGTGTGGACGCAATTCTGGTACAGTTAATTGATTGTTTTCTAATGGATTATGAGGATTTTGTAAAAACAAACACATTCCCAAAGCTACATCCCAAGCTTTACCTAAATTGTAATGCAAATGACTTCGTAGCAAAAATTGGTGTTGAGCCAATGGTGCTATAAAATGTCTTTCTTGAATTTCTGTAGTCAAAAACCACTTATCACCGAACTGCAAGGTATTGTAGTAAGCATACCAAAGTAATTGTTGGTGTGTAGTATTTTTTTGACTAAAAGCAGTGAAAGAGATTAAGATAAATTGTAATAAAATAGTAATTTTCATTTATAAAAATTTTTATTGCAATACACAGATAAAGTCTGCTTTACAATTACATTATGTAAAACTCAACACCCTGTCCGTAAAATCGCCAAAGGTTTCATTCACAAGCCTTTCCGCCACGTATCGGGCAAAAAGTGCGTCTAATTCTGCTAAAATTTCGGCTTCTTTGAGTTGCTTTTTGTAGATGCGGTTCAGTCTTGTACCTAAGCTATCTCCACCTAACATTAAATTGTACTCATTCGGGGCTGTGCCTACAAAGCCTATTTCTGCAACGTAAGGTCTGCCACAACCATTTGGGCAACCTGTCATACGAATAATAATATCATCTTGGGCTAAGCCATATTTGGCAGTCAAAGGCTCAATTTTAGTTACTAATTCAGGTAAATACCGTTGGGCTTCGGCTAAAGCTAAGGGACAAGTAGGTAAAGCCACACACGCCATAGAACTTTTCCGCAAAGCACTATCTTGCTGTTCTATTTGGTATTTTTCCAATAAATTAATAATTTGCTGTTTGTCTTTTTCTTGGATATTTCCCAATAGTAAATTCTGGTTACAAGTAAACCGTACATCTGCAATACCCAAATTAGCAACTTCATACAAAAATTGTTTTTGGTAAGGTTTTACTACGCCATGCTCAACAAACAAGGTATAAAACCAGAAATTTTCGTGATTTTGCAACCAGCCATAACGGTCATTTCTCTCCGTAAAACGGTACGGTTGGGCAGGCTGCAAACTAAATCCTATCCGTTTTTCTAACTCTATTTTAAAGTTTTCCAAGCCCATATTGTCTATGGTGTACTTCAAACGAGCCAATTTTCTGTCGCTGCGGTTGCCGTAATCTCTTTGAATAGTCAAAATTTCATACACGGCTTTAAGTGTCTTTTCTTCGCTGTCTGTAAAGCCAATAATACTTGCCAAACGTGAATAAGTTGCTGGATTACCATGTGTAGTAGAAAGTCCACCGCCAACAACTATATTGAAACCTTGCAATTTATTATTTTTAATAATTGCTATTAATCCAATATCATTAGCAAACACATCTACATCATTAGAAGGCGGAATAGCAATAGCAATCTTGAATTTTCGGGGCAAATAACGGTCTTGGTACAAAGGGTCAATTTCACTCTCCCTTTCGTAAATTTTCTCTCCATCTACCCAAATTTCATAGTAAGACTGTGTTTTTGGCAATAACAGCGTGGAAATTTTATCGGCATACTCGTAAATTTCAGCATACAAAGGTGACACTTGCGGGTGCGAACTACACACCACATTGCGGTTTACATCTCCGCAAGCTGCAATCGCATCTAATTTAGCTATCGCAAAATCTTGCAATGTTAGACGAAGTTGGTGCTTTAAAATACCATGTAATTGTACCGTCTGGCGTGTGGTAATTTTGATAGTACCTGTGCCGTACTGTTCAGAAATTTCGTGTACGGCTTTCCACTGTTCAGCAGTGATAACTCCCGCAGGTATTCGCAACCGTATCATGAAAGAGTACAATCTTTCTAACTTCTTCTCGGCTCTTTCTTCACGCCTGTCCCTGTCGTCTTGTTGGTACATTCCATGAAATTTAATAAGAGCCTCGTCTTTTTGGCGAATTGCCCCTGTAAAGTTGTCCGTTAGACTTTCTTTGAGAGTGCCACGTAAACCGTCACTGCTGGTTTTTATATCTTCTATGGGTGATAATTTGCTCATAATTTTGTTAGGTTTAAACCTATAAAGTGTTCAAAACTTATAGATTTTACAGATAAATTAGTAAATTTAAAATTGTACTTTTTAATAAACATCTTTCAAATATCTGCCCTCACTTTCCCACTGTGCCAAAATCTCTTGGGCTTTTTCGGTTGAAACTTTCCCTTTTTCGGCAATAATTGCTACCAATGTATTCTCGACATCTATACTCATTGGGTTTTTCTGCCCGCAGACATATACATACGCACCATTTTGCAACCACTCGTACAAGGTTGTAGCTTCTTCTTTGAGGCGGTGCTGCACGTAAACTTTCTGTTTGGTATCTCTTGAAAAAGCCGTTGAAAGTTTGGTTAATACGCCTTTTGCTAAGAACTCCTGAATTTCAGTTTGGTAATAAAAATCTAAAGTAAAATGTTGTTCCCCAAAGACTAACCAATTTCTCCCAGAGGCATTTTCCGCATCTCTTTGGAACAAAAAGCCCCTAAACGGTGCAACACCTGTTCCTGCTCCAATCATAATCACGTCCTTGTCTTCGGCAGGCAAACGGAAATTATTATTTTTATGTATGTAAAATTCTAATTTTGTATTTTTAGGATAATTAGCCAGAAAGTCTGAACACAAACCTATTTTTTCTTGCTCATTTGTCCTGAACTTATGCAAGCCAACAGTTAAGTGTACTTCATTTTCGTGTGCTTCAGGCGAAGATGCAATAGAATACAAACGTGGTGTAATCGTGCTAAAAATTTCTAAAAAATCTGTACTATTCAGCTTGTCAGGCTTTTGTATGATTGGCAATACATCAAGCAAATCTATTTTTTCTCCTTGAATAGTGGTTTGTAAAACCGTATTGAGCTTTTCAATAGTTTTTTTACCCAAATTTCTTACACTTTTCTCTGCCAACACTTCGGATAATTTTCTGCTTTGTGCGTTAGTAATTATTGCTTTATCAAGATTTTCTCCCAAAAAAGTTGCAATTTTTCTTACAGTTTCCTCGTCATTTTTGGGATAAACACCCAACGCATCTCCACAAGCATACACTACTTTTTCATTGCTTTCTATTTCTATGTGATACGTTTGTTTGTTTGAATCTCTATCATTCAAAATTACTTTGTGTTTAATCTGCCCAACGTAGTTTTGTTTGTGGGATGTAGCTAAACCATTTTGTTTCTCTTGCTTTACAACTAATTGACTACCAATATTTTGAGTAGTAAGAAGTTTTACAATTTCTCCAATCCATGTTTGGCTCAAAGCCGTATAATCTGTATCGGCTTTTTGCAAAGGATAAGCACGTTTAGCCCCTAATTTTTCTAATTGCTTGTCCATATCAGTAGCTGCTTGGCAGAATAGAGGGTAGGCTGTATCTCCTAATCCAAAAACAGAAAATTGTGTTTTTTGTAGTTGAAAATTTCTATCTAACAAAGCCTGAAAAAATTTTGCAGCACTTTGTGGCGGCTCACCTTCGCCTTGCGTACTCATTACGACTACCAAAAACTCCTCTTGTTCTATCTTGTCCACAGGATATTGCGAAGCATCAAAAAGTTTGGCGGAAATTTTCACTTTTTTAAGGGCAGCTTGTAGTTGTGTAGCAATTTTTTTACTATTTCCTGTTTCTGTTCCGTAAATAATCGTGGGTTTTGGTAGTACCGCAGGGGCATCTACAAAAACAGAAGGATTAGTTTGTAGTTGAGGCTGCTCCAGCAAACCTGCCAAGTAACCGTTGAGCCATATCAATTCTTCTCTGGAAGACTGCTGCACAAGGCTCTTGAAAGAAGTTAATTTATTTTCAGTAATCATAAATTTCGTTATATTATAATTTTCCTGTAGAACGGACTTTAGTCCGTTTTTTTACTTTAATGAACGGACTAAAGTCCGTTCTACAGTATATTAGGCAAAAAGCCTTAAACTCTCTGCCATGACATAAGGCACTGTAGGGTGGCTATCAAAGTAAGATTGCGTTTCTTTACGTTCTTTGAACCACGCAAACTGGCTATGTAACTCAACTACTTTTCCTACAATAATGAGTGTAGGAACATACTCAAAATCAGGTAGTTGCGTGTGCTTTAAATCTTGAAAAGAATAGACCATAGTCCTTTGTTCAGGCGTGGTAGCTTGTTGAATAATAGCCATACCTTTTTGGGTATCAATACCATTTGCCAAAAACTCTTGAGCCAAATTGTCTAATTTTTGCCCACTCATGTAGAATACCAAAGTGTCATCTGTTTTTGACCAATCTGCCCATTGTTCTTTTGTAACCGAAGGCAAATCAAACAAAGTCAAGAAACGAACTCCTCTGGAATGTCGGCGGGCTGTTAGCGGAATAGCTGCATAAGCCGCAGCCCCCAAAGCAGCCGAAATACCCGGTATAATTTCGTAAGCAATATTGTTTTCTTTCAAGATTTCTAATTCGTCTAAAATATTAGAAAACAAAGAAGCATCTCCACCTTTTAGTCTTACTACTAATTTGTATTGTTGGGCATACTCAATGAGTAAATCATTAATTGCTGTTTGTGGCGTTTTTTTGCCCTTAGAACATTGTTTGCCTACATAATGAATAATGGCATCTGGTCGTGCATTTTCAGTAATCAACTCAGGCGATACTAACCTATCTGTCAAAATAACATCAGCTTTTTGAATGTATTTGAGGGCTTTAACTGTAATCAGTTCAGGGTCGCCACAACCTGCACCTGCTAATATGACTTTATGTGTATATGTTTTCATTATTTTTGTACTTGTTTAGTTTTTTGTAGTAACAGACTTCAGTCCGTTGAAAATATAAATATGCATATAGGAAACAGATTAAATTCCGTTGCTACGGGTTTTACAATAGCATACAAGCTCCTACCGTATTAAAACTTGTTTCATCAATCAAAATAGCACTGCCATTTTGCGGAATTTCACCGAAGGCATCAAAGAATAAGTTTTGATTGGTTTTAATACTTACTTGTGCTATATCGTTTAATTTTATTTCATCAGTTGTACTAAACTTCCATTCATTGATATTCCATTTTTGTTCAATAGCCTGAATTTTCACTCGTACTGTCTTAAACCTATGTTGCAACAGATACGTTTTTGAGAGGTTCAGCGGCGTATTGTCAAACCAACATAACCACGTTTTCAATTGGTTATTTTCTTGTGGCAATTCATTGATTTTCAATATACTATCTCCTCTACTTATATCAATATTGTCTTTGAGATGAATCACAATATTTTCACCTGCTTGCCCTTTTGCCACGCTGTTTTGATGCCTTTCTATTTTGACTATTTCCGTTTCAAAACCTGCGGGTAAAATTTTGACTTTATCTCCTACGCTATACGTACCACTTAGCACTAAACCCGCATAGCCTCTGTAGTCATGGTATTGCTCATCTTTGGGACGTATCACCCATTGCACCTGAAAACGAGATTGTTGTGTGACTGCGGTTGGAATTTCCACCGTTTCCAAATAAGGTAGTAAAGCATTGCCTTTATACCATGTTATATTTTCAGATTTTTGAACAATATTATCGCCTGTTAAAGCACTAACAGGAATATAAACCACCTCATCATAATTCAACTCTTTGCGTTTTTCCTCAAAACCCGCCTTGATTGTTTCATAAACAGCTTCGGAATAACTCACCAAATCCATTTTGTTAATGGCTACCACCGCCTTTTTTATGCCTATCAACGAGCCAATACTTGCATGTCGTTTAGTCTGTTCGGTTACACCTTTGCGGGCATCAATCAACAAAATAATGAGGTCGGCATTAGAAGCCCCTGTAATCATGTTGCGGGTGTACTGCTCATGTCCTGGGGCATCTGCAATGATAAATTTTCTATGAGCCGTCGAGAAATATTTATATGCCACATCAATCGTAATGCCTTGTTCACGTTCAGCCCGCAAGCCGTCTGTGATTAAAGAAAGGTCAATTTCGCCATTTTGAGAGGCTTTAGTCTGCTTTTGCAAAATGCCCAACTGGTCTGTGTGAATACTATTCGAGTCGTACAAAAGTCTGCCTATTAAAGTGCTTTTGCCATCATCTACGTTACCTGCTGTTATGAATTTAAGTGTTTTCATGAGTTTTCAGAGTTTAAACCTGTAGCTACCGTACTCTTTACTTGTAGTACATAATTTTTTTAATAGTTTGATAATCAAGTATTTTTATTTAGGCACAGGCTAAAGCCTATGCTACATATTTAGAAATACCCTTGTTTTTTTCGGTCTTCCATTGCTGCTTCCGAAAGTTGGTCGTCGAGGCGGGTTTGTCCTCTTTCGCTGATGCTGGTGGCAATAATTTCCTGAATAATCTCTGGCAAGGTGCTTGCCTCCGAAGGAACGGCAGCCGTACAAGTCATATCGCCAACTGTTCTGTACCGCACTTTTGCGCTTACTACAGTATCTGTTGGCAGTGGTTGAATGAACTCCGAAGTAGCTACGAGTTTGTCCTGAAAAACGATACATTCTCTTTCGTGAGAAAAGTACAATTTTGGCAAATCTATTTCATGTTTTTGTATATAATTCCAAACATCTAACTCCGTCCAATTACTGATAGGAAACACCCTTACATTGTGTCCTTTGTGAATTTTACCATTTAAGATATTCCACAATTCGGGGCGTTGTAGTTTCGGCTCCCACTGCCCAAAGTCATCACGTACCGAAAAAATCCGTTCTTTTGCCCTTGCTTTTTCTTCATCACGCCTTGCCCCGCCTATACACGCATCAAACTGAAACTCTTGGATAGTGTCTAATAAAGTATAAGTTTGTAAAGCATTTCTTGAAGGAAAACGTCCTTGTGTTTCTTTCAAATTGTATTTTTTAATACTTTCCTCCACAGAACCTACAATTAATTTCTCTCCGATTTGAGCTACTAACTTGTCCCTAAACTCTATAGCTTCGGGAAAATTATGCCCTGTGTCTATGTGTACCAACGGAAACGGAAATTTGGCAGGGCGAAAGGCTTTTAATGCCAAATGAATGAGGACTATGGAATCTTTGCCACCCGAAAACAGCAAGGCGGGTCTTTCAAACTGTGCTGCTGTTTCACGCAAAATATAAATTGCTTCGTCCTCTAATTGCTCTAAATAATGTGTTGAGTTTGCCATTTTTGTCTATTTTTAGTTTTTTATATTCACAGGCTAAAGCCTATGCTACATTTTGTTTATCTATGCAATCCGCACTCTTTTTTACTATTGTCTTCCCACCACCATCTGCCTGCCCTGAAATCTTCACCTTCCTGAATAGCCCTTGTGCAAGGTTGGCAGCCAATACTTACAAAACCTTTTTCATGTAAGATATTATAAGGTATATTATGTTTTTTTACATAATTTTTCACTTCTTCGGCTGTCCAATGTAATAAAGGATTGAATTTAAAAACTTGATAACCTTCGTCCCATTCTACCAACGCCAAGTTGCTACGGTTGGCAGACTGTTCGGCACGCAAACCTGTTATCCAGATTGTTGCACCAGCTAAAGCTCTTTGTAGTGGTTCTACTTTTCTGATGAAACAACATTGTTTGCGTAGTTCTACAGAACGGTAAAAAGCATTGATACCATTTTCGCCGATAAAATTTTCAAGAGTTTGATTTTCAGGATAATAAGGCTTAATTTTTATACCATAGTTCTCCTTAGTTCTTGACCAAACTGAATAAGTTTCATTGAATAGTCTGCCTGTATCTAAGGTAAAAATTTCTATGTTTTTGAGTTGTTGTGTAGCTATAACATGGGTGATTACTTGGTCTTCTACACCAAAACTTGTAGAAAAAACTATCTTGCCTTCTGTATGTTGTGCTAAGATAACAATGCTTTCTTCTAAAGATTTACCGTTGGTGAGTTGCTCTAAATTTTGTGTATTCATAGTAAAAATATATATGTAATTTTTATATCAAAAAGTGATAAAATTTTGACAAGTTACAGTGAAGCATTGCTGTTTTTTTAGACAACAAAACACAAAGAGATACCTAAACAGCCAAAGAGAGTTTAGTGCGTAAACGAGGGCGTAGCTACAAAATAGGCAAGCAGATATACCTGCAAGCAACTACATTGCATTGTAGTAACTTAACACCAAGCATAAATAAAATACTATGAACAGTAATACTATTCTTTGCTTGTGCGAAAAGCACTAACGATAAAATGAAAAAAGGGAAATTAACAACAACAACAATACATAGAATTGTTGGTAGGAGTAGTAGCCACAACGAAAAGTTGTGAAGATTGAGGCGAAATAAAACTAACTTGGTTGGTTAGTTGGGTAACTGAATTTTTGATTGTGATTTTCATAACCGTACTTAGATTTATATTTCCTAACAATTTTTTAGGTAAGGATTTAGCACCTTGCGATGTGCGTAGGTTGCTAAGAGTTCACAGAGCCTTTTCTCTTCCTCTTTCTCTATAAATCAATTACAGGATTGCGTATTAGCTACGCAGGCGTGTAAATGATGAATTGACATTGCAAACTTAGAAGGAGTATTTTGAATTACCAAACTTTTCTAGTATTTTTTGAAAAAAAAAATTAGCATATATGTATAATAGAAAATAGATATAAAATAACTGTGTAATACAAAAATCTGATAATCAATTATTTATTAGATTTGTACTGAATTTAAAGTTTAAACTCAAAGACTTTTAAATAACTTAACAAACAATCAAATTCGTTTTTGTGTTTATTAATATGTATTTTTACAGTACATTACAGATTACTAACTACATGAAAAAATTAATTCTTTTATTTGCTTTTACAGGGCTTACAGCCTGTGAAACCGTTGTTTATCCAGATTTGGACAACAATGCTACCCCCGTTTTAATTGTCGATGCTTTTGTTACCAATGAAACACAAGCACAAACCATTCGCCTAACAGAAACTATCGGCTTCTTGGACAGAGCAACTCCGCCATCAGCCTTAGGAGCAACTGTAACTATTAGTAATAGTGCTAATAAAATTTTCACATTTGTAGATGAAAAAAAAGATGGAAATTATATTTGGCGACCTACTAATAATGATAGTTTGGGAACAATCGGTACATCTTATAAGCTGACTATCCGTTATAAAGGCGAAGAATTTACGGCAGACTCCAAAGTAAATAGAGTTCCTCCGATTGACTCACTGAACGTAGAATTTAAAAAAGCTGGCGAAAGAGGCACTTTGTCTAAGGAGGGCTACTATGTTTCTTTATTTGCAAAAGACTTTGTAGGAACTGGCGACTGTTACCGTATTAAAACTTTTAGAAATGATACATTATTTAATAAGCCCAATGAGTTGAATTTGGCGTATGATGCCTCTTTTAATAAAGGAGGAGGTACAGACGGCACTTCCTTTATTTTGCCTATTCGTAATCAAGTTACTAGAGCAGATGAACCCTATAAGATTGGAGATAAAGTAAGAGTAGAAATCCATTCTATTACGGAAGCTACGTTTACTTTTTTACAAAAAGTGCGACAACAACAACAAAATGGAGGCTTATTTGCTACACCACCCGTGAATGTGGGTACGAATATTTTTAATAAAAATACTAATTCTAAAACTCAAGTTTTAGGTTGGTTTAATGTTGCTGCTCGCAGCCACCAAACAATAGAGGTACAAAAATAATGCTTGTAATATTTGTGTATTGAGGCATATTTATTGTTATTGCTTCAAATGACATAGTGTAGTAAAATTAATTTTACTACACTATGTCATTGAGTTAAATTTGTTTGTATTTTAAATTAATTATTTATAATTTTATAATGCAAAAAGTTACCATTATTAGTCAAAACCCTCAGTTAATACAGCAGCTATCTTATCTATTAGAAAGAGAAGGTTATGATTTTTTTGCATTAAACGGAGAGGACTTACTACAAGACCCCGAAGACCTTACAGAAACAGCCATAGCTTTGGTAGATGTGCCATATCTTAGCACTATTCCTACAGAAGTAATTATGTTGCTTAAAAACACAAATTCCTATAAACATATAGATATAATAGTGTTAGTAGATAGAGAAATTTATCTTGATGATACATTACTATCTTCCCATCTTAATGCAGGAGCTTTGGATTATATTGTTAAACCGATACGCGAAGTTATATTAACAGTACGCATTGATACAGCTCTACAAAGACACAAATTTTTACAAGAAATAACTCAAAAAAACCTACAATTTGCACAACAACAGTTACAAATTATTAAACAGACTGAGGAGATTCATAAACAAAGAGAAATAGCTCAAAATGCCATCAATAATCTCAAGTCAAGTCTGAATTATGCCCAACGTATTCAAAATATTTTCCTACCTGAAAAAGATTATATTAACCAACTGTTACCCAAACATTTTATCTTTTTTAGACCGAAAGATATTGTATCTGGTGATTTCTACTGGCTGTCAAAGTGCCAAAATAAAGTGATTTTGGTAGTGGCAGACTGTACTGGGCATGGCGTACCGGGTGCATTTATGAGTATGATAGGTTTTGAGCAATTACACGATATTATCAATATTCATCAAGTATATAGCCCAGAAGAAATCTTGAATAAATTACATATTGGGGTAAAAACAGTATTACGACAAGACAAAACGGCTAACAGAGATGGTATGGACGTAGCTGTGGCAATAATAGACTATGAAAACTTGCTATTAGAATTTTCGGCTGCTAAAAATCCCTTATACTTCATTCAACACCTACCCAACACCCAAGAAATACCTACCGAAGTAAGTATTATACGAGGTGATATACTACCTGTAGGCGGGGTGCAATTAGACGAGGGACGTAATTTTGTAAAATCCACTATTTTATTAGGTGAAAATAATACAATTTATACTACAATTTGTTATTTATTTTCAGATGGTTATCAAGACCAATTTGGAGGTGAAAAAGATAGAAAGTTTAGCCCTAAAAGATTCAGAGAGTTGTTGTTTACGTTACATACGCAAACAATGGACGAACAAAGCCAACAATTAGAAAAAGTAATGGACACATGGATAAATGGCGCTAATCAAATAGATGATATGCTAATTTTTGGCTTTTGTATTGATAATGAAGTAATTACAATGTTACGTACAACTCTTTAAGGAAAAATAACACAAGAATTTCCCCTTACGCCCACTATTCTCAAAAAAATTGTTTTAGTTTTGCAAGTATTACATCTTTTGCCCCATTTTTTATTAATTAATCGGGTACTTGTCAATACATCTTTAAGGTTTTCCAGCAATACCATTTCATCAAAAAATACTATTGTAATTATTCTAACATTTAAAATTTAATTATTGTGAGTGATAGCATTGTTATCATACCTACCTACAACGAAATAGAAAATATAGAAGCTATTATTAGGGCTGTAATGTCTTTGCGAAAAACATTTGATATGTTGATTGTAGATGACGGCTCCCCAGATGGTACAGCACTGAAAGTCAAGGAATTACAAGCAGAATTTCCACATAGAATTCATCTATCAGAACGTAAAGGGAAGTTAGGTTTGGGAACTGCCTATATTCATGGCTTTAAAATAGCTCTACAAAAAGGCTATGACTATATTTTTGAAATGGACGCAGATTTTTCGCATAATCCCGAAGACTTAGTAAGACTGTATGAGGCGTGTGCCGTACAAGGCAATGATGTAGCTATTGGTTCTCGGTATATTCAAGGGGTAAATGTAGTAAACTGGCCTATGAAAAGAGTGCTAATGTCCTATTTTGCAAGTAAATATGTACGTTTTATTACAGGTATGCGTATTATGGACACTACAGCAGGTTTTAAGTGCTATAGACGTAAAGTATTGGAAACCATTGACTTAGATAAAATAAAATTTGTGGGCTATGCCTTTCAAATAGAAATGAAGTTTTTGGCTTGGAAATATGGCTTTCAAGTCGTGGAAGTGCCTATTATTTTTACAGACAGAACGAAGGGCGTATCCAAGATGTCTTCTAAAATTTTTAAAGAGGCTATCTTTGGAGTTTTACAAATGAAAATAGATAGTATTTTTAAAACGTATCATCAACAATAAAATATAATTATTATGGTAAAATCAATGACAGGATTTGGTGCAGTGGTGATAGATAACGAAGATTATTCGTTACAAATAGAACTAAAAAGCCTTAATGCCAAACACTTAGACGTTTTTATAAAACTGCCAACTGTTTTTTCTGAAAAAGAAATAGACATAAGAAATTTGATAGGAAAATTATTAGAAAGAGGCAAAATATCATTATTTTTAAATTTTTTTAATAAAAAAAATACAGAGGACAGAGTAATAGTAAACAGACCTTTGGTGGTGCAGTATTATCAAGACTTGAAAGCTACTGCGGAATTGGTAGGTGCAACCCAAGATGATTTGCTAAGATTGGCAATGATGATGCCGCAAGCCTACATTCCAGCCCCTGTTTCTGTGGCACAAGATACAATATGGGCAGAGGTACAAATACAACTACACAAAGTATTGGCACAATGCGAGGAGTTTCGTTTACGCGAAGGAAAGGAATTGTACCAAATGTTTATAGATTGTATTCAAAAAATACATGAATATTTGCACAAAATAGAAGAACAAGCCCCCGAAAGAGTACAACATATTCGCCAACGTATGCACCAACAAGTAGCAGAGTTGAAACAGGACGAGCAGTTTGATACTAACCGTTTTGAACAAGAATTGATTTATTACATTGAAAAGTTGGATATTAACGAGGAAAAAATACGCCTCAAAAGTCATTTAAAATATTTTATAGATGTTTTGAATGAGCCAATTTCCAATGGAAAAAAACTCAATTTTATAGCTCAAGAGATTGGTAGAGAAATCAATACGATTGGTTCTAAGGCAAATGACGCAGCTATTCAGCATTGGGTAGTGGGCATGAAAGAAGAATTAGAAAAAATCAAGGAACAACTGAATAACATTATTTAATTATAGAAGAACTAACATTTCTCAAAGAAATGTTAGTTCTAAGCACTTTTAAATAATTTGAAACTACTTCTTTTTCCACTCCAAAGTCTGTATCATGTGCAGCATATCTTCCTTCACAAAATCTATGACAGGGGCTAATGAATCGTTATGCAGGTTTGTAGGAAAATACAAAGAGGCTCTCAAAAAGTTTTGTGTAGAGTCTGTTACATAAAACTGAAACTGTGAGGGAACATCACCGCGTAGCTCAAAAACAATAGCCGAGTACCCTTTGGCAGTTTTAAAAGTAGTTTCTGTAATCCCCGAAGCCTTGAAGTGGTGTTTGCCTACCAAAGTATGCGAATCATTGACATAATCTCGAAAAAAGTTTTTATTATTATTAATTTTTCGATAAGAAATATCAATATTGGACGTAAATTGTGGGTAGTACAACTCAAACCAATACCTTTCTGTTACCACCGAAGTATCATTCAACAATTTTGCATGGGCAGAATATTCAAAAGAATAGGGCAATGAATCTGGGGTTTGTACATATTTCGGTTCGGGCAAGTTAATTCGTAAATAGCCACGCTGTTTGGGTACATAAAAAGTTTCCTCTTCTTCATTGCTACACGCCACACCAATAAAGGCACTTATGATGAAGAGATAAATGATTTTTTTCATAATATTGGAGTTTCAAATAATAATAGCAAAACTACTAAGTTGGCAACTAAAAATGCCTAATTTATAGTTGAATTTCACTTACAGAGTTTACCCAAAACCTATAGTTTTATGTCAATTTCTGCCCAATACGGTTTGATAGGTTACCCTCTATCTCATTCTTTTTCAAAAAAATATTTTACAGAAAAATTTGAAAAAGAACAACTTAGCCATTGTCATTACGAGTTATATGAGTTACCAACCTTACAAAATTTTTCGAGTTTGGTAGCTAATACCCCCAATTTGAAAGGTTTAAATGTTACGATTCCTTACAAACAAAGTGTGATACCTTTTTTGGATAGTTTGGACGAAAAGGCTCAACGAATAAGTGCGGTAAATGTAATTAAAGTATTGACAAACAACAAATTAAGAGGATATAACTCTGATTATTGGGGTTTTCAACAATCATTGAAAAACTTTTTAGCCAAAGATTTCCCCAATGAGCAGTACAACGGACTTAATGCCCTTATTTTGGGCAGTGGAGGTGCGTCTAAGGCGGTGCAAGTGGCATTACAAGACTTAGAGATTCCTTTTATTGTCGTTTCTCGCCAATTAACAGAAACAACCATTAGTTACGAACAATTCACACACTACCAAGATAGTTGCCGTTTACTCATCAATACTACGCCTTTGGGTATGTACCCCGAAATAAATGCTTGTCCACCTATTAATTATGACTGCATCTCACCACATCACTTCGTCCTTGATTTGGTGTATAACCCTGAAATGACTTTATTCATGCAAAAATGCCATGAAAAAGGAGCAAAAGTACAAAACGGGTTAGAAATGCTGTACTTACAAGCAGAAAAGGCATGGGAGATTTGGCAAAAAATTTAAAAAAAAAGCAACTAACCTAAAATAAATTAAATATTACATTAAAAAATTAAATATTTTTTTAAATCTATTTTAAAAATAGTTACATTT
>CANGYA010000081.1 GCA_947457925.1 Cytophagales bacterium | reverse complement strand
CTTAATTATCAATGCTTTACGAAAAAAGAAATACGAAGTTTGGACGAATATTCAAGCCTAAAACAAAAACAGTGAATATCTGTGTTATTCGTGTCATCTGTGTTCCTTTAAATAACTCATTATCAATGAATTACAAATCATACATTTTTAACCACAACCTGTAATTATTTGGCTAACAAAGAGTTAAAAAAATTATTTTATTTCTATTATTAATCCTGTTTGGGGCGTAAGCACTAAGTTTTCTTTGAGTTCCAGCGTTGTATTGCTTAGTACCTCTATGCCTACTTGGGCATTGCCTAAAATTTCTCTGTATTTTTCTAAGTTTAATGTAATGGCTTCCTTGTTTTTGTTTAAAATAATCATGGTTTTGCGTTGTTCATTCAAACGAAAATAGACATAGACATCATTGGCATCTGGAGAAAAGTGAATGAGTTTTCCTGTGTGTACCTCTGGGGCTTTTTGTCGCCATTTTAGTAGTTTTCGTAAGTATTCGGTAGCCTCTTTTTGTTGGGCGGTGAGTCCTGCACCTGTAAAAGCATTGGCAGCATCTCCCTGAAAACCACCCAAAAAGTCGGCACGAATCACACCATGGTCTGTAGTGTTGGGGTTCGTAAACAGTAGTTCTGTACCATAATACACACAAGGGATTCCCCGCATAGTCATATACAAAGTCATAGCCAATTTCCAATTTCCAAAATCTTCGTTGAGTTGTGTATAAATACGGCTCATGTCATGGTTATCAGGAAAAATCAAGATATTGTGAATGTCTGCGTACAAAAAGTCTTGGCTCAAAGAATAATACGTTTCGAACCACGAAGAAGTCCAAGTTTTCTTGCCATTCAAAGACTTTACTAAGGCTTCTTGCAAAGGAAAATCCATGACTGTTTTTAAGTTAGAATTGTAACCATCGGGGTTCTTTTTGCCTTGTTGCCAATAAGACGTAATTGTTGGCAAGTGAAACCACTCCTCGCCCACAATATTAAATTGCGGATACTCCGTCATCACTGCCTTTGCCCAACGGCTCATAAAATCTTTGTCGGGGTAGGGGTACGTATCTAACCGAATGCCGTTGAGTCCTGCATATTCTATCCACCAAATTGTGTTCTGTATCAAGTAGTTAGCCAAAGACGCATTGCGTTGGTTGAGGTCGGGCATAGAAGGCACAAACCAACCATCTGTTAATACTTTTTTATCGTATTCGGTGGCGTGTGGGTCTAAAAAAACAGTTTTTCTGTGGTTCGTTTCCGTAAAGTTTTTCCATTGGTTCAGCCAGTCTGTAGTGGGTAAATCCTTCATCCACCAATGTTCCAAACCAATGTGGTTTGTTACCATGTCTGCAATGACCTTCAAGCCCTTACTTTGTGCCTCTTGCACCATTGCTCGGTAGCTTTCATTAGTGCCGTACCGTTTGTCTGTTTTGTAAAAATCTGTAATAGCGTAGCCATGATAAGAATATTCTTTGGCGTTGTTTTCTAACAAAGGATTTATCCAAACAGCCGTAGCTCCCAAGTTTTTGATATAATCCAAACTTTGGCGAATCCCCTGAATATCTCCGCCATGTCTTCCGCCTATGTTTTTTCTGTCTATTTTGTTCTCCAAATAGTCGGCTACTACGTCATTGCTGGCATCTCCGTTCACAAACCTATCGGGAGTTATCATATACATTGCGTCTGCCGAAGTGAAACCTTGTAAATTAGCCCTTCCTCTTTCTCTTTCTAACAACTGAAAAGGCTGTTTCAATACGGTTTTACTGCCTTCTTTCAGTTCTATTTGCACAGTGCCAGCTTGTGCCTGTGGGCTAATCTGAATAGTAACGAATAAATAATTTTGGTTAGGCACTTGTTTCGTCTGTTTCAAAGCTACGTGAGGGTGATTAATGGAGGCGGACAAATGCCCTATTTTTTCGCCATAAATTAATAACTCAATTTCGTTGAGTTGCATACCTACCCACCAGTTGGCGGGTTCTAATCGGGTAATTTTTTGGGCAAAACTGTTGTAAGGAAGTAACAAGCCCAATACACAAAAGCCCCAAACGGCTAACAGTGTTTTTTGAATGTGTTGCATGGTACGATAGTAACTAAGGTGAAAATATTGAAACTAAAACCTAATGCTAAAAATGTCATTCTTATTCACTTAAGAATTGATACGTTTAGCCATTTTTTTACGTTAGATAGATAAAAATAACTACTTTTGCTATTAATTTAGATAGATGATGAAGAAAAAACTTATTTTATTAGCTGCTCTTATAGCAAGTATGGTTGTGGCTTGTACCAGAGATAATGGCAATGGGGCAGCTCCAGACCTTGCTACTGCCTTAGTAGGTAATTATACGATTAGAACTATTACGATTAATAGTTCATTGTACTCACAAACGTATTTACAGGAGAATCCACCTACCCAAAGTTTTGCAAGTGTGATTAAAGTGGATAATAATACGGTGATAGTGAGTTATTCGCACTCTATGAATGTGCGTACTGCACAAGGTTTAGTGCTATTACAAGGCTCGAAGACAGCCAAAATGACTGTAGAAAAAGTATCCGATAATGAATATAACTTGCGGAGTGCAGATGCTAATGATTTCGGCGGTTCTTTCTATAATACAATTTTGACTGTAGGCAATGGCACAGATGGCATTTCGGCTATTTTAAAAAAGTAATTGAGGTCTGCTAATGTTTGAATCTTTGTAGATGGCAAACCTACCCACCGAGCAAAGGCTTGGTAAATAGGTGTAGGACTTTTGAGGTGTGTACGCAAATCTTTAATGGCGGTGGCTGCTTGCGACTTAGAGAGTTTATTGCCCTTGTCATCTACCAACAAACCATGATGAATGAATTGAATAGCTTGAAAATCAGTTTGTTCAGTCAATTTTGCCAAATATAATTGGGCAGCCGTAGAGGGCAGCAAATCCAAGCCACGCACTACACAGTTGATACGATAATGCAAGTCATCAACCACAGAGGCAATTTGATAGGCAGGCAAGCCGTCTTTTTTACGCACTACAAAATCTCCTATTTCCTTTGCTACATCAATGTTGCTAACCGTTAAGTTTGGGTGAGTGAGTTGAATAATGGTATTGGTAGGAATATGTACCCGCCAAGCAACCATTGGATTTTGCAAAAAAATATTTTTGTGCAAACAAATTTGTGGATAGACAATTACGTTTTGTTCTTTTTGTACTTGCTGAATTTGGCTACGAGAACATTCACAAGCATAAATACATTCTTTTCGAGCTAATTGATTTAAAAAATCTTGGTACAAATCTATTCTTTTGTGCTGCGAATAATTGTCTAAAAAGTCTGTTGGTGAAGTAGCCCCTTCGTGATACGTAATACCCAACCAGTCTAATGTGGCAAAAATATCGTCTAAATACGCCATTCTAAACCTTTCATTGTCTAAGTCATCTATTCGCAACAACAATTTTCCCTGATGTTTTTGCACCAATAACCATGTATATAAAAAAGAAAATACATTGCCAATATGCAAAAAACCACTTGGCGTAGGGGCTATACGACTCCGAAACATACCATTAGATAACTTTAAAAAACGTCAGCACAAAAATAAACAAAACGAAAATGAAAGCATACATGATATAATGTTGCACACTACCCGTTTGAATAATCGTAGTTTTTTTCAAAGCCTCAATAGCTGCTTCCACAGGTTCGGTATAAATTACTTCTACTTTATCGGCTGCTTTTGCTTTAAAGGTGCGTGGAGTAGGGAAAATTTCATCTTCTCTAAACTCCTCCATTTCTTTGTTATATTCAGAAATAGGTTTGACAATTTGCAAGAAATTATCGGACAAAGACGTAGAAGTGTACTGTAGTTTGGTAGAAGTGCCTACATAGCCACAACCCCAAGTAGCTCCGTAGTCCACTGTTCGGCTGCGTTGTTGCAACATTCTCAATACAAATAAAAACAAAGTAAGCCCTACAAAAATACCTGTGGCAATACTCAAAGGCTGCAAAATAGACAGCACTTGACGCGGAGCTATGCGGGTGTCTATGACCACATAAATTTTTGTAATCTCGAAAATCAAAGGCAAAATCACACTTGGTACTAAACCAATGATGATGATGGCAATGGCTACAATGTATTTGGCTACCAACATATTAGTACCTACTTCTTCGGCTTGTTCCACAATCGGACTGCGGGGACTTCCCAAAAATACCGTTGCGTAAGTTTTTGAAAAAGCAAATAGAGAAATGCCACCAATCAATGCCATAGAGATAAGAGCTACCAACAAAATGGCTGCTTTATACATACCTGCTTGGTCTAAAGCACGCAAAATACCACTGTATATCAGAAATTCTGATACGAAACCATTGAATGGAGGCAAGCCACACACCGCAATACAAGCCACTAAAAACAATACGCCTGTATGGGGCATTTTTTTCATTAAACCGCCAAAATTTTCTATGTATCTGGTTTTTAAGGTTTTGTAAATAGCACCTTCGCCAAAAAATAGCAAAGATTTGAACAAAGCATGGTTTAAGATGTGCATGATACTGCCCAAAAAGCACAACAAAGCAAAAACTTTATTGGACAAACCAATGCCCATTACACCCAAACCAATGCCAATGGCGATAATTCCTGCATTTTCTATGGTACTAAATGCCAATTTCGTTTTGAGGTTGTGGTGCAAAACAGTTTTGGTAATGCCGTACAGCCCTGTGATTACGCCTACTGAAAAAATGATAATGCCAATCATTACTAAATCTTGTTTGACAAAACTCAAGACTCTTAGCAAGCCATAAAAGCCCATTTTGATAGTAACGCCAGACATAAGAGCAGCAACATGGGCAGGGGCTGCGGTATCTGCATGAGGCAACCAAGAATGTAGGGGAAAAAAGCCACATTTAATACCAAAACCTACAAAGAAAATCAGAAAGAGAGGCAAATTAGGATTATTGCTAAAATAGATTTGGAGAGCATCAAAAGACATTTGCCCTGTACGACTGTATAAAACAAAGAACCCAATCATCAAAATCACCATACTTACGTGCATATAAACCAAAAACTTGATACCTGCACGCAAAACATCGGGCTGTTCGTAGTCGAAAATCGTGAGGACAAAGGCAGCTACAGACATTAATTCCCACACCATGAAAAACGGCAAACCATCTCGCATCGTAGGTACTAAGACCATACTGGAGTAAAAGATAATATAAGCTGCATAATGCAGAGAAAACTCTATGTTGCTGCGGTGTTCGTAGGCTTTTAAGTAGCCACCCGAATAAATACTGCCCACAACAGCAATAAAATTGGTAACTAAGATAAAAAAAGCAGACAGTTTATCTATGACTAATAGCGGCGTACCCGACCAAAAAGTAAAACTCATGGGTTGGGTAAAAGTGGCTTGTGGATTGTCCGCAGTCAATACGCCAAAACACCAGTAAGAGGTAAGGAGGGCTATGGCTGCTACTAAGGTCATGGTGTACCAATATTTCAGGTTGCGGGGCATCGCAAAAACCAAAACAGAGCCAAGAATTAATATTTCTAAAGTTTGAACAGATGAAAGCATAGTTGATGAGTACATAAAAACAATAGGTAAATCTAAGCACAAATGTTGTAAGTTGTAGCCATGTATGCCGATTTTAAGAGTAATTTAATAAATCAAACTATCAAAAAACATTACTAACTACTTGATTAATAGGTTTTTGTAATTCAATAAAAGATTTTTTTACCATTAATTAGAAAAAAAATTGCGGAAATGCTTGCACAAAAAAAAAAACTGTGTTTACTTTGCAACGTCAAAAAGGACAAAGGTCTGGTAGTTCAGTTGGTTAGAATGCCGCCCTGTCACGGCGGAGGTCGCGGGTTCGAGCCCCGTCCAGACCGCAAAACCTTCTAAGTTAATTCTTAGGAGGTTTTTGTTTTATAGAGGTGGTATTATGCTTTTAGGTGTGGACTTCAGTCCACACTACAGCTATGAGCCAATACAAGTAGCAAATTCACAAATTTTTTATCTCACACAACCCGCAAAGAACTCATTTTCAGTATAATAGATAGAAAAGTCTGCTAAAGCCTTGTCTTCTACGAAATGAATACTGAAATCCGAAAAACCTTCGTTATTCACAAAATACCAAATACCAGCCTTATTTGCATTCAGTTTGTTGTCTTCTTTAAAAACTCTTACATCTGCCAAAAACTCGTCTTTTTCTACATACACCAAAAAAGTAGCACGTTGTTTAATGGGCTGCACGTAAATAACACCCCAAATTTCGCAAGGGCTTGTGGTGAGGCGTGTTTGTGCTTGGGTACTTGCCAAAGTAACAATAGTGAGAAATAGAGCTAAAAAGATAGTTTTTTTTATATGATTCATAAAATTATTACAAATTTAGTGAGCTACTAAATAACGTAAGTTGTATTGTAAAAAATGTACCGTACCCTTTAGGGTGCAAGATTAATTTTAGTTACTTTACATTGCGTTTGTATAATTAACATGGTTATTTCATTTTTTAGTTCAAAAAATATATTAATGACCTTGCACCCTAAAGGGTACGGTACAGTACGCAAGTTACGTTAAATAAAGCATTTGAAAGAAGGTTAAAAAAAACAGGCTATAAAGTTAGCAACTTTATAGCCTGAATACGAACAATTTGACTGCCAAATTAGTCTTGTGAAGCAAAAACATCTTCGCCTTCTTTCACCACTTCTGTAGGCACATTTCTACGCAAACGAATGATGTGTAACCAGCTTAATAGTTTGATGATAGGATAAGCAGGGTCAAACTCAAACCACTTTTTACCAAAATTAGGGCTAAGTGGGTGGCTGTGGTGGTTGTTGTGTAGTCCTTCGCCAAACATCAACAAATCTACGTTCCACATATTTTTAGAGGTATCACTTACTTTATAGTTGGTATAACCAATTTTATGAGCAAACCAGTTGATAATAGCACCATGTACAGGTCCCATGATGTAGTGAATAGGTAGCAACAAGTACATCCACCATTCAGTAGCAAAATAGACATAGTACAAAGAGTAAAATACGCCCCAAGCCAAACGTACTGCCCAATTATCACCAAATCTTTCCATAAATTTCCAATCGGGCAAGTCTTTCAAATATTTTTTGTCTATTTGATACTTGTTTTTCAAAATGTCTGTGTAAACATTTTTTGTTTCCCACATCATCTGGAAAATATTATGAGAGTGTTTGGGAGAATGTGGGTCGCCTTCTTTGTCTGCGTAGGCGTGGTGTAAACGGTGCAAAGCTCCGTACACATACGGACTCAAGAAAGACGAGCCTTGTGAAATAAAAGTAAGAATGTAGAAGTACTTTTCCCAAAACTTGTTCATAGTGAACATTTTATGGGCTGCGTATCTGTGCAAGAAGAATGTTTGACAGAATAGGGACAAGTACCAATGTCCGATAAAAAAGCCGATAATAGCCATATTGATAATAATTTAAAAATGAACGAAAATGTGGTTATGGCATAAAAACCTATAACAAAGGTAGTCAATAAACTAAATTTTTAGACAAGCCTAAAAGTTAATGATTGTTAAATGTAGATTATGTGCCGAAAATGCTCTTTTATTCATAATTGTTTATCTTTGCTCAACAAACTACTTTCGTAATGGCTATGGCACAACTAATAGGTTTAGGGATAGAGAATTTTAGGGTTTTTAAGGAATATACGGAGTTTGATTTTGCTCCTATTACGCTATTGACAGGGGCAAATAATTCGGGAAAGAGCAGCTTGATAAAGGCGTTGTTGTTGTTGGCGGTAAATGCGAATAAGAAATTAGAAAGATTTACGGTTGATTACGAGTTAGAAAGTCGCCTTACTAAACTTGGCAACTTTGAGAGTATAACTCACAACTCTCAATACCCTATTACATTTAAGTTGTATTTTGACAATGTATTTGAAGAAATTGCCCGCCCTATTCATAAAGAAGAAGTTGCTGGATACATTTTTAGAGAATTAGCAAAATATCAAACAGCTATTTCTTTAAAAAGTAATGGTTTAGTAGGTGAAAATTTATGTTATTTCACGTATGAAATTTTTACGAATGGAAAATGGTCGGAGTTGTTTTCATTTGAATTTGATAAAAATACAGACAATATTACAAGTAAGATTAATTTTATTGAAATAAAAAAAATATTAGAATTTATACTTTCAAATAATCAACTTAATTTTAGAATAGAAAACCAACATAAAGAAGAAGAAAGAGAGATTGATAACAGTATCATCAGTGATATTTACACCATTATTGATTTAATATTTGAAGACATCGTAATAAAATTGAAAGAAAAAGAAAATGGAAAAAAGTTTACATCTTTTAAACTATTGTATCCAATTTTTAAACGCATGATAGAAATAGCTTTAAGAGCTATTGAATTTGGCGATAAAATAGAATACCTACCTGCATTTCGTGGTAACCAAGAAAGATTTTATAGCTATGAAAGTGATTTGGCTCTGAATAGACTATTAAAACAGTTTACAGACAAAGGGTTTAAGGAAGAAAGTAAAGAACAAACTTATCTCAATTATTGGATTGAAAGATTAGGTATTGGTAAAAAAATAGACCTTATCCCCGATATCGGTGGCACAAAGGTAAATATCAGCAATGGTACAGACAGACCAATGGCAGATTATGGTTTTGGGATTACGCAATTATTGCCTTTGTTGCTTAAAATTGTATTGAATCCGAATAAAATTTTGCTTGTGGAAGAAGGCGAAAATAGTTTGCACCCCAATTTTCAATCTCAATTAGCTGATTTATTGATAGATGCACATAAAAATTTTGGTATTCATTTTATTGTGGAAACACATAGTGAGTATTTGATTAGAAAACTTCGTGTATTAACCAAAATAGGGACAATCGACAAAGAAGATAGTATCATCTATTATTTTCAAACAGAAAATGAGGGCGAAGATGTTGTGAAGAAAATACAAATTAATCATAACGGGGCTATGACTGACGAGTTTGGTAGTGGTTTTATAAATGAGGCAGATAATTTAACAGCAGAATTGTACGAATTACCTAACCGTAACAACTAAAACTACATGAAAAAACTTCCTATCTTTTGCAGCATTAAATTCTTAGTAGAGTTCTACAAAGAATTTGATACACTTAAAATGAACCAAGCACTTTCATCTTCATCGAATGACGGTAAGTTTATGTTAGCCTTACAGTTTCACTATCTACTATCGTCAGCCGAACTATTCTTCATACAACCTGATGAGCCTTATAATATTCAAGAATTACAAAAAGAGGGAACAAGTTGTTATCATTATCATTTGAAAAATTTATTAAAAAAAGAAACTCAAAATCCTACTTTTGATAATGAAAGTCTGAAAGACAAGACAACTTTTAAGCAAGTTGTTGAGAAATACCCTCATGCTATTTTCATAATTGATGAAACTACTGAGAGTAAGTTAGGTACTTACAAAACTCTACAAAATAGCTTTGGAGTTATCTGTTTCAAACATTCTATTTGGAAAGATAAAGTTGAATTTTTACTAAATTGGGCTTTATTTAGTGTAGTAGCAAAGCAGGATAATGGAAAATTTAACTCTTGGAAAACCCTTGAAAGTTTTAGACACCCTTGTAACTCAATAGTGATAGCAGAAAATTACATTTTAAATGATAAAGTTGAAAATAATTTATTACCCTTACTAAATAGCCTTTTGCCAATAGAGAAATTAGAAATTCCTTTTCAAATTACATTTATTGTGAAATGGGATAGTGAAGAAAAAGAAGAAAAAAATCAAACCAATTTGCAAGCTATATTTAATGACTTAGAACCAAAAATAAAGACCCTCAGACCTGATTTTGATTTTGAGTTGCAAATTTTTTGCGTAAACAAAGAGTTAAATCATGATAGAAATATCATCACTAATTACCTTTGGTTACATTCGGGGCATAGTTTTTCTTATTTTGAAAAACAAGAAAGTGGGAAAATAAAAACAAATAAAAACACAAATCTGATGGTTTTTCCGCTTAGTTATCAACAAAAAAATAAGATAAATCATAATTCAATTTTTGAGGCTGTTCAAACTTTGTTAGCACAAGCAAAAGAAATTTCTGCAAAGCATAAAATAAAGCAAGAAACACTAAACGCAAAAAACCGCCTCCTCCCCTAACCAAAAAAAACTGTAAAGCCTCACCTTTACAGTTTTTTTATTTCCAAATCCCAAAAAAAAACACCAATTTGCGAAAAATTGAAAACCTGAGATTATGTTACGTACACACACTTGCGGAGAACTCCGCCTTGCTCATGTAGGACAAACTGTAAGCCTTTGCGGTTGGGTGCAACGCACAAGGGACAAAGGTAGTTTGTTGTGGATAGATTTAAGAGACCGTTATGGCATTACACAGTTGTTGGTAGAAACGACTGATGCCCCCAAAGAATTAGCGGAGGCGGTTCGCCAGTTAGGTCGTGAATTTGTGGTACAAATTACGGGCAAAGTGGCTGAAAGACAGTCGAAAAACCCGAAATTACCCACAGGCGACATCGAAATTAAGATAGAACAAGTAACGGTGCTAAACCCCGCCAAATTGCCTCCGTTTTTGATAGAGGACGAAACAGACGGCGGAGATGACCTCCGTATGAAATACCGTTATTTGGATTTACGCCGTAATCCTGTTCGCCAAAACCTCGAATTGCGTCATAAAATGGCGAAGGCGGTGCGTGATTACATGGACAGTCAGGGCTTTTTGGAGGTAGAAACGCCTGTATTGATTAAGTCCACGCCAGAGGGTGCAAGAGATTTCGTTGTGCCTTCACGCATACACGAAGGCGAATTTTATGCTTTGCCACAGTCGCCGCAAACTTTCAAACAGTTGTTGATGGTGTCGGGATTTGACCGTTATTTTCAGATTGTGAAGTGTTTTAGAGATGAAGATTTGCGGGCAGACCGCCAACCTGAATTTACGCAAATAGACTGCGAAATGTCTTTTGTGCAACAAGAGGACATTTTGAATATGTTTGAGGGTTTGGTGAGGCATTTATTTAAGGCTGTAAAAAATATTGATTTGCCTGCATTGCCACGCATGACGTTTGACTATGCAATGGAAAACTACGGTTCGGACAAGCCCGATATTCGTTTTGATATGAAATTCAAATATTTGAATGATTTGGCGAAAGGCAAAGGTTTTCAGGTGTTTGATGCGGCGGAAACTGTTGTGGGCATTGTGGCAGAAGGTTGTGCGGAGTACACTCGCAAGCAGTTGGACGAATTGACGGAGTTTGTGAAACGTCCACAGATTGGGGCTAAGGGCTTGGTGTATGTGCAATGTAAGGCTGATGGTACTTTCAAGTCTTCGGTAGATAAGTTTTTTGATGCAGCAGCCCTGAAATCTTGGGCAGATGCGATGGGGGCAAAGGCAGGCGACTTACTCTTGATTTTGTCGGGAGAAACGCACAAAGCCCGCAAGCAACTCAACGAATTGCGTTTGGAAATGGGCAACCGTTTGGGGCTTCGCAAAAAAGATGAGTATTCGGCTCATTGGGTGATTGACTTTGCTTTGTTGGAGTTTGACGAGGAAAGCAACCGTTTCCATGCTATGCACCACCCTTTCACTTCGCCAAAACCCGAAGATTTGCACAAGTTAAGCAGTACAGACCACGCCACGCTGTCGTCTATTCGTGCCAATGCGTATGACATGGTGATTAATGGGGTAGAAGTGGGTGGCGGTTCTATTCGTATTCACGACAGAACGGTGCAGTCGCAGATGTTCAAACTCTTAGGATTTTCGGAAGAGGAAGCTAAGGCACAATTTGGCTTTTTGTTAGATGCCTTTGAGTATGGGGCTCCGCCACATGGTGGTTTGGCGTTTGGTTTCGACAGGTTGTGTTCTTTGTTTGGTGGTTCGGACAGTATCAGAGATTTTATTGCCTTTCCGAAAAACAACGCAGGCAAGGACGTAATGATAGACAGCCCTTCGCCTATTTCGCAGGAGCAGTTGAAGGAATTGCATATTGGGGTGGTGAAGAAGTAAGTTTTTAAAGTTAAAATAAGAACCCTCACAAAAGTTTTTAGGAATTTTTGTGAGGGTTGTTTTAAAATATTATATTAGCCATTATTATATTTACTTAAGTAATTGGAAAAAATAAATGTACCACAGACCTTAGTCTGTAATCTCTTGATAATCAAAGACTCACAGACTAAAGTCTGTGGTACAATATTATCAATTAATTAGTTACTCTTACTTATACGAATTAATTATTCAAAAAACTATGTTAAACTTTCATTTCTGTAGTAAGTTTGAAAAACAAATCCAGCAGGAACAATTCAAAGAGGATTTATTAAAAAAACTTGATGTACTTATTCGTTCAGATGATTTAAAACAGCATGCATCTACAAAACTTCAATCTTTTTTAGGAGAAACTTTTTTTGTATTTAAATATAAAAATAAAGAATTTATTAAAATTTTAATAGAGAGGAGAACTATTAATGCAAATACTGTATATTTTGTAAGAGAACTTATTGTTAATGCTAAAGAACATTTTTGGACTATCCAAGACTTTCAAAGAATAAAAAAAGGTTATTGGGTTGATAAAAATCCATTACCACAAGTTGATATTGATAATTATGTAGCAAAACGTCAGCAATTAGTTCAATACAACCAAGAGAAGCTACCTTACGAAAAAAAGGCGTGGTTAGAAGATTTTAAAATTAGTATCAAGCATCATATTTTTGAAACAGAAACATGGGTTGAGTATGTTTCATTAGAAGATACGACCAAAAGCATACAACTTAATGACCAAAAAGATTTTCATAGATTATTAAAGCTAATTTATGAGGAAAACCATGCTAATTGTAATTATACTAAGAATATTTTACTAAATGAAAACTTTGTAATTAATGAATTTCAACACCATGAGTATGAGTTGGGAGTTATTTATGCGTTATTCCAATTAGATGATAGCAAGCAGTTACTGTTATTAAATGGAGCTAACTTAAGAAAACAAAAAGCACATTGGGAAGATGCAAAGAAAAGAATACAAGATTACAGACAAATTAGTATTAATACGTATGACGAGTTAGCCAAAAATTCATTGAGGTCGTACCCTAAAATGATTTTTAATGATTTTGAGGCTTGGCTGACCATTCAATCTGGTAATGAACTAAGTAATTTATGTTTATTACAAGAACAAACAAATTATTTACAAAACTTTAAGTTCCCTACCTATATTAATGCTCAGGCTGGTAGTGGGAAGTCCACTATTTTATATTATTTATTTGCCCATACATATTGGATAAAGTCTTTAAATAGAGATACGCTGAAAGAAGTAGGTAATATTATTTTCTTAACAGAAAATGAATATTTATTAAACAAGTTTACAAAACCTGCCATTAGAAGTTTATTAAGTAACAATGCAGACCTAATGGGTTTACCAGAAGAAGACTTGTTAGCAGTAGATAATTGTTTTGCTACTTTTAAAAGTTTCTTATGGAATTTACTTGATGATGAAGCTCAAAAAGAATTTGAAATAATAAAATATTTAGATTTTTCTACATTTAAAAATAAGTATGAAAACTCTAAAAACTTTCATGGCAAACAGAAATGTACAGCAGAGGCAGCATGGTTCATTATCAATACCTATATACGTGGCTATGATAATAATAAAGATATTGTAAATTTTAATGATATTAACCCAGAACCTGTTGAGTTTTCAGCCAATTATTTTGAAGATATTTTTAAAGAGGTTTACCAAAACTTTTATGTAAAATTACTAGACGACGGTTATTGGGATAAAGCTAAGGCTATTCGTTATATTAATCAATATATAGACAAAACACCTAAATATAGTGCAATATTCTGTGATGAGGCACAAGACTTCTCTCGTGCAAGTTTAGAATTTATAGCACGGCAATCCGAATTTTTGGAGTTTGAATTAGATGATAATGAAACTGTACCTATTGTTTTTGCAGGCGACCATACACAAACAGTCGACCCAACAGGTTTTAGTGTAGCTAGAACAAAAGATATTTTTTACAAAGAACTCAAAAATACACTGCAAGGCATCAATTACCTACCCGAGTATAATTATAGGTCAGCCCATGCAGTTGTCAATTTGGCTAATTTTATTCAATATTATAGGAAAAAAAATTTAGCAATAGATATTCAAAGTCCTCAAAAGTCTAAAAAAGTAGAACCTATCAAGGACTTTACTCAAAATGTTGTTTTAACTTATGATAAATTAAGTAGCACTACAATAAGGGAGAAATTGCGTTACAAGGCTTTTATTATTCCTACTGATGCAAGTCAAAAAGAAAATTTCCTGAAAGAAAATACTTTTTTTGAATGGAACGACACCACTAAACAAGGAGCTTTTCATAATATACAAACAGCTATTGAAGCCAAAGGTGTGGATTTTAAACAAGTGGTGGTGGTAGGTTTTGGGGATTACTATCTCAAACAATTTAAAAATTTATCTTGGGAGGACAAAGAAAATATATTTGAGAAAAAGTATTTTTTTAATAAACTTTATGTAGCTATCACAAGAGCTCAAAATGAGTTAATCATAGTTGATAGTGAGAGTTCCATTGAAAATTTTTGGAAACAGCTCTGTAATCCGCCACAAATTAATGATGGCTGGGAGGTCTTACAAAAAACAAAAGGCAATATATTCATCGAGGCAGATAATATCATTCCAAGTAAAGAAGAAGATGAAATAGAGAGTGTCAATATAGCTAAACAACAAGCTCAAGCAGAAAGAAATGCAAATGGCTTGCGATTAGTTGCACTTCGTTTCTACAGATTAGGCAATGAGAAGCAATATCTTGAATGTTTAGCCTTATCAGAAGAATTGAAAGGTAACTGGGAAGATGCTGCCAAATGGTATGAAGAATTAGGTATAAAAGATAGTAGTATTTTAGAAAAAAGGTCTAATTGTTACTTTAAGGCTCAAAAATGGGAAGATTTACTAAAAATTACTACACTGAAAACAGATGAACACATTACCCGTTGTGCTATCGCCAATTTAATAACTAATCATTTTGAACGTATTAAGATAAATACAATTAATGATTATAAGAATACCTTAGTTAGATTATTAAATGAGATAGAATGGAAACAAAAGGTAATTGTTGCTATCATCAGTTACCTCACATATCTAAAGGAAAATAATCAAAACACTATTTTTGTGAGTTTGATTATTAAAGAGTTGTATGAGATATACAATGTGGTTACTCCAGAAATGTTAGCTACAATAGCTTTATTGCATTTTGAAGCAAAAAATACAGCACAAGCAAAAGAGTTCTGGGAATTAGCTGATGAAGGGGATAAGGAAAAACCTTGTAAGGAGTACCTTGAAAATCTGGTATATTATTATGAACAACAAGGTAATTTAGAGGAAAAGGTAATTGTAATTGGTCAATTATTAGCATACAATTTGTCTGTAACGGAAATTCAAAGATACCAAGAACAAGCACTTGCTATATATAAATCACAAGAGAACTTACCTCATAATTTGGCTTTTATCCAAACCATCCTCTCTGTATTGATTACCCAAAAATTTACTGAAGACGAGTTGCTTTCATTAGTAAAAACTTTAGAAAAGGTTGCTATTGATGCGAATGACACAAGGCTACTAAATGATTATTATAAGAAATTACTTTTGGAGCAGACTTTAGGAAGCAATATAGCCGAATTCATTATTGAACGTTGGGCTAAAAATGTTATGCAATTATCTATTCAACAACCTAATTGGCTTTCTCAACTTAATGAGCAATATAAACAATTTGCTGTAAGATATAAACTAAATTATGAAGCATTTACAGAGCAAGACCTCTTACAAATACCAGCCATACCACAAAAACTATTTAAAGAACCGTCTGAGCATTTTGAACACCTTATCATTCTAAATTTTAGACGTTTTAAAAATATAGAGTTAAAAAATTTAGGGCAGTTTAACTTAATTGTGGGTGATAATAATGTGGGAAAAACATCTTTATTGGAGGCTCTTTTATTTAATCCAGATGAACAAATATTTGCAAGGAGATTAGCTTATGCGTATTGGGAAAGAACACACGATTTTATACCCACTATCAAAGACACCTTTTGGGAAGATTTTGTATATGCTAACGATATTCAAAATCATAAAATGTCTTTTGTGATGACCCAACAACGCAGTAAATTTGAGTTTACACCTACTTTTAATGATTTAAAAATTTCTCCTCTTTCTGTTGTTGATAGTATCAATACGCCCTTTATACCATTTGGCAAAGGATATGGGAAAGAATTGGCAGAAATATATCAATCCAATGTAGAAGATGCAAAAGATGAAATAGTAGAAACATTTATGAATAATATGCAAAGTTTCATTCCTACTATTAATCGCATTATAGCTAACTCTAAAACAGGGGAAATAAAGATTAGGGAAAAAGGGCTTGATATGAGAGTACCATTACACCAATATGGCGAAGGAGCAAATAAACTGTTTCGAATACTTTTACAAATGACATTGAATAAAGGTGGACGAATACTGATAGATGAAATAGATGCAGGCATACATTTTAGTCGTTTTAGCAAGTTTTGGGCTATTATTTTGAAAGTAGCAGCAGATAACAAAATACAACTATTTGCCACTACACATAATTTAGAATGTGTGCAATTTTTTAAAGAAGTCTTGGAAAAAGACGATTTTAAAGGACTTGCACCCCAAGCACGTACCATAACACTTTTCCAAACAAAGGATAAGCAAGTACAAGCACGTACACGCAATTTTGAGGCTTTTCAAGAAGCTATAGATGAGGGCTATAACATCAGGGGAGGTGAGTAATGGAAAAGAAAAAGGTTTTCATATTTGTTGAAGGTGTTATTGACCTTAGAGTTATAACTTCTTTTATAAGCCAAAATTATAATTTTCAAATTCCTCATAATTTGAAAGGAGAAGTGCGTATTGAGGACGACAATACAATAATAGATATTAAAACATTAGCTGGAAAAGGTTTAAGTGGGTGCAGTGCTATTGAACGTACTGAAAGGCATGAAGATATTAGAGATTATACGTTAAAAGGTTATCAATGTCTGGTAATTTTAGATACAGATACTCCTGAAAAAAATGCTAAAAATGGTGGTTATCAACAAAGAAAAGAGTGGTTAGAGAATATTATTGTAACCAATAGTCTTGTATTAGATTTCTTTTTATTGCCAAATAATCACGATAATGGAGATTTAGAAGTATTACTGCGTGAAGCTTTACCACCAGAACAACAAGGCATTATTAACTGTATAGAGCAGTTTAATATTTGTTTAGAAACTTATAAACAATTTCCAGATTTCAAGCAGGAGCAAAACAAAGAATTACTTTACAATACTTGCTATAAAGTTTTTGGGAAAGATTTTAAATTTGATTACACCAATACCGTTTTTAATCCATTAAGAGAATTTCTTAATGCTTATTTACGTACTTAAAGTTTAGTAGTAAACACCTACTTAATCTTATTTAATACCGCCCCACCTTACACCTTGCTATTCACCCAGTATTTTTTGTAATGAGCAATAACAGCAAGCAATAATCTTGAGCATTATTAGTTTTTTAGCTTGCTGTTCATTATTATTGCCTGTTCATTTTTTAAAAATAACAGAAAATGTTGGATAGGGAGAAAAATATTTTGGACAAGGCTTTACAAGTATTTCATCAAAATACGGGCTTGACTTTGTTGTTAGAGAGTGAAGCACCAGCTAATCACTTGATAGACTGTACTTTAAAACTGGTCTATCGGGACGAACAAGCCACTTTGTTAGCCACAGCTATTAAACAAAATGTAAGCAAAGCCACAGCAATTTATGTGATGAACCAATTTGAGTTGTTTCGCTATAAATCAAATACTACGATTCCTAACTTATTGATAAGCAACTATATTTCTGAAAACATAGCCAAAGAATTGATAGCCAATAATATTTTTTTTATAGACTGTGTTGGCAATAGTTATCTGAAAACAGAAAGTGTTTTTGTAATGATTTTGGGGCAAAAAAGGATAATGGAAAAAAGTTATAGCAAACCCAAAGCATTTCAAAGTACAGGTATTAAATTATTGTTTGCATTGTTTATCTATAAAGATTTGCTCAATCTTAGTTATCGGGAAATAGCCCAATTTACAGGCATTGCGACAGGCTCTTTAAGTGAAATTTTGAATAGTTTAAAGGAGAACAATTTTTTACTGACCTTAGCCAATGGAAAAAGAGTTTTGGTAAACCGTAAAAAACTATTAGAGAAATTTGTCATTGGTTATCAAGAATACTTAAAGCCAAAATTGCAGAGTAAAAAATATAAGTTACTGAATAATAACTTATTAAGCACTTGGCAGGAACTTCATCTTGAAAACACTGCTGTCTTTTGGGGAGGAGAACCCGCCGCAGCTTTACAAACCAATTACTTACAACCAGAACAATTAAGCATTTATACCGCCATTGATAGAAAAGAGTTGCTACAACTATTCAGGGCTGTACCTGACGAAAAAGGCAATTTGGAAATTCAGAATGTATTTTGGACAAAAGCCTTACAAGAGTTTTTCCCACAAAAAAATTGTGTCCCCCATTTATTATCCTATGTAGAATTAGTTTTATCGGAAGACAGTAGAAATTTGGAAACAGCTAATATAATTTATGAAAAATACTTATCAGATTTCTTTGAAAGCAATTAGCCCAGAAGGACTACATGAAATGTTTTTAGCTTTACAAAGAGGATTTCGATTCTTTGGGATTGATTTTTTTCTATTGGGTGCATTTGCAAGAGATATTTGGACTACACATTTACACAATATTAGGGTACAAAGAGCTACGGAAGATGTAGATTTAGCCATTCTGCTCTCAAAAAGAGAAGAATATGACGAATTAATTACTTATTTAATAGAAAAGGAAAATTTTACAACTATAAAAAATAAGTTTTGCTTACTTTATAACAACCGTATTCAAGTGGATATAATTCCTTTTGGAGAAATAGAAAATACAGAAAACTATGATGCTTGGAACAAAGTAAGTAATTTTCATACTATCTCTACACTTGGTTTGCAAGAAGCCTATCAAAATAGTTTAGTAATTAGTACAGAAAATAATTTGGAATTCAAGGCTACAAGTTTAGAA
The DNA here is from genome assembly GCA_947457925.1 of Cytophagales bacterium. GTDB lineage: Bacteria > Bacteroidota > Bacteroidia > Cytophagales > Thermoflexibacteraceae > JAAFKA01. The sequence goes on along the minus strand of CANGYA010000081.1, from coordinate 794 downwards.
GCTATTGTTGTATTGAAATTGATAGCTTGGAATGATAGACCAGAAATACGAGCAAAAGATGCAAAGGATTTGGCTTTTATTTTAGATAATTATTTTGATATTATGAGTAATGAGATTTTCAATAACCATTGCGATTTAATGCCAGAAGATGATAATTTTGATACAAAAATTTGGGCTGCAAAAGTCTTAGGAAGGCTAATTATTCCAATTTTTGCTGCTAATCAAGTGTTAAAAACTCAAATTATAGGTATGCTAACTACTCAAACTACCCATGAAATTAGTGAGTTAGCAAAGGCAATGATGAAAGATAGTGACGAATATGAAAAATATCTTCGGCTATTAAAAGCTATTTTGGAAGGGGTTAAAGCATAGCATTTTATGATAGATGCTTTACTATTTTGGCAGAGGATTGGTAAAAAAGTAGTTTTTTAAAGTTAAACAAAACTAAACTTGTGTGAGGGTTTGCTATTCACTAAATTTTATCACTCATACAACCTGCTAACCAATAGACTACTCTTTACTATAAACCCACACGTCAACTTTTCTATTTAAGCCCATGAAATATATATTTTTTAATATTACTGGACAAAATGAATATCGTAAGGTAGCTTGCCTTTTATCTGCACATTTAAAAACTGGATTAAATCAAGAAATCGTGTAAGGGAAATAAAATGCTGTTTCAAAAAAGACTCACCTCTTTTAAAAACTGAAACAGCATCAAAAGTTCGTCCATCGGCATACTTTTTCTGTTTTGTTGGCTTCTCTTTTTCTCTATCTTTTCCTGCTAAAATAGT